>JAHJAR010000297.1 GCA_018814045.1 Planctomycetota bacterium | reverse complement strand
CCTGGCCCTGCGTGCTCTGTGGCTCTCGCAAGATGACCGCTGGCAGAATTACTGGGACAACCGACCCGCCTATTCAAAAGCCGCCTGAAGTGTCACGCACCCGGCCGCAGGTGGTCGGGCAGCCCGGCGACAACACGGCGCACGTCCGCGATAAGGTCGCGGGATTCCTCGCTTGGTCCCGGCCGGCACGCGTGTGCATCAACCGTTTGGTGAAGCTCGACCTCCCGCCCGTCGGTGTCACGAACGGGTGCATTCAACGACTGAGGCCGCTGCCCGCGGTTGCGTTTCTCCGCGCGCTGGCGTTCGAGTATCGAGGCCGCGCAGCGGCGAACGAGCATGGCCACGAACGTGTGCCGGTTTGACCGCGCCGGATCGAACCGCGGCAGGCGTTGCAGAACATCCAGGCGGATGTCCTGCTCGATGTCTTCGACATCACTGGTTGTGAACCCGGCGCTGCCTGCCAACTGCCGAGCTTTACGCGCAATGAACCACTCCTCGAACCGATCGAGCCGGACCTGATACGACACGGGCGTCTCCCCGCGGGCGCGGAGAGACGCGCGTTGACGCTGTGCGCGGCTGGGCTGTCGTCCTGGTTGCCGCGGTCATGCCGGACCTCCGTGCACCGCACGAAAGGCCCCCGCGAAACAGGTCCGGCTGGGGTAGTCTCACGGGGGCGGGTGTTGGTCTCGGTTCACGCCGGACCCGCCGCCCGGCACTGGCGAAAAGTCGCAAGGACGCGGAAAACCATCTCATGCGAGCAGGAGTGAACGGCCGTAAGTGACTGTCCTAGCTTATGTTATGACGATCGGCGCTGGCCACGAAGGTGCCAATCAGGGTACGGTTGGGGGGAGCGAAGTTTCGCCGCGGCGCGGGAGTCGCTCGTCTGTGACTTTGGAGCTTCTGCATGTACAATGCTCCAAGCGCCCTCGCTTCTTGTTGACGACAACGGTGCGGTCAATGGCCAAACGAGGACACAAGAAGACCGAAAAGCGGGTCAAGACGACCCGTGGCCGAGCTGCTTGCGAGGCTCGCGCCAAGGCACCGTCTGATGGGCTGGCTCAAAGCAACCGGGCGGTGATCGGGCTGACGGAGCGGCAATTCAGCGAACTGCTCGCCAGATACCCGGCGACGAGTA
The DNA here is from genome assembly GCA_018814045.1 of Planctomycetota bacterium. Classification (GTDB taxonomy): domain Bacteria; phylum Planctomycetota; class Phycisphaerae; order UBA1845; family Fen-1342; genus JAHJAR01. The sequence goes on along the minus strand of JAHJAR010000297.1, from coordinate 5,096 downwards.
CACAACTTTCTGTGGCGAAGGAGCTGATTCGCGCGCGGATCAGGGTGGAACTCGCTCCAGAGGCAATAAACGCATTAGCTAAGGATGCGGCCGAGCGCTCGGTGGCAGCGCGTCCTTCGATAGTATGGTGGCAGGAAGCGCTCAAAGCGATTCTCTACGGAGCCGCAGGAAACGCGCTGTATGAACTGGTGAAGTGGCTAACGGTACACGCCGCCAAGCGGGCGAGGAAGATTCGGCGGGCCGTTAAAGCGCTGCCACTTGGAATGCAACCTGTATTGTATACTGAAGACTCGCCCAGATGCCCCCGAGACCTGCCGGATGTTGACGACGAAGTTGAGTCGTTGCGAGAGGAAGTGCTGGGCAAGTTCGCGACGACACTAGGTCTTGAACCGAATGAGCTCCTGGACAGTCAAAGGAATCGGCCGCTTGGGCGCGTGATGGGCAACATTGACAAGATGGTGCGCAGTGCGTTATTTCGTCAGCCATCCGATGTGTTCTTGACGCATTGGGCCGGACAGGACTTTTACACTATGAGAGTCGTGACGCTAATGCGCAACCGCCGCCTCAGACCAGAACACAGGGTCGTGGCCGCAGAGTCTTTCGAAGCAGATCTCGCAGGTCTTGGGATCTTGCCCGCGCACTTCTCTGTTGACCTGTCGGCACTCAGGCAGCTTGACTGGGACGAATACGTTGAGCTGCACGGTTTGCATTTCGAGAACACGTTGTATCCGGAGATGTTCAAGGGATTTGCCGACCCTTCGACCGAGGACTATGAGACCGTCCCTGGCGTGATCGAGGCGCAAGGGGAGGAACGCTGAACTGCGCGCGTGTTGTCGCGTGTGACAGACGCTGCCTACGTCGAGCAGGAAACGCAGAACCTCGTTCGCCAGCCACCGCCTTCCGACACGAGCGGGTCCCCGTCGATGCGGAAGAAGCGCTTCAAGTCCCCCGCGAGGTTCTCCCTTCGCTTCTGGTTCTTGCGGCTGGCCTTCCTGTTCCGCCAGTCGAGTAGGCCGCGGCCCTCGGCGAACGTCTCCAGTAGCTCCCATTGCACTGTCGGCTTGGCGTTCTTCCTGTTGGCCATCCCCATCTGTGCGAAGTGGTACGTCCGGTAAACGCCCTTCACCGTGACGTAGACGGAATGCCGGTCGATGAACCGGATCGACACGTCTTGCCACCGGGCGCCCGCTGGGGTCGGGAAGAACACCATGCCGTCGTCGTCTTTCGGTTGGGGAACATGAGCGGCCCGGAGCTCGGCGAGCACGCTTTCGACGTTGAGACCGCCCAGCAGCGCCAGCCTCTCGTTGTCACTGTCGCCGAGTAGTCCATCCAGCGGGAGAAAGCACGCGCTGGCCTGCCGGACCACGTCGGCGCTGACCTGCGTGAATGCCGACCGCGTCGGCGCCATCAGAATGAACGGCCCGCCCCGGGCCGCCAACCCGTCCAAGGCCGAGCGCAACGTCTCGGGCTCACCCGTCAGCGTGAGGAAAACGGGAAAGCGGAAGCCGGCGAGCGGAACGTAGTCGCCGATCATCCAGACGCCGGCCACGTTCGGGACCAGTCCCGCCGCCACGACCTCAAGCCCGAAGGCCCCGGCGATTTCGCGGGCGAGTGCGGTCGTATCGAGCCGGTGGATTGTGACCTCATCGCGCGTAACCTCTGCCGGCTCGCAACCGTCGGGGCAGACGGAGAGGAACTGCCGTTTCCACTGCCGAATCTCGTGGGTGCATGTGCGCCCGGGCGCGGCGCCCCTCACGGAACGGGCGATGCGCGGCGTCGGCAACAGGAAGCGGCCGACGCGCGCGTACTCGTCGCCGAGCAGCGAGCGCCACTCGCCCGCAACCGCAGCCAGGTCGGGCACCTGCTCAAGTGCCAACCATAACCGATCTAACCGCCGGCTCATTCTCTGCTTTGCCCTTCCTGACGATGAAGCCGCGGGCCTTCAGCCACTTCTCGACCGTCACGCTGTTGGCGTCGCGCGTGTACTGCGCCACGTTGGGCGGCTTGATCGTCACCGTCCGCGGCGTGTCCGAGTCTGAGAAGGTGATGCGAAAGCACGCCTTGATAATCGGCGGCTTGGCAGGGAACTGCCGGCCCCGGGCGTTGTAGGCGGCGAACACGTCATCGGCCTTGCGGATTTCCCGCTCGCTGTGCGAGCCGCCCCAGAAGAAGTGCACCTCGATCAGGAGTACCTGCTCCATGCCCTCGACCGGTGCAAGCGCGTCCTCGCCTTTCTCACGCAGCGGTTCCAGCGTGTACTTGCTCTCGCCGCCGAAGAAGCCGTCGTCGCGATACAAGTGCCGGCCGAAGACCTTGCGGTACTCCTTCTTCTCGCCCTTGTTCCGCGCGTTCACCCGAAGCTCGCCTTCGGGCGGGTCGAGTATCAGCACATCGAACTTCTCTGGCCAGTAGTAAACGCCGATGGACTCGCCCTTGTCGTCGATAGCGCCTCTGCGCTCGAACGGGTCGCCGTGCCGGACAAGGAACCAAACGCTGTCATCCCGGACGTAGGGGAAGACCTTCGTGTTCCGGCCGCGCTTCTTCTTCTCAAAGAAGTCGTCAAGGTCCTTCTTCATCTGCGCTGCCGCCGTGACGGGGTCGCGGTACTTCGGCACAGGCGCGATCGCCGTACCGAACGACTCGAAGGTCCGCGGACTCCGAAGGAACTGCTCGGCGTGCTTGCGCTCCAGTAGCTCGCGGTCCTTCAACCACACCTGGACGGCCGTGTCCGCAGGCGTCGGCGCGGGATTGCCGACGATCTCGATGCTGGCCTCCTCCGCGGCTTCGAGCAGGCACGCCATGCCTTCGTCGGTAGCCATCTCGTGGACGAAGTAGAACGCTTCGCGCAGGTCGGCGGGCAGCTTGTCCGGCGCCATCAAGAGCGACATCAAGCGCTCGTAGTCGAGGCCCGCCACCGCCTCGTCCGGCAGTTTCAGACCGAGCACCTCCAACGCCGGCGCATGGTCGGCCAGAAGGGACAGGAGGTTCTCCGGGTCGATCCCGCGAAGTATCTCCGGTTGCGAAAAGAACCGGCTGAGCCTGAACGTGGACATCGGTGGTCACCCTCGTCAAGCGGCACGCCACGACCGCCGCTAACGGAATCCGAACATTCTACCGGGATGGAGCGCTCCCGGACAGGTCCGGTCCGGCACTCCGGCCAAGCTCGGAGGCTCTACGGAAGCCACCGGCCGGCGGCTCCAGTAGTTACCGAGTATGATGCCGCGCGGCCCCACCGTTGAAAACCAGGAAACCGAGCCCGCGCCTGCTTCACAAGCGGGCGGCCGTGCGGTAAACTGCCGTCAGAAAAGGACTTGTGGCGATGAGCGGCGCGAGCTATTCCGGCCCACTCGGCGGCAGATCGAAGACGCCCGAAGCTGGCTGGTGCGGGTTATCGCCCGCCGCGCCGTGGACATCCTCAAAGCCCAGGAGACCGGCCCATGAGGAAGACGACGGCGATCTACGCGCGCTATTCCTCCCACGCCCAGGACGGCGGCACCTCGATCGAAGTCCAGCTTGACGCCTGCCGCCGCGACCTCCCGCCCCGCAGCTTCCGCGAATACGTTGACCGTGCTCGCACCGGCCGCGCCCTGGCCGGCCGCGAAGCCCTGCTCCGGCTGCTCGCGGACGCCGAAGCCGGCGAGATCGAGCGGCTCCTCGTGTACAAGTACGACCGGCTCGGGCGCAACCTCGCCGAAACCAGCGCGATCATCGCCCAGCTTGAGGACAGCGGCGTCGAGGTCGTCAGCGTCACAGAGGGAAAGGACGCGCTTGCCCGCGGGATGCACCTGGTCATCAGCGAGCACTACTCCCGCGTTCTGGCCGAGCGGACGCGCGACGGACTGGTCAAGCGGTTCGAGCAGAAAGCCTGGACCGGCGGACCGCCGCCCTACGGCTACCGGATCGAGCAGACCGCCGACGGCCTGCACCGGCTGGCGATCGACGAGGCGGAAGCCGCGATTCTGCGGTGGGTATTCCAAGTCTACACGACCGAGTCCGTTGGCCTGAAGGTCCTCGCCCAGCGGCTCGCCAAGCGCAGCGTGCCGACGCGGCGGTGCCCGACGTGGACGCACACCAGCGTGCGGCGGATTCTGACGAACGACATCTGCATCGGGCGGATCATCTACAACCGCCGGAAGTACAAGCTCAACAAGCGCACCGGCCGGCGGGTGCCGGTGTGGCGGGACGCTTCCGAACACATCGTCCAGAACGACGAACGGCTGCGGATCATCGACGACCCGACGTTCAAAGAGGCACAGGACCGGCTCGCGTTGCACGCGCGGCCGCGCTGCGATAACGGGCAGCTTCTCGCCCCGGCCTACCGGCCGTTCACCGGGATGATCTTCTGCGAAGCGTGCGGCAGCGTGTGCTATCGCCGCACCAGCCGGAACCGCAAGGGCGAGTACCACTACTACGAGTGCGGCTGCCGCCAGCGGAACGGACCGGAAGCTTGCCGCAACACGGGCAGCGTCCGCGAAGACCTGCTGATGGAGCGGATCACTCGGACCTACCAGGAGGTCTTCGCCGACGCCGACTCCCTGATCGAAGACGCGATTGAAGAGGCGCGCAAGCTCACCCAGTCCAACCGCGGCGAGCTCCAGCGCGTTCGGGCGAAAGTCGGGGAACTCGACAAGAAGATCGGTTCGATGACCCGGCTCCTGGTGGACCCGGACATCGACGCCACGGCCAAGCGGGCGGTATCCCGGCAGGTGGGGGAACTGGAAGCCGAGCGCGAGCGGCTTCAGCAGGCCGTGGCCGAGCTCGCCAACGACGCCAACGACAACACGGGCCGGCTGGCCGGCGCCGTCCGCCAAGCCCTCACGGAAGCTCAGGAATCGCTTGCGACGGTTGCCACGCCGACGGAGATGCGGGACTTCATCGAGCAGTACGTTGGCCCGATGGTGCTCAAACCGAGCGGGGACATCGCCAGAAAGGACACGGCCCCGGCCGAAGCCGAGGCCGTGAAGCGGTCAATAGAGGGAACGACACCGTTCTCGAACATCTGTCGCGCGCGAAACAGAGACAAAGTTCGCGTTTGCATCGCTTCGCCGAATCCAACGCCCGTGGTTCAACTCGCCCCTGCGAATCCAACCCCCTTG
>JAHJAR010000296.1 GCA_018814045.1 Planctomycetota bacterium | reverse complement strand
ACTTCAAACCTGTGTCTCGAAACTTTAAGGCAGGTCACGTGGCTCCAACGTCCGCACGGGTGGCGCAGCAGTCGTCGCCGGCAGTGCCACGCGGCTCAGACGGCCACTGGCGGTGGCCGTGGGCGCCGCAGAGTCCTGTGCCTGCGCGGCGACCGGCTTGTGGGTCTTCCCATTGCCGGGGCCATTTGTCTTGATGGACGCCACGCTCGTATCTGTGGCAGCCGCCTCGTCGGTCGAATCCGCTGCGGTTGCGCGGGCGCTCCGTGCAGCGCTCTGCGGAGCGCCGTCCTGCTTCTTCAACGTCATCGGCTGGAAGCTGCGCGAGCCGTCGCGATAAACGGTCACGCCTTTGCAGCCCAGCTCGAAGGCCCGGCAGTAGATCTGCCCCACGTCTTCCCGCACGGCATCGTGCGCGAAGTTGATCGTCTTGCTGATTGACGAGTCGCAGTGCCGCTGGAAGGTCGCCTGCATCTGTACGTGCCACTCCGGTTCGATGTCATGGGCGCAGACGAAGACGCGCTTGATATCCTCCGGAATCTCGTCGATATGCGCCAACGTACCGGCCCGGGCGATCTCCTCGAGCAGGCCATCGCGCAGAATGCCGCGCTCGGCGCAGACCTGCCGAAACGTCTCGTTGACCTCCACCAGCGGCTTGTGACCATCCTTATGGTCGCGTAGGACGTTTCGCAGAAACGCCAGCGAGAACAACGGCTCGATCCCGCCGGTGCAATTCGCGATGATGCTGATCGTGCCCGTTGGCGCCACGGTGGTGGCTGCCGCGTTGCGCATGACGCGGTTGTCGCACGTGTGCCAGCGGCTACCCTTCCAGTTGGGGAAAGGTCCGCGCCAGCGGGCGAGCTGTTCACTATAGGCGTGTGCCTCGTCGTTGACGAACTGCATGAAGCGCCCGCCCCAAGCGATACCTTCCGCGCTGTTGTACGGTACGCCGAGCTTGAACAGCGCATCGGCAAACCCCATGATGCCGAGCCCGACCTTGCGGTTGGCCTTGCAGATCCGTTCGATCTCGGGCAAGGGGTAGTTGTTCGCATCGATTACGTTGTCGAGGAAGCGCACTGACTGGCGGATGACTTCCCGCAGCGTTTGCCAGTCCACGTCTGCTTCCGGTGAATTAGGCTCCGTTACAAACAACCCCAGGTTGATACTGCCCAGGTTGCACGCCTCGTAGGGCAAGAGCGGCTGTTCACCACACGGGTTGGTCGCCTCGATCCGTCCCAGGAGCGGCGTGGGATTGTGCTCATTGATCCGGTCCATGAACACAACGCCCGGCTCGCCGGTCTGCCAGGCGTTGTGCACGATGATGTTCCATACCTCGCGCTTCGTGTACATCTTTCCCTGAAGCGATTCGGGCAGTTCGCCGGTCAGGCGCGGCGTTTCGTGATAGCGGCCCGCGGACTCAGAGTGCACCGGTTCCACGCAGGCGATCTCGACGTAATCACGCAGATCGGCATCCCAGATGTCCAGTTCCCGGGGGATGACGTAGGCTTTGCCGGAGCGCGGATTGCGCACGACGTGCGGCCCATCCGCATCAGCCTTGAAATCCTCCATCCACACGTCGGTCACTTTGACCGAGATGTTGTAGTTGTTGAACTGACTCAGATCCTGCTTGGCGTGCAGAAACTTGAGGATGTCCGGGTGGTGGATGTACATCATCCCCATGTTGGCCCCACGGCGAAACGCACCCTGCTGGATCGCGTTGGTCGCTTCGCTAAAGGCCCGCCAGAAGCTGATCGGACCGCTCGTAGTCCCGCCACTGGACTGAATGAAATCCCCGGTGGGACGCAACTCGTCGAACGCGAAGCCGGTGCCGCCACCAGCCTTCTGAATCAGCGCCGTGTGCTTGATGCTATTGAAGATGTCAACCACCGAGTCGCGCACCGGCAACACGAAGCAGGCGGACAACATGCCCATCTCGCGACCGGCGTTCATCAGCGTGGGTGAATTGGGCAGAAACGCCCCGCTCGTCATCAACTCGTAGTAGCACTGCTCCCAATCCTGCCGCTGCTCCTCAGAAACTCCGTACAAAAGCTCGACATCTGCAACCGTCTTGGCAACGCGCCGGAAGAGATCGCGCGGCGTTTCGAGGCAATTCCCGCGCTCATCCTTCTTTAAGTACCTTGTTTCCAAGACTTTACGCGCATTCGCGGTCAGGACCGGCTCATCCCTGGCCGATTCAGCGAGAACGCGCGTGACATCATCGGCGGAGGCCATCCTTGATCTCCTCGCGGTTATGAATACGATGAATCCGATTCAGCGCGGGCAGGCCCACGCACACAAAACAGCACCCCCAACTCGGGCCCAACCCGCGGACCCAGCATATGGGGGGCATCCTGTAAAATAACCCCAGATATGGGGGCCGTCAAACTGAATCCTGATCCATTCTAATCCCCATCCACACACCAATGACACAATAGGCTGTGTACCAACGGCTTAGCACCACGAAATAATGTGCTCGTGGTCAAAGAAAACCTCCCGCCCAACGCCATATACCTAACATTACCCTACTATTAGGGGCGATTGCTCGAGCGGTCCCGAGCTAGGGCCGACTGCTCAGGCCAAGCCAACAGCCGACTTGGTGGAGTCGCTCAGGGCCGGAAGATGTCTGAGCAGTCTTCGCGGTAGCCGCAGTTGGCGCAGAGCAACTCGCAGTGCAGCGTTTCCATGGCCGCCCCACACACCGGATGGGTGGAATCCCCCTCGCGCTGCTTGCTGACCTCATCATCCCGCTCGGAGCCGTGGGGCTCCTGCGGCTGGTCCGGCACTAACCCGACTTTCGCAGATCGCTGACCGGAACCTGATTGGCGGGGTCGCCAAGGCCGATTGGACCCCATGGGTCTGCACTACAGAAGCGGCGCGGTGGGCGTCAGGCGGGTGGTTCGGCGGCCGGTAGCTCGACCTGGCCGGACCGGATGCGCGGCGGCGGCTGGGGCGGCAGGCTCAGGTTCAGCGTGTGCAAGATCATGGCCTGTTCGGCCGTCGGCTCGGTGTAACGCGGCAGAACCAGTTCACGCCCAGCGGTCGTCGGGATCACGATGGCGACCGGATCCCAGCCAGCACCGCCAGCACCGCACGCGAGTGCGTTTCATCTGCGCACGGAACGAATGAGAACGGCCCGGCCGCGCCTTTCGTCTCGCGGCTACTCGCCACGGCCGGGCCTTCTTCTTCGCCTGTCCGCCTCACCCACGTCGGGACGAACCCTCGCAGGGCAGCAGCGGACACGCCGGACGACCGGGTGGTCCCTGAGCACGGCACGGCCGCGCGAGCTTGTTCCACCCGCGCGGATCAGGCCGCAGGCTTGTGCCGCCTGCGCTT
>JAHJAR010000295.1 GCA_018814045.1 Planctomycetota bacterium | reverse complement strand
TCGCGGTGCGCCCGTCGAGCGTGGGTTGGACCAGAGTCAGTCCAACCGCCGTCGGCCCGACTTCCAAGGTACGCGTTGGCTACGGCCCACCCCGCCATATCGCCCGGTCCCGGACCTACGTCGATCCTTAAAACCCTGCATAGCATGGCAAGACGGCGGCAGCCGGGGGCTACCGCCGTCTGTGATTGACCCGGCGCCGTGTGTCGGGCACGGCGTGGCCGGACTGAGGCCTTACTCGGTCGTGTTCTCGGCAAGTTCGTCGAAGCGGTCGATGATCATCGTGAGCGGATCACCGATCGGAGCCATGAAGAACCAGGCCGGGACGAGCTCTTCGTGCGCCGGCATGCCGCCCGGGCCATCCCAGTCAACCGTGGCCGCGACGTTCTGGATCCGCTCGCAGACCAGGTCGATCAGGGCCACGGCCATCAGCGGGTTGATACGCGTCTGTGCGTTCATCGCCTGCGTGCCGTTGAAGAACTCCGGCGAGCCGAACGCCATCAGGAGATTGATCGCGCTGTTGGGGCGTCCGAACAGGAACGCGTTCAGGCGGGGTCTGATGTTGCGCGGCACCAGCGGAGTGCCGTCCATCAGAGCGGGCGTCTCCGCCTCCCAGTCGATCTCCTGCGGCTCCGGGAACGCGTCGGTGCCCTGCACGCGATAGTACTTTTCGACCCACGTCGAGCGCCAGTCGTTGGGATCAGACAGCATGTGCCGCTCGGCAAAGGAGGGTTCACCCGTATCGGGCTGGCCGTTCTCATTGATGTCGTCGTAGTACGGCGCGCCGGCCGGGTCATAGCCCGGGTTGGGTACGTCGATGCCGAAGATGTTCGTGAATTGCTCCGGGGCCAGCGTGATTCCCTGCACCGCCGAAGCCCCAATGAGCACACGCGTCTCCCAATCCCCGGGCGTCTCTTCGAGCATCTCGCCCTCGGAGGTGATCAGCGCGAACAACCCGTCCGTGTCCGTGCGTTCGTCGAAGAGCAGGTAGTATTGCCCCGCCTCGTCGTAGGTGGCGACGCCGTTGGAGTAGTTGACTCGCACCACTTCACCGCTGGGCCCGTGCTCCGTGGTCAGGACGAAGGCCTCCCAGTCGGGGGGGTTCGTCTCTGGGTCAGGCGGCAAGTTGGGATCAAAACCGTGATTGGGAATGCGCAGTGCCGGCGCTCCGGGCCAGTGTTGCCCGCTGTCGCTGAACGCCTCGAAGAAGGTCTGCGCGTTCACATTCTGGAAGATGTCCGAGCTGGCCATCTCGAGGAACTGCGGCTCGCCATTGTGGTCGTGGAGAAACCTTCCGTTGCTGCGCCGGATCAACTCCGTCTCCATGCCCAGTTCTGTCCACGGTCCAAACCCGACGTAGAACTTCCCGGTACCGGCCGGGTTGTAGATCACCCGGGTGACCTTGCCCTGCTGGTCCGTCTCGACGTCCACCGTGATGGCGCGCGCCTCGTCGTTCTGCCATGGGTCCGCGTCGGCCACCACGTACCACTGGCTCGGACCGGACCGACTGAACGGCAGGTGCGCCCGGCGGCTGCGGATGTGTCGGGCATATTCCTCGGCGCCGGGTACACGCTCCGTCAGGATTCCGGCGAAAAGCCGTTCAAACGTCGGCGCCGCAGTGCCCGCCAGAAAGGCCCCGATGATCTCCCGCATCTGGGCCTTGTGTCGCTCCCAGCTCTCGGGGTCCGGGGTTGCCATCCCAAGCTGGTCGATCTGCTGGAACAGGGCCCTCGTGTTCTTCTCGACCCCTGTTCCGTCGGGAGTTTCGAAGACATCCAGCGGTGGCTGGTTCGGACCGCCCCACTTCGAGTAGGTCAGCCGCAGTCCCAGCCCCGTCTCAGCATCCACCATCAACCCATACAGGTCTGCGAGCGAGAGGGTCTCGCCGGCGAGGTACACCTCCGCGATCCGGACCAGCACGAATTCGCCGAACATCGGCTTGGTCTGCGCCATCTGTTCCTTTTCCTCGGCCATGGCGAAGTTGCGGTCGGCTTCCGCCAGCGTGTTGATGTAGAGGATCGGTTCCAGCGCGTCCGGATCCTGCGGACCGGTCGGCGGCTCGCCGCCGGCGCCGCCCGACTCCCCCGATCCCATGCCAAACATGGCGTGAAACTGCGCGAATGTACACGCCCGCACATGCGCCGGCTCACCCAGGAATGACAGGTCGATTCCTCCCGGATCGTCGCAGATCACGAACCCACCCTCGACCATCGTCTTGGCCACAGCCTTGACAACCGCCTCGACATCTTCAGCCACCGCCAGGGCGATGTTGCTCTCCGCCATGCGCATGCCGCGCTGCGCGCCCGAGGGGACCAGTTGCTCGAACAGCGCGGCCATCTCTTCAGGCGAAAGACCAAGAATGGCGTCCAAAGCAATGTCATTCTCGATGCCGGCGTCGTCCAGCAGGTTCTCGTATGCGTCTCGAATGCGCTCGATCAGGCCCGAAAGGCTCAACTTCAGCTTCTCACCCGTCACGCCCTGCTCCTGGAGCATCCGCTTGAGCTTGGCGTGAACCAGCGTGCTCAGCGGATCGATGGTCACGTCCGCAAGAGCCCCCGCGTTTGCGGCGCTGTCCTTAGGGATGTTGACGATCGTCGCCAGGTCAGGCTCCCCGTCACCGTCCATGTCGATGTGCACGACGATATCGACCCCAACCGGGAGCCCCACGAGTTCGAAGCTGCCGGTCGGATCCACAGGAAACGGGGGGTACTCGTTCCCGGTGGCATCGAGGAGCGGGCTTCCGTCGGTGTCGGTCAGATACGCCATCGCGGAGGATGTGTAAGCCGAAAACGGCACGCCCCGCGCGGCCTGCCCGGAATCTGACCCCGCCGTGGAACTCGTGGTGGCGACCGCACCTGTGAGTGTACCCTGGTAGTTCAGGGCGGAAGCTGATACATCACCGCTGGGAGCGGTCCCGGAGCCGTCCGGGCTGCCCCCGTCTCCGTTCCAGCCGCCTGGGTTGACGACGGGGCAGCCCGCCAACAGCAGACAGACCAGTCCCCCCAACAGTAGGCGCGAAATGGATTGCATGCGAGAAGCTCCTTTAGTAAGTGGTTGTGGGCTTGGTTGCGACCATGCCGTGGCGAACTGCTGCCCGGTGCATTGACGCCGCAATCTGTGCCATTCTTCGGCGTGCCCGGCGTGCAAACTTGAAGGCCTGCGCAAGAAAGGTCGGTCATAGTGCGGTTGTGGGAGCGGCTCGCCCAAGCCATAATCCCGAGCGTACCGGCTTTGGCGATAGCTGCCCTGATGCAAGACGCTTTCGACATCGGCGAGTTCCGCTTCGACGTCGCGGTCTACATGAGCGACGCCACATTCTTTCGGCCTGTGGCTTGGACGCGCAATGTTCAGGGCGCCATCAGCGATTGCTTCGTAAACGGTGACGGTCCCGAGCAGATCAGCGAACACGGTCTTCGCGTCGCGCTCGATACGAGGCAGACCAACCGCGATCTCGTCTCCATCCGGGCCCACTGCCAACACCGCCGGCCCATCAAGGCCGTCAAGTTTGCGCTGGATCTGCCCTATATGAAGATGCTCGCGCCGGAACTGATCGACCTGCCGGAAGCCACGTGGCGACAGTGGGACTTTCCCTGTCACTGGCGCACCGGCTTCGCCGTGTGGCAGGCTGCAGGGCGCTACTTCACCATCGCCACGCGCGACTTTCCCTGGCGCTTCAAGCGGCTGCGCGTCCTGCGCAACGGCGACCGGATGCGGCTCGAGATTGTGCAGGACGCCGCAGCGCGCGAACGCTCCTGTGCGTTTGAAACCAGTACGTGGGAAATCGGGTATCGCGCGCAGTTCGACGACTTGCTGGACGACTACGCAGATTTTGTACGCCAGGCTTACGGGGCTGGAGATTTCGCTCGGCGGCGCGACGCACCCGACTGGCTGCGCGGCGTCGGTCTGGTCGTGAATCTACATGGCACCGACTGGAACGGCCGCTCCAATCTGGATTTTGCCGGCATGCGGAGCGCGGCTGACCTGCTGGCCGAGGCGTTTCCCCCTGCGCGAACCATTCTGTACCCGATCGGGTGGGATGGGCGCTACATGCGGCAATACCCGAGTTACTGCCCGTCAGACGGTCTGGGAGGCCACGCGGGTTTCCGCCGATTCTGCGGCGCGGCACGCGCGCAGGGCTTCCACATCATGCCCCACCTGAACGCGATGGCCGCTAACATGTGTCACCCGCTATACTTACGACACCTGAAGGACTATGTCCTGCGCGATGCGAATGGTGTGGCTCAACACAGCCACAAGATCGACTGGGACCATGACGGACTCGGCGACAGCGCGCATGCATATATCTCGCTGACACCGCCCGGGCTGCGGGAGATACTACTCCAGGTCGTGGATCGGCTCGTGGCAGAGTATGCTATCGACGCGGTCTTCCTGGACGAAACGTGCAATGTGTTTTACAACGATCCCGCGTGGGATCAGGTTGAAGGCGTACGCCGCCTGGTTCGTGACTTGCGGCGGCACCACCCGGAGTTGCTGATCGCCGGCGAGGAATGGAACGAAATGCTGCTGGGCCTGACGCCACTGGTGCAGATCTGGGAGGAAACGGCCGACGGTCGTAGAGGCTTCGACCGCGAGAAGTCGCCGTTGTTGCGGCGCTGGGCCGGACGTTTCATCCGCAGTTGCGGCTATCTGGCATTGGCTTCGCCGGACGGCACGACGGGCGTACACGAGTGGCCCGACAAGGCGTGGGTCGCTGGACCTGAGCTGGAAGCGTACTATATTCCGACGCTGTCACTGACCGACGCGAGCTTGACGGGCGCGTCGGGAGGATTCCGTGCGACGATTGCCCAGGCAGAGGCATACGTGCAGCGATACGCCTCGGGCTGACGATACAAAGAGAGAAACGGCTGGTCGGGACGGACCCCGACGAAGACATTGACATGGTCCCTTGGGATCGCAATTCGTGAGGATGCGCCATGGCAAAGAAGAAAGCGAAGAGGGTGGCCAAGAAGAAAACCGTCAAGCGCGCCGTGAAGAAGGTCAAGAAGAAGGCCGTCAAGCGCGCCGCGAAGAAGGCCAAGAAGAAGGCGACCAAGAAGACGATCAAGAAGGCGATCAAGCGCGCCGTGAAGAAGGCGGCCAAGAAGAAGACCGACAAGCGCGCCGTGAAGAAGGCCAAGAAGAAGGCGACCAGGAAGACGGTCAAGCGGAAAGCCGCAAAGAAGATCGCCAAGAAGGCGGTGACCAAGAAGAAGGTAACGCCGGCAGCCCGCAGTTCTGCGGCACCCAAAGCCAAGATAAAACGCCCTGCCAAGAAGCGTACGCGCCACGTCAAACCCGCCGCCGTCCGGCCACCCGCGGTGGAAGAGCTGATCGCCGCTCCCGCCCCGATCGTGGATGTCAAACCGGTGGCGGCGCGCCCCATGGCCACCGCCGAATCCGCGGAATCTCCAGTTGGCGAAGGCGCAAGTGATGAGGACGTGCCTGCGGTGGACGATGATGGGGAGCCCTCTCGATTCGGAGGTGTCGACGTGTCGGACGACGGCACCGAGGCCAGCGTAGGTGGGTTCTTTGGCGACGCGGACGATGACACCGACGACGACGAGGGGCCCCACTCTGAGGAGCACTATCCCGGTTTTGATGTCGCGCCCGGCTAGGACCAATCTTGGCTAGGCACCGTCGCTGTCAGGACACTGCAAACCGCCGCTCGCCGGCCCAGCCCGGTCGCCGAGCGACACTACCAGGTACCGGAATCTGGCCAGGCAGCCCGCGCGGCCCTGGCCGGGTTTCTTTTATGTCGCAGCCGACCGGGCTGGACCGCTCCCAGCCAGCGAGAGAAGCACTATGGGCGACCACTACGCCGACCGCTTGAACGCCGCCATCCTGGCCCGTCGAACAGCGGCAATCGTCGGCATTGATCCCGTCTACGACCGTTTGCCAGCTTCGCTGCGCCCGGAGGTTGTCGATCTGCCGGCCGCGGTCGCCGCCATCGAGACCTTCGGCCGCGGAGTCATCGAGGTCGTCGCCCCGCTCGTGCCGGCGGTGAAAATCAACTCGGGGTTTTTCGAAGCCTTCTACGAGTTGGGCGTAGCCGTTTACTATCGCCTGGTAGCGTATGCCCACGAGCGAAGCCTGCTCGTCATCGGCGATGTCAAGCGCGGGGACATCGGCTCGACCGCCCGGCTCTACGCCTGTGGACACCTCGCCCAGCCGGCGTTCGCCGAAGTCGACCCAACTCGACTGCCCGACGCGGTCACGCTGGCCGGCTACCTGGGTGAGAACGCCGTCGGCCCGTTCATCGAGCACGCCCGCGCACTCGGAAAGGGGCTGTACGTGTTGGTGCGGCCTTCCGACCCCGGAGCCGACGCGGTGCACGAGTTCGGGGAGACACGCCACTTCTACGAGCACATGGCCGAGTTGGTCAACGAATGGGGATCAGACGCGGCCCTGCGCGGCGTGTGTGGACTCTCGTGTGTGGGAGCGGTGGTGGCGCCAAAGGACGCCGCGAGTACGGCGCGGCTCCGCACGGCCCTGCCAGTGACACCTTTCCTCGTACCGGGCTATGGTGCCCAGGGGGCGACCGCGGCCGCCTGTCGCCCGTGCTTCCGCGCCGGCGGCGACGGAGCGGTCATTAATGCTTCGCGCTCGGTGATCTACGCCTTCGACAATCCCAGGTATCGCGAGCGCTGTGGCGACGATTGGCAAGCCGCAATCGCCCTTGCATGTCGGGATTTTGCCGCTGACGTGGCCCAAGTTGCGTACGGGCGCGAACCGTGAGCGGCATCAGTTGCCGACAGACGCCTGCTTCGTAAGCCAACTCAAGAGAGAACCTTCGGGCGCGCCCCCGTTCGCGGTTGGGGGCGCGTCATCTGCGGTGGCCGGCAGCCGGCCGAGTTGCTCGACGTAGTGATAGTGACTCGTGTCGGTCGTCAGCAACTGGAAGTCGTCCGCCAGCGGATCACGTGTCAGAACGTGCAGCGCGGTCGGACCCGATGCGTGCTCCATCGGCACGACAAGTGAAGGGTCCTTGCCAGCATGCCGGGAGAAGGGGGCGATCAGGCCCAACCAGAGCAAGGCCTGGATGTGATGTGGCGTGCCCCGCGCCAGCGGGCAACTGAGCGCCAGTTCCCCTGTCAAGGCGGACTCGGCGCGCCAGCGTTCGATGCGGCGTGACAAGCTCGCAAACCAGGTTCCTGCGTCAGTGTCGTCCAGGCCGGCCGCCGCGAACCAGTCCGCCGCGGAGATACGCCCGGCCTGCTCGTAGAACTGCTTGACGCGCTGGTCGAGGTTGTCGGGGCGCAGCGTGATGGCCCGTTTCTGGTACATGCGGTAGAAGTCGCTGCCGCCGCGTCCCAACGCCGCAAGACCGGCATGGGCCGCGTCGAGTTCCTCGTGGATCGCCGTGGCGGCCGTCCAGCGCTCGAGCGGGTCACCCCCCAGAGCATCCGCCGGGCAGACGACGAACAAAGTAAAGGGGAAGATGCGGCCGAGGCTGTCGCGGCTATCCCACAGACTGGCAACCACTATTTCGCGCGTGCCGGGCCAGTGGATCAGGATGCGCGAGGATTGCACACTCCCAGGTGTGCCGCCGACCGTCGCCTTTGCCCAGGCCAGCCGGCCCTCGTCCATCCATTGCGAGAACGCGGTGGGCGTCCCGGGTGACACCTCCAGGCGCCGGTACTCCGCGTAGAAGGGCAGCTTGCCGTAGGCGCGCAAGATGGTCTCGTTCTTCCCGGCTGGGCCGGAAAACAGCTTGCCCAGGAACTGGCCAACGCGGCTACCCATGCTATTCGCCGTCCTTCTGAGCCCTTCTCGGTTCAACCGTGGCTGTCCGGGATCCGTCCCGGACGTCGCCGGACAGGAACGCCTTCCCGTGATCTGCGGCCGAGGAGAACCGCGGCCGCCAAGTCCGCAGCAGAAACGCCGCCAGGGTTCTTCTGGCTAAGGTCGCTCCGTCGACGGCGGAGGCGTCAGATAAGCTCCCGCCGCCGTCATCTTCGGTCGTTCCTGTGGTGGATCTGGAGGCGGAATCACGCCCGGGAAAAACCGCACACTGCTACCCAAGCGCAAGGCGATATTGAAACCGACGGGCTCGGGGCCCGCTTCGATGCGCACGGGGATCTTCCAAATGTCGTTGGCGAGCCGGTTGTCCGGATCGGCGCTGAGAAGCAGGAGCAGCGACCACGGATCGCCCGCCAGATCCCAGCCCACGGCCGGGTCCGGGAACGTCATTGCCGCGTTAGGGTGCTTTTCGAGGACCGCCACTCTGGTGCGGTCGAACGTGATTTCTTCACGTGGCAGCAAGTCCCAGCGGTATTGGGGGTCCTTGCCGCTCAACGCGGAGCGCACCTCCGCGGACAGAATTCCGCCGTCCGCGCTACGGGTGTCCCTATCAATCGGCCGCCCCTTCTCGTCGAATTCGGTCAGCAGGGGCAGGCTGATGGAGAGCTTGTAGTACACTTCTCCCGCGTTCCGGAATTCGCCGCTGAAGTCCTTCACAACTTCGACTGAGACATCGAGCTGATCTGGATCCCTCCCACTGGTCAGTGAATTGGGATCGTTGTACAGGAACTCGACCCACTGTCTGCACTTTTGCAGAGTTTGCTGGGCGTTCGAATCCGCTCTCACGTTCGCGTAGAGCACGCCGTAGCGACGCTCGAAGTCAGCCACATCCTGCAACAGCTTCAGCAGTTCGCGCGGCGGCAGCAACTTGAGCTGGCTCAGGCGCGTCAGCCGGGCCGAGTCGTCGAGAGCTTCGTTCTCCGCCACGATCGGGTATTGCGCGCGGTATTTGTCGAAGCGTTGCGCCAGAAGCGCATCGAGGTGGTGGACCAGTAGTTCCTGGCCGTATTGCGCCAGGTCAAGCAGAGGTTTGATCAGCCCGAACTCGGTGGTCGTCGCGCGCTTGAAGACGATCTCCTTGGCCAGTTTGGCCAGGTCCGGCGGCTTGCCGGACGAACTCTGCGCATCTTCTTCGCGCAGCGGGCCAAGTTCCCGCACCTGGCTGACATAGTTGTTCCAGGCCGTGGTCATCGCGCCGGCGAAAGCCGTTTCACGCGTCCCCTGATCGGGCCGATTGACGTCGCTAATCATCTCCTTGAGGAGATGGGGCAGGCTGTGCCCCGCGCGATTCACCTCACTCAGCCGGTCCGCGATCAGGTCGTAGATACGGTCTTCCCGCGCGCGCACGGCTGCGTTCGGGTTCGCGGAATCCAGGTCGTATTCGAACATGACGGCTTCGCGCACCAAGGCCACCATGCGATCGGCGAGGGCCTGCGACGTATACGCATCCCGGCCGGTCAGCGCTTCGACGTACTCCGGCCACGAGAGTTGCCCCGCGCGACACTTCTCCAGCAGCGTCAGCGTGCCTTCGTCCAGGAGCCGCGTCGGATCCGTATATATTCCGTGCCAGTCCTGGAAGTAGCTGTCGATGTACACGTGCGCAGCGCGGTCGAGCGCTGCCCGCAGGGTCTCGGTGCCGGGCTGGTTCTGCAATGCCGCCTGCACTGCGTCATGGGCGCGCAGCACTTTCAGCAGGAAGGCCCGCGTGTGGTACTTCGCCAGCAGCTCAGTTGGGCCACTCCGCCCCAGCTTGACATCCGGGGTTTCTTGCTGATCGCGCTGCCGGCGCAAGCGCGGCAGTTCTCCCTCGCGCTCGGGCTCCTCCCTTTCCGCGGTCTGTTCGGGCGCACGTGTCGGCGCGGCGACCGTGGTGACGTTGAAGCGATGCCGGTCGAACGGCAGGTGCCGGTCCGGGTCGTCGAAACCGGGCAGCAGGCGCGCCAGACCTGGCAGCTCGCGTTCGCTGCTGCTGGCCGCGCACTTTTCGACCATTCTCTCCATCAGCAGGCGCACGCTGAACTGCTTGCGGCCATTCCACAATGCGTCGGACAGGGCATAGAGCTCAGCCGGCTCCCAGAAGGGGCGGTCCGCCAGCCCCGAATTACGCACGATCTCGTGCGTCGGAGGCTCGCCGGCCAGACCGGACAGGTTGCGGTACCACGCCGCCAGGGCCTCCCCCGGCGGCGTGCCGGCCGCCATCCGCTCGAGCAGGGCCGGCCACTTCTCCAGGTTCTGCAGCTCCTCGAGCTCCTGCTCGCCGCCGCCAGCCAATGCGCGCAGCTCGACCAGGTACTGCTTCAGACGCTCGTTTGTGCCCAGGGCGTTGTCGTCGATCGACACGCTGGCGGTCTTGTCGAACGGCCGCGGCGGTTGCGCCTCGCTGATCTTGACGAGCAACTGGTTGGCGTAGTAGTCGAGCGGTTCCTGGTCCTCCTTCAACCCGAGTGATTCGCGCACCTGCGCGAGGCTCAGCAACAGCGCCGCCTCCAACTCGCCGCGTCCCTCGCTCAGCGCCTGGTAGACGGCATTCTGCGGGTCACCCACACGGTCCGGCGCCCCGGCGACCAGGGCTTCCTCCAAGGGGTCGAACTCCGCATTCCACTGCTCGGCGAAGTACGCCAGCATGTCGCCGAGCCGGCGGACCCTGTGGACCTCGGTCTCCGGCACCTTCTCGTTCTTCAGGAAGTTGACCAGGTTGTAGTACGCCTCGGCCAGCGTGCCCGGCTTGGGCAGCGCATCCATCACCCCCATGTCGTTCACGCCCTCGGTCAAATCGAGGAAACGCTGCACTGCGTCCGGGTACTGCCCTGCTTGTCGAAAGCCATCTCGTGTCGTCAGCAACTCATGATACCGGTCGCGCAACTCTCCGACGCGCACGGCGAATTCCGCCCAGTACCGGACAAACGGGTCCTGGTTACCGGTCTCCAACTGGGTGAGCGGCTTCCAGCTCGCGGCGATCTGTTTGATCGCCGAGCGCAACGTGTTCGTCATCCGCTCCTGGCGCTGCCGATCGAGCGACAGTGCTGTGGGCAGGACGTCGGCGGCAAAGGATCGCGGCTCCTCTGCCAGTGAACCCAAGGCGTCTTCGAACTGGGCGAGCGCGGCGCTCTTCACGCCACCCTGCACACTCAGGTACGTCAGCAACGCCTCGTATTCTGTAGCCCGGGCCGCCGCTTCCTGATCGGTCAGGCGCGGCAGTTCTTCCTGCCCAACCATCTCTCCGTACCACTTCGTGTAAGTGGTCAGGGCCGCCAAGTAACGGTTCCGTGATTCGCCGCTCAGCCCGGCGACCTTCTCCTCAGCCAGGCGCGCTTCCACCTCGTCGACCACGGGCCGCACAGTGCAATCCAGCACGTAGCGAGCGTGTATCTCCTGCACGTAATCCCGCGGCACATCGATATCGGCGCCGATGAACAAGGCTCGGGCGCAAAGACGCGGCCACAGCCCTTTGTAGTTCTCGCGCTGCGCCTGCAAAGCGGCGGCCAGGTCCAGATTGGCGGAGAATCCATCGAATTCGACGCCCGCCTCGTGGGCCAACTGGATCGCCTCGGATGCTTTGCGACAGTCCTCGCGCGGCCCGGTGATGAGATCGCTCACGCCGTAGCAGCCAAGGAAGAAGCACGCCAGCATCAGGCCCGTCATCAGGCCCGAACCGGCCCACACCATCCGCCGCATGCGCTTGTTCAGCGTTACATGCTTGGCTGAGCGGAAGATCAGGCCGTGCTCGGCGAAGACCTTGTTGCCGTAGAGGTCGTGGATGAAGAACGCCTTTGAGTCAACGGCCTTGGTAGGCCGCGGGGCCACACCGCGCCCGGTCCGCGTGCGCGTGAAAACGTCGAAGATCGGGGCCCCCTCCTGGATCGCAGACGTGAAGTAGAAGCCGCGGAAAAACGGCGGTTCCAGGAGCGGGCTCTTCTGGAAAACGGTGCAGATGTAGTCATTGAGCGGGTCGCGCAGGGCGCGGAAGGACTCGGGGTACGTGACGATGAGGCCCAATTCCTCGTCGGTGGCCTTGCGCTGGAGATAGCGCATGCCCCAGTCGCGCAGCCGGAAGTAGACGTTGTCAAACGCCTCTGTGAATCCGGCCGGATCGTACGGCTCCTGGAACTCGCCCGGCCGCGACCAGCCGAACATCTGGTTCCGCTGCTGGAGGTCGACGCGGATTTCCTCGAAGAACTCGTTGAAACCGCCCACAAGGTCCATTTTCGTGACCAGCACGAAGGTCGGGAAGCGCACGCCCAACCCCTGGTGGACCTGCCGCAACCGCTCACGGAGCACGGTGGCTTTCTGGGCCCGCTCCTCCGCCGTGTCACGCAGCAGCCGGTCGGCTGGAATCGCTATCACCACGCCGTTCACCGGGCAACGCGGCCGATTCGCACGGAGCAGCTTCAGAAAATACTCCCACTCGACCTTGTCGGTCGTGCCCTCCTCCTGAAAGGCGATTCGGCCGGCGGTATCTAGGATCACGGCGTCGTTACTGAACCACCAGTTGTAGTTGCGTGTCCCACCGAAGCCGGGCACCTCATCCTTGCCGAGCGGGAAATCCAGTCCGGAGTGAATCAGGCTGGCAGTCTTACCGCAACCGGGCTCACCGACGAGCACGAACCAGGGCAGCTTGTAGACCGACAAGCCGTTGGACTTCAGGTCGGCCAGCTTGGTCCGGAATTTCTCGCGGTAGATCTGCTCCTGCTCGGCGATATCGCCGCGGGTCGGCCCCTGTGATTCGAGCGCTCCGCTGAGCTTGGAAGACTTCTTGCCGAATACGTAGCGGCGGATCAGGAGGATCAGCACGACCAGCACGAGGGCTGAGACGAGCACGATCACGATCCACAGCCGCGCTTCGCGTGAGCGCAAAGACGGCAGCACGAAGAACACAATCGACGCGAGCGAACCAAACCCCGCCACCGCGAGGATCATGCGCATGGCCGGCGGGAGCTTGAAGAACTTCATCAGGACTTGATTCACGACTTCGTCCTCCGTCTAACCCGACGGCTCAGTGGGCAGCCACGTTGATCATTCGGGCGAAGCTTCCTGGGAGGTCGGCACGCCGGTACCCCGGGCATAGGTACTCAGGTCGCGCACCATCTCACTCCAGTAACCGTAGGTGGCTCCCAGGTACAGCGCGATGATGAACAAGAAAGCCAGGAATACGTAGAGCAGCCGCATGACCGGCTCGTAACTCGCATCCAGCCGCATGGTGTGCTGCTCGGTCTCGGGGAAGAGCTGTTTCGTGCGCGTCTGCGCGTAGGCCGGTAGCTTGGAGAACAGGTGGCTTTTGTATTCGCGCCAGGCGTCGAGATCGAGCGCGTAGCGACCCTTGAAACCGGTCTGCAACGCCACGTAGTAGACCATGGTGATTTCCATCTTGGCCTGGTAGTCCTGGCGTTCGTGCCGTTCCGCAACTTCAAGTCCGCGCAGCGCTTCGTCGCACTCGCTGTAGAAGCTCTCGCCACCGAGCGCCTCGGGGTGCCCCAGCAGGGTCACCTCCAGACACTCGTTGGACCATTCCTGCCGGTATGGCCAGGGGCAGTTCAGGATCATGACCTCGTCGATCAGGTAGACCAGTGGGATGCGCGTTTTGGTCCAGTTCTCCCACAGCCCCGGCTCGGCGTGACTGCGCTGGTCGAGGTCGTTCAGCAGTGCCAGCACTTCGGCCCGGGTGTCTTCGTAGGTGACCGCCTCACCGTCCTCAACCCGCCGCTGAAACGCGACCAGGTATAAGATCACATCGACGGCCAGGTCATACACGGTGGTCGCCAAACCCCGTCCTCCTTTCAGCCGCGGATCTTCACTACAAACAGCGAAACCTTAAGTTGGCCCAGCTTCGGCATGTCTGCCGGCGGCATACGAATGAAGATGCCTCGTTCACGCTCGCAGTGCTCCCAGTAGGGCGGCGTCCGGGCAATCCGGAAGTAAAACTGATCGCTGCTCTTGGGCAGATTGGGTACCGTGCCGGCGCTCTTGAACTCCAGGCCGGGCAAGCGCCGCCGATAAACCTCCGGGGCGTCCTGCGGCGAGGCCAACTTGAAATTGATCGTGCGAAACAGCGCCAGAATCTCCTCGAGCTGCGCCGGCCCACGAATGCCGAGGAACATCTCGTGGTCCTTGGTGAACCACTCGTAGTCCAGCGTGACGCCGTAGCCACCTTCCAACCCCTCGAACGGTCGCTCGACGTAGTCCCGCGGAAGCATGGCGTTCACCAGCGCTCGTACGTACTTGAACAGCTCCTCGAAGACCGGGCCGCAATCGTCGTGGTTATATGGCGGCAACTCGCGTGGGCGGCGCCCGTCGTCCCAGAGCGACACCAGACCGATCGCATCGCAGAGCGTCATGTACAAGACGTGCGGATGCAGCTCCGGGGAGGACGCCAGCGCCCCAAAACGTACGGTCAGGAGATTCAGAGCGTTCAGCTTGATCAATTGCTCGATGTCCGCCGGCGAACCGGTGGCGAAGGTCAACCCCCGGGCGGACGCGTCTCCACCCAGTTGGTCACACCGCGCCCGGATGTCGTTCCACAGTGTGTCCAGGGCCGTGCACAACGGCCCCCAGGCTCGCATGCGCAGCAGCGGTGGCACGCCGTTCTTGATCAGCGCCGGCCCGGCGGCCGAGCGCTCGATCTGCCCCAGCCGCACGCACTGGAACCCGGTCCGATCCTCCTCGCCCAGGAACACGGCCCCGCGCATGCGGCGGACCTCGATCGATTGCGGGTTGTCGCCGGTGTTCTCGTCGTAGCGCTCGGTCAGGTCGATGGTGTAGCGCGGGTTACGTCCCTCGAGCACTTGGCCGGCGGCCTGCACGTTGGCGCGGACACTCTGGATCTCCGGCACTCCCAGATAGACCGCCAACTTCCCGGGCGACTTGTCGAAAACCGATTTGAAATCGCGTGGATCGAGGGTGCAGTTCTCGGGCACCTTGACGTGCGTACCATCGGGCAAGCGCAGTTCGCACGCCCGGATTTCGATCAGATTGTTCTCGATCGCGTCCTGCGCCAGGTCGAGCGCGGCAAAGCCCCAGCCGTAGGGGTTGATCCCGTCGATGGCGGCGGCACGCAACGTCTCGGACTGCCGAAAGGCCGCTTGCAGATGCTGCGGTCTCAGAAACTGACCTTCCGACCAGTGTATCTCGGGCCAGAATTGCATATCTGACGTCCCCTTCGGTGCGGCTCCGCTCCGACGCCGACCCGTTGCGGGCTTGGCCAGCGCCACGTTCCGCCGCGGCGCGCGGAGCAAGGCCGCGGGGTTATTCCGCCAGGGTCAGGTTCGTACGCCCAACCTTGACAACAATGTTCTTTTGCCAGCGCGGCGGGGGTTTGACAACCAGCGGTGCAACCCGCGCGACGGCGCTACCCTCGTGAAACTTCGCGTAAATCACGATCGCCGACTCGCCGCTCAGGCTCTGCGCATGTTGCACTTTCACCTCCCGCTTCCACGAAGCACCCTTTTCCATCACCCGACCTGAGAGCAGCGGCGGGCCCACGAGCGTATCGTGGCGATCCTCCCGCTCACCCCGGCGCAGGGCGTAGATGTGCCCGCGGTCGATCACGCCCAATTCATCCCGGTCGCGGGCCGCAAACCAAGCGTCGGCCCGCATGCTGCCGTTGACGACGTTGGGGAACTTCTCGGCTTCTTTTTTGGTCAGGCAGACGACGTCAACGTCCAGCATGTCGCTCGTGCGATCGTTGTCAGGCTGTGCGAGGTCGGTGTTGATCACCTCGCTGACCTCAAAAGTGACACTGTACTGGCCACAGCCACTCAACACCAACAGCAGTCCGGAGACCAGGGCACAACGCAGGAACCACCTGTTCATCAGGTCACACTCCCTTTCCGATTGGGGCCCAACGTGAGTTTGCTCTCTATTGCGAGAAACGCAAAGGTACCTGAGCGTGCGGCACAGGCAATCTTCACGACCCGGCGGCCCCACAGCCGCGATCGTTATCGGCCGATCCATGTCGGCAGTATGGTCCGCGGCATGCTCAAAATCAAGCGGGCCACGCCCGCCGGGGTTGCACCCGCGCCCGATTGCCCTACGGTATTGAGGCACCGGACCTTCGGCGGAATCACACATGGCCAACGCACTGGACGAATCGAAGGCGCTGCTCATCCGACGCTGGGGCGAGATGGGCGGCTATTGGGGCATCAACCGCACCATGGCTGAGATTCATGCCTTGCTCTTCCTGACGCGCGATCCGCTCTGCACCGACGATATCATGCGCGCCCTCAAGATCTCCCGCGGCAGCGCCAGCATGAACCTGCGCGGCCTGCTCGACTGGGGCCTGATTCGACGAGTGCACCATCTGGGCGATCGTAAGGAATACTTCGAGGCTGTCGCCGACGTCTGGCACATGTTCGAAACGATCCTGCGCGAACGCCAGCGACGCGAGGTCGAACCCATCATCGCCACGATCGAACGCTGTCAGGCGATGATCAACCAGCCCCACCCGGGGCCGGACGCCGCCGATCCCGCAGAGACCGCGGACTATCGCCGACGACTCGACGAGCTGCGGGACTTCCTTTCTGCCATGGGGACGCTGTTCGAACTGGCGCTGCGCTATGGCGACAGCGGTATCGGCAAGCTGACCCGGCAACTGGTCAAACCGGCCGGCAAGACCGGGGCGCGCCAGCCTACCAGCAAACCCGTACGGAGGCGCAGAGAATGACTGATCCAGAACTCGCCCAAGCCCTGCGAAAGACCGCCCTGCTCGAGGGTGAATTCACGTTGCGCTCCGGGCGCAAGAGCCGCTACTACCTCGACAAGTACCTCTTCGAGACGCAGCCGGCGCTGCTGCGCGAGTTAGCCGGGCGCTTCGCGCGGCATGTGCACGACGGGATCGATCGGATTGCCGGGGCGGAGTTGGGCGGGATCGCGCTGGCCGCGGCCACGGCTTTGGAAGTCAACCGCCCCTTCGTCATCGTCCGCAACTCGAAGAAGGCCGACTACGGCACTGGTAAGCTGATCGAGGGAAAGCTCGAAGCCGGCGAACGCGTGCTCCTGGTCGAGGACATCGCCACCTCGGGCGGTCAGGCCATCGAAGCGATCCGGACCATCCAGAACGCCGGAGCGACCGTCGAGGGCGTCGTCGTCGTCATCGACCGCCAGGAGGGTGGCCGCGCGAACGTCGAGGCGAGTGGCGTGCGCTTCGAGTCCCTTTTCACCACTACCGATCTGGGCATCACGCTCGACAAGTAGCGCCGCGCTTCCACCTGCGCCGACCAGGCTGAAACGGCCACAGCCCGGC
The DNA here is from genome assembly GCA_018814045.1 of Planctomycetota bacterium. Lineage (GTDB taxonomy): Bacteria > Planctomycetota > Phycisphaerae > UBA1845 > Fen-1342 > JAHJAR01. Next base: position 13,021 of record JAHJAR010000295.1, on the reverse strand, counting down.
CACCGGCGACCGGCTTACGACTCCAGCAGGGCCACGAAACCGTCGATGTCGAAACCGTTCAACTGCCCGTCACCGTTCATGTCCCCAACCAGATTCGGATCGATATTCGGGTACTGCTGCGCGTATGCATCCGGATCGGCCAGCGCCAGCGTGAACGCATCGATATCGAAGCCATTGAAAACTCCGTCGCCGTTCAAATCGCCGGGGATCGCGATCGGGATTCGCCAGGCACCGCGGCCCTGGGTCGAGACGACCAGCCGAGCCCGGTCTGGCTCCAGGACCATGTCCACCACGACCGCGTTCGGCAGACCGCTGCCGTAACGATGCCAAGCGGCGCCGTCATTGATCGAGCGATAGACCCCGTGGTCCGCACCGGCGTAGATCACCGGCTTCACGCCCCGCACATCCACCGCCACGACGTTCACGGGGACATTGGGCAAGGTGACGTCCAGAGCTTCCCAATTCTGTCCGGCGTCGCGCGTCCGCTGAATCTGGATCTGATCGAAGCTCGCCACCGCCAGGTACGCCGTTTGCGCGTCGGTCGGATCTACGAACACTTCGCGCGTTACTCGCGGCCAGCCGGGCACACTGTCACGTATCAGGGTAAACGTGCTCCCGCCATCGGTGGATACCTGGACATTGCCATCATTAGTGGCGGCGTACACGATGTCCGGGTCCGTTGGGGCCATGGCAAGCGCGCGGATGGCACCGCTGCCGTCGCTGAGATCGCCGCTGATAGGTGACCAACTGGTGCCGCCGTTGGTGCTGCGGTACACGCGGTGCGTACCGTATATCATTCGGTTCGAATCGGTTGGATCGATCAGGTAGGGCGGGAGGAAGCAATTGCGGTCCCCGGAGCTGATCCCGCTTCCGGAGTAGTTGAAGCTGGACCCGCCGTTCGTTGAGCGGTAGATGTTCCCAGTCCCCTGGTATTCGACGAACATGCGCACCGGGCTGATCTGGTCGATCTGGGTCCAGCCGCCGTCACCGCCGAAGACCTGCGTCCAATTCACCGTCTCGGCGACGCGTTTGTTCGAGCCGTTGTCCTGCGTGCCGCCGAGGAACGTGGAGATACCCGTGGGATGCGCGGACAGGCCGGCGTAGAACTGGATGATCCCGAGGCCGTCGTTCAGCGAATACCACGAACTTCCGAGGTTGTCGCTGCGGTGCACGCCGCCATCGTCCCCGACCACCAGCCGCCCACTCGCGTCCCAGGCCGCGCCGTGCATATCGACGTGCGGCGGGGTCACGGTGGCCCAACTGCTGCCGGCGTTGGTCGAGCGGTGCAGGCTCAATCCCCCCATGAAAACGACATCCGGGTTGGTGGGCTGTACGGAGACGAAAGACAGGTACCAGCCGTAGCTGGATTGGATGTTACCAAGCGGCAACGACGTCCATGAGCCACCGCCGTCGTTGCTGCGATAGGCACCGAGCGTCGCGGCGCCGCCGCCGAAGGCATCGCACGGGTTCGTGATTAAAGCGTAGACGCGCGCGGGCATACTGGGCGCAACGGCGACGCTGATCCGTCCCAGCGTGCCGGTCGGCAACCCGCCGGAGAGCTTGCTCCAGCTATCACCGCCGTCGGTGGACTTGTAGATGCCGTTCTCGAGTGCCCCGAAGATGCGTCCGATCGCCGCGTAGAGCACGTTCGGATTGGCGGGATCCATAGCGAGATCGGTCGCGGACAGATTCGGCAGCCCGTTGCCAAGTTGCGTCCAGGAGACTCCCGCGTCGAGCGAGCGGAAGATGCCCAGCAGACCGGTTGCCCCCGGATGACCCTTGGCTGCGGCCAGCTCAGGGAATCCGCCGGCACGCGTGATCGCGGCATACATGGTCTGTGGGCTAGGCGGGTTGATCACGATTCTGGAGAAACAGCGACCACCGAAGGTCTCTTCGGCGAGTTGGGTCCACGTGTTCCCGCCGTCGGCGGACTTGAAGAGCCCGAGGCCGTAGCGGCTGTGGTTGGCATAGTTGGCCTCTCCGGTGCCGGCGTAAACGACATTCTCGTCGGTCGGGTCGAGTGCCAGGGCCCCCAGCGCCGTCGTCGGCATGTGGTCGGTCAGCGGCGTCCAGGACACGCCGCCGTCAGTTGTGCGCCACACCCCGCCGTCGGCGCCGGCGACGAAGAAACGATTGGGGTCGCTGGGGCTACACACGACCGCCGAGACGCGTCCGGTGTAATCCCCATTCGTGATCGGCGCCGGTCCGAGCTCGACCCAGTCCACCGCCCAGGCCGCGGTCGCACCCAACAGCAGCAGGCCCAGAATAGGTAGAAGTCCACGCAATGGTCGGCGCTTTGCAGGGTTGAACGTCATTTGCCCGCTCCTTCCTGCACGACCTCGAATGTCAGCGTCGCGCTGTAGAGAACCCAGTCGGCCTGCGGATCGTTGATGGTTGGTTCGGCGTGGTGAAACTCAACGCGCCAGGCACCCGGATGGCTCACCCGGAAGAAGCCGGCTCCGGTCTGGTCGGTCACGAACTCGCACGTCTTCCCCTCGGCCACGTTCGTGGCCAGCACGCGCACGCCGGCCTTCTTGCCGCCATCGATGTAAGCCCTGACGGGCAAGTCACTTCCGACTGTCGCCATCGTCGGATCGGCCAGCGGCCGGATCTCGGCCGGCTGCCCGGTCTTGCTTTGTGCCGTCGCCGAGTGCGTCACCTCGCCCGAGGTGGTGCCGACACGGACCAGAGTCTTGGCCGACGCGACTCGCCGCACGCGCACCTTGTCGGCGGTCCCGGTTCCCTTCGACCGGTGCGGCTCGGCGCCCGGTGCGCTGCGTCGCGCGAGGAAGCTTCGCCACTGCGAAGCCGCAATCTCGACAACTTCCGGCGTGCTGTCCAGTCCGATCAGCGTGACGCCGGCGTGTTCCAGCGGGACCAGGACGTTCGTTCCGTGACCATCCGCCGGCTGCACGCGCGTGCGGTTCTGCTGTGTCCCCGCGACGCGGACGTAGAACCAACTCGTCTGCTCCGTGGGCCAACTGGCGCGTTGCACGCTCACCGGGCCGCCCTGCACGATTCCCAGGGAGATTTGCTGGCCGGTCTGGGCCCGATAACTTTGCGGGGCCAGATACCAAACCTGCTGTCCATTCGTGACGGGCACAAGGACGGCCACGAATGCCGCCGCGATCGGCCACGTCCAGCGTTTGCGCACAATCACAACATATCCTCCGGAAAGGGTCTCAACCGATGCTACCGGATGTGCCCCCGTTCCCACAACCGAAAACTGCCGCGTTGCCCGCCCGGGAGCGATCCGATATCCTCCACCCATCTACACCAGACCTGCCAGGTTGCCCCTGCGGAACGGACGCAACGCCGGCGGGTACCGCCTGTTTGCTCGCGAAAGGGAATCTGATGTCCCGTCTGACAACACTGATCGTAGTGCTGGCACTCGCCGCAGGTAGCTGGGCCCAGGACGAGGAGAAGCAAAAGGACGCGGAGAAGGCCGGCAACGCCCGGCACCCGCGGCTCAAGATGGAGACCACGCTCGGCGACATCGTGCTCGAACTCGACGCCGAAAAGGCCCCCGTCAGCACGCATAACTTCATCCGCTACGCCGAGGACGGATTCTACAACGACACCATCTTCCACCGGGTCATGTCCACTTTCATGATCCAGGGCGGCGGGTTCACCAAGGAGATGGACAAGAAGACCGAAGGTCTCCGGCCCGGCATCACGAACGAGTGGAAGAACGGCCTCAAGAACGTCCGTGGCTCGATCGCGATGGCCCGCATGGGCGGCCAGCCCGACTCAGCCACGTCGCAGTTCTTCATCAACGTCGTTGACAACCCGCGCTTGGATCAGGCTCAGCAGGACGGGGCGGCGTACACGGCGTTTGGCAAGGTCGTCGAGGGCATGGACGTCGTGGACAAGATCCGCGACGCCAAGGTCGAGACGAATCCCAAGTACCCCTCGCCGCAGCCGGTCACGCCAGTCGAGCCGATCATCATCAAGTCGGTCAAGCTGATCAGCGCGTACGACCGGGATACTGTTGCAGCCAAGGTCAAGGCACTCGAGGAGGCGGCCGCAGCCGCCGCAGCCGCGGAGAAAGACGCCGAACAGAAAGCCCTGCAGGAACAGATCGCGAAAATCGAAGCCGAAGCGGGCAAGAAGTTCACCACGACCGCGACCGGCTTGCTCTACCTCGAGCTGGAAGCAGGCAGCGGCGAATCGCCGAAGCCGACGGACCAAGTCTCGGTTCACTACACCGGTTGGCTGCTGGACGGCAAGAAATTCGACAGCTCGCGCGACCGGGACCAGCCCGCGACGTTCCCGGTGAACCGCGTCATCCCCGGCTGGATCGAGGGTCTGCAACTCATGAAGGTCGGCGGCAAGTGCAAGCTGCTGATTCCATCGGCATTGGCCTACGGCAAGCGCGGCCGCCCGGGGATCCCACCGAATTCACCCCTGCTGTTCGATATCGAGCTGCTGGAGATCAAGAAGTAGATAGCACACGCTCCAGTGAATCATGGCAGCGCATTCAAACCAGAGCCGCGACCGTAAGGGAGCGGTTGCGTCGAGAACCGGTCGGCCCCGCCGGCAACCGCTCCCTTACGGTCGCGGCTCGGAAGAAGCCTCGGATTGGTTCCAGTTGCCTGCGGCTGGGTGCACCTAGCGCGTGCCGTCTACAACCCGCGGGCGGCCGGCGAGTCCTTCATCGGCAGCGTGGTCCGATGGACGCCGTCGAACTTTGCCAGCGCCCCCGCGATCGCCGGTGCGGTCGGAACCAGCCCGATCTCGCCCACGCCGCGCGCCCCGTAGGGTGTTTCCGGATCGGGCTCTTCGATGAAGATCACTTCCACCTCGGGCATCTGGTGGGCCCGCAGCACGCCGAGCGAGTTGACGTCCGCGTTCTCGATCAGACCGTCGCGCACGACCAGTTCCTCGCTCAGGGCGTAGCCCAGTCCCATGTGGATCGAGCCCAGCATCTGCCCCTCCAGCAAGGTCGGGTTCATCACGCGTCCCACGTCGTGGGCGGCGACGATCCGGCTGACGCGCCCAGCATCGTCCAAGATGGCCACCTGTGCCGCGAAACCGTAGGTCAGGTGTGTCTTCGGATCGGGCACGTCGTCTGCAAGTGCGGTCGTGTCGGTGCAGGCATAGTCACCACGGTATTCGCGTCCGACGAGTAGCGCGAGCGTTCGGCCGGCGTCGAGATCAGCCCGCAACTTGCGCGCCGCGGCGCGCACCCCCGCCCCGCCCAGCACCGTCGCCCGGCTGGCCGTGGTCTGCCCACAGTTCACGTCGGCGGAAGTATCCGTCACCGGGCGGAAGACGCTCGGCGACAGACCGGTCTCCTCACATGCCGTCTGCACGCAAATTGTGAAATAGCCCTGCCCCATCTCGGTGAAGCCGGTGCGGATCACGACCAGGTCCGGCGCCGCGACCTTCAGCACAGCCTTGCCCAGGTCCGGCATGCCGTTGCCGATGCCGACGTTCTTGATGCCACACGCGATGCCCGCGTACTTCGCCCCGCGGTAGGCCTCCCGCACAGCCAGCAGCGCCCGCTTCAGCCCAAACGGCTTCGTCAGGCGCTGCCCTGTTGTGCAGCGATCGCCGACGTCGAGCGCGTTGCGCCAGCGCATCTCCCACCCATCGATGCCGGCCAACTCCGCGAGGCGATCGAGGCACCCTTCGATCGCAAAGGCGGCCTGGTTCACCCCGAAGCCGCGCATGGCGCCGCAGGGCGGGTTGTTCGTGTAGACCGCGCGCGACTCGATATCGACATTCGGCACGCGATAGGGGCCGGCCGAATGACCGGCGGTCCGCTCCAACACCTTGTCGCCGACCGAAGCATACGCCCCTGTATCACCCACGATCCGCGCCCACAACGCCGTCAAACGCCCCTCGGAATCGCACGCCACCTTGTAGTGCAGCCGGATCGGGTGCCGTTTGGGGTGCAGGCGCATGCTCTCGGCCCGCGTCAACGTGCACTTGATCGGCTGCGCGCATAACGCGGCAGCCAGCGCCACCTGGCCCTGGATACTCATGTCCTCCTTGCCGCCGAACGCGCCGCCGTTGGAGACCAGTTGCACGTGAATCCGCTCCGGCTCCCAGGCCAGTACCGATGCGATCTGGCGCTGGTCGTCGAAGATACCCTGGCCCTGCGTGAAGATCCGCAGCCGTTGGTTTCCGGCGTCCGCGGCCTCCGGCACGGCCAGGCACGCCTCCGGTTCCATGTACAGGTGCTCGATACGTTGCGTGGTGAAGGTCTCTTCGACCACGTGCGCCGCTGACTGGAACGCGCGCTCGACATCCCCTTGTCGAATCACCGCATGCGACAGCAGGTTCCCCATGGCGTGAATCCGCGGCGCGTCGGCCGCGAGCGCGGCCTGCGGTGATGTCACGGGCGGGCGCACCTCGTAGTCGACCTTGACCAGCGCCGCCGCCTCGCGCGCTGTGCGCTGGTCCTGAGCGATCGCGACGGCGAGCACGTCGCCCACGTAGCGCGTCTCCTCCCCTACCGCCACCAGGATCGGCCAATCCCGTTTGATCAAACCGACCAAGCGTTCCCCCGGCACGTCCGCCGCCGTCAGCACGCGCACGACTCCGCGATGTTCCTGGGCAGGTTGCGTGTCGATCCGACGCACCAGGGCGCGCGGGTGATCGCTGAAGCGCAGCGCGGCGTAGAGCATTCCATCAACGCGGAGGTCATCAACATAGCGAAAATCGCCAAGTACCAAGTCGCCGCCCCGGTAGCGTGCCAGGCGCGTGCCGACGCCGCCGGTCTGCTCAGTCTCCGGTAGCGGGCGGCCCAAGCGTACCTGGGACAGCAATTCGATCGCGTCGATGATCTGCGCGTAGCCCGTGCAGCGGCACAGGTGCGGCCGCAGGGCCTTGGCAATCTGCTGACGAGTCGGCTGCGGGTTCTTCTCCAGCAGAGACACCGTGGTCATTACGATGCCGGGAATGCAGAAGCCGCATTGCACCCCACCCGCGTGGACGAAGCAGGCCGCCACCTGCCGGCGAATCTCGTCCGGCAGCCCTTCCGCCGTCGTCACGCGAGACCCGGTGGCCTTTGTGATCGGCATCGTGCAGGACAGTTGTGGGCGCCCATTGACGAGCACGGTGCAGCAGCCGCATTGGCCCAGGGGCGCGCAGCCGCTCTTGGGCGAGGTAACCCCCAGCTCTTCCCGCAACACCTCCAGCAACGAGCGCTCCGGTGCAATCGGCACGCTCACGGTTTCGTCGTTCAATACAAACGAGATCGTCTCAGGCTTACCGGCCATCTACTGGCTTGACTCCATCCGTTTCCACAAGTCCGCTGCCAGCGGCACAGCGCGCCGCCGCACTGCTTCCTCGTCGCAACCGACGACCACACGTTCGCGGAGGGCCCACTTCCCGCCCACCAGAACGTCTCTTACGTGCTGCGCGCCCATCCCGAAGATGAAGTGTCCCGCCAGATTGGCGCTGTCGAGCCGGGTCGCCGGGCGGTAATCCGTGAGCACGATGTCGGCGGCGGCATCGACCTGCAGCTTGCCCAGGGTGATATCGAGCGGGTCGGACGCGCGCCGTGCGCCTGCGGCCAGCATTGCCAGGACAGCGTTCGGCGTGAGGCCGGCGTGCTCGTGGCGCGCCGCGAACCAGGCGAACCTGGCCTCCGCAAACATGTCGCTGAGGTGCCCGTCGGTGCCCAGCATCACCGGACAGTGGTACTGCCCGACCGGGGCATAGCCGACGCCGTTGTTCATGTTCGAGCGGGGGTTGTGCGCCAGGGTCAGCCCGGCTTGCCCGACGCGGGCGATGGCTTCGTGATCCAGGTGAACCCCGTGCACAAAGATCGACGCCGGGCGCAGCAGCTTGTGGGCCACCAGTAGGTCAATCAAAAACGACTGATGCTGTGCTTGGCACGCCTCTTCGTCGCAGGCATCTTCCGCAACATGCATGTGTACGCCGGTCACGAACGCATCCGCCAGCTCGGCCAGGGCATCCAGCGTCTCCTCCTCCAGCGTGAAGCAGGCATGCGCGCAAACCATGGCGGCAAACTTGTGGCTGTGCTGATACTGCCACTTCTCCAGGTAGCGGCGGTTCTCCGCCAGACCGGCCTCGCGTCCCTCCGGGCCGTGCCGGTCCGTCGTCTCGTAGCACAGCACGCCCCGCAGGCCGACCGCGGCCAGCCCCTCTTCGATCAACTCCAGCGAGTCCTCGATGAAACCGGGCGACGCGTGGTGGTCTATCACTGTGGTTGTCCCGCAGCGCAGCGCATCCAATGCGCCGATCCGCGCCGACATCTCGATCGACTTGGCGTCCAGAGCCTGGTCCAGCCGCCACCAGACGTATTGGAGCGTCTGCTCAAAATTCTCCGGCGGCTTCGGCGGGGCTGGCATCCCCGTCGCCAACGCCGAGTAGAGGTGCGTGTGACCGTTCACCAGCCCGGGCAGGACGACCGCGCCGCGACAATCGACCGTCTCGTCGCCGGCGCCGCGCGTCACGCTCTGGCCGCGCTCGACGATCTTCCCGTCCTCGATCCGCAAGCTGCCCTGCTCGACCCGCGGCGGATCGATATCCGCCAGAATCGCATGCTCCAGAATAATCGCCATGAGCCGACCTCGCAGTGCCCGCTGACTTCATCTGGCGTACTGTCTCGCTAATCCAGCGTCGGATTCAATTCCGAGCCGCGACCGTGAGGGAGCGGTTGCCAGCGATACCGAGCGGTTCTCGATGCAACCGCTCCCTCACGGTCGCAGCTCGGAACGATGCCTCAATCCTGAGACGCTACACTAGCCGACACATTAACCGCTGCCGGCGGCGTGCCGCAACTGTGCCGGGTGGCAACTCACACGCTGTGCGCCGGGTACAGGCCGGCGGCGTGCCGTTGGGCGAGCTTCGGGTAGTTCTCGACGACGAAGGCCATGTACGCGTGCTCCTGCTCACGCACGTTCCGCACGATGCGCGCCGGCGTGCCCACGACCAGTTTTCCCGCCGGAATAATCATCCCGGGCGGAACAACGCAGCCGGCCGCCACGAGACTGCCCGCGCCAATCTCGCTGCCGTCCAGCAGGATCGCGCCGATGCCGATCAGCGCGCGGTTGCCGACGCGCCGGTTGTGCACGACCGCCCGGTGTCCGATGGTGACATCGTCACCGATCTCCAACGGCACGTCGTGCTGAGTGTGGATGACGCTGCCATCCTGCACATTGACCCGTCGTCCGATGCGGATGGGCGAGACGTCGCCGCGAATCGTGACGTGATGCCAGACGCTGCAATCATCGCCCAACGTGACGTCGCCACACACGTATGCCGTCGCGGCGATGAAGACATTTTGCCCGATCGTGGGCCGGGGCGCGGACTCTGTCATAGGGCCGGTATTGTAGCGTGCGAATGCGGCGCACCGCACTGCGGACGACAGGCCGATTCACGCGGGCGGTGCCCGGCGCACGGGCGTATCCGGGCTAGTGCCGTTTCAGCCCGTGCGGTTGCGCGCCGCGCAGCCGGTCACGGCTTGTCAACGATTGGTATAATTCCAGCGGTATTGGTGCTCCGGGGCGACGGAACGGCGACGGACTATCGGGCGAGGTAGCCGCGCCGCATCGTCATGGGACCCGGGCAATGTGAACGACAGCGACCAGGGAGCGTGAGATGAGGAAGGCGGGACTCCTGGGTCTCATAATGCTATCGGGCTGTGGGTGGGATCTGATGATGCCCACGCCGGAGTACGTCGCCGGGCTGGTTTTCATGGGCCCCGGCGATCACAGCCTTTCGCTCGAGGTTGACGGCCTGGAGCGGGAGTACATCGTCCACGTACCCGCCGGCACTGACTTCCGTGACCCTGTGCCGGTCGTGATCATGTTTCACGGGGCCGGCAGCAGCGCGGTCGAGGAAATGTGGAAAACCGGCTGGCCGCAAAAGGCTGACCAGGAGGGGTTCCTCGCCGTTTTCCCCGAGGCGACGCGCCCATTCCTCAAGCAGCGCACGCAGGCGCGGACCAACCCGCAGATTTGGAACGATGGCTCGGGGATGGGTGTCGCCGGTATCTTCGACGTTGACGACGTGGCCTTCGTGGACGCCCTGCTCGACGATGCGGCCGCGCGCTTCCTGATCGATCAGAGCCGAATCTACGCCACGGGCTTCTCGAACGGGGCCTCATTCACGTTCCGTGTCGCGGCCGAGTTGGGCGACCGCATCGCCGCCGCGGCCCCGGTCTGCGGCCACTTGCGGCTGGACGAAGTGGGCCTCGTGGCCCCGGTGCCCCTGCTGTTCATCATGGGAACGGCGGACCCCCTGCACCCGGTCGAGGGCGGCGAAGTCTACACCATGTGGGGCACGCGCGAGTTGATGCCCCCCCTGCTCGAAAGCCCGTCACGCTGGGCCGCGCTGCTGGGCTGTGACACCGAGCCCGTGACCGTGCTCGAAGCGGACGGCGTGACCCTGCTCGAGTACGGCGCGTGTGCCGACCAGGACACGGAAGTCCTGGCCTACACGATCGCGGAACAGGGACACCTCTGGCCCGGCGGGCGCAGTCTCCAATCTGCCACACTGGTCGGCGACTCGACCGACAAACTCAACGCAACCGACGTGATCTGGGAGTTCTTCGCGTCGCACGCCAACCCCTGAACCGCGACACACAATCCGCACGCGCACGGTCACATAGGCGTCGGCGGCACGTCGCCGGGAAGGGCGAGGCTCCTGCCGGGTGAGTCCAGCCGGAGCCTCGTTCTCCCGCACCGCGCGAACGTGAGTTGCCACTTAGCCGCTCAGGGCCGCGACGAAGCCGTCGATGTCGAACCCGTTGATCTCGCCATCGTCGTTCATGTCGCAGAACGTGTCGGCGTCGCAGTCGGGGTACATGGCGTCGTAGCCCGGGCGATCGCTGAGCAGCAACACAAAGGCGTCAATGTCGAACCCGTTCAGCATGCCATCGCAGTTCGCGTCGCCCTTGAGCACGAGTTGGTTGTAGTAGACGAAGTTGCCTACGTTGTCGTCCCAGTTCGTAATCGCCATGTCCAGCCTGGTCGAGACGGTGTACTCGACGTGGAGCTCGATGTTGGGCGCGTTCGCCACCGTGACCCAACCGTGCTCCTGGCTGAACGTGTACTGATCCGGAAACAGGCAGAAGCCGTCCATGCACACCGCGACGTATTCCTGGATCGGCTGATGCGGCAGGTAGAACAGCTTCCGGGAACCGTCCCCGGGAGTAGCGTACGTGACGGTGCGCAGCGAGTTCTTGTCGATGTCGCCGAAGCAGATCTTCTCGACCACGCTGGTCCCGCCGGAGTTCCAGTCGGGCGTCGCCGGCAGCGCGCTGCCAGTGTTCAGAAACAGCCGCGTGTTCTCCCACCAGCCGCCGGTCGCCAGATCGAGGTCCATGTCTCCGTCGACATCAGCCAATGCGACGGCGGAGCCATAGCCTTCGTAGTAGCTCCAACTATACGTGCTCGCGAAGCCGCCGGGGCTGCCCGCATACTGGCGGAAGCGTCCCGTGCCACCCAACTGCGTGTTGTCGGTAATGAACAGGTCCAGGTCGCCGTCGTCGTCAATGTCAGCGGCGGTGGCCATGATGGCGTCCTCGTTGCCGCTGTCGGTGGTCTGCCAGGATGCGGTCGCCTCGAGTGTTCCGCCCAGGTTGCGGTACATCCGTGAAACGCCGCGGCTGGCGGCACCAACCAGGTCGAGCCAACCATCGTTGTCGGCGTCAACCCACAACACGCCCTGCAAGTGCCCCGTGTCGCTGGACTGCCAGCTAGCGGTAGCCTCGAGCGTGCCCGCTACGTTGTAGTACACATAGTTGTAGTAATTGTGCTGAGGTGTGTACGACCAGCCGGTGGCCACTGCCAGGTCTGGCCGTCCGTCGTTGTTCACGTCGCCAAACGCCACGCCGAAGGCGTTGCCGCTGATGTCCGCGTTCCAGTCCGCCGTGGCGGACAGTGTGCCGGCGTTGTTGAGGTACACGCGCGCGATGGGCTCGTTGTACGTGCCGGACGTGCCGAGGTGTGCTACCGCGACGTCCATCCAGCCGTCGCCGTTGACATCCGCGACCGCGAGATGGCCGTTGTACTTCGAATCACTGGAATGCCAATCGGCCGTACCCGGGTACGTGCCGTCCCCCTGGTTGTAATAGACGGCGACCTTCTGTTTCGCCATGTCGTTTCCGTTGGCCGTCACGAAATCGAGCCAGCCGTCGTGGTCGAGGTCAACCAGCGCCGCCCCCGTGCTGACCTTCTGGATGTCCGTGGAAACCCAGTCGGGAGTGCTGTTGTAAACGGTCTGTGCGCCGCAGAGCGCAATCGCGATCCAGCCCACACAGACCAGCGCAAGCCCCTTCTTCATCCCATAGCTCCTCTCCCCCCGCAGATCAGAGTAAACCCAGCCACGCCTTGATTATACGGCCGCACCGGGGGCGCATTCAACACATGTGTGCGTCCCGCGCGCTGCGCCAGCGGGCAGCCAAACAGAGGCGGACCTCAGCCATCGCGGCGAATCAGCACGGCGGTGAGGTCGTCCGCCTGGGGTCGTCCTTCACCGAAAACCCGCACCGCCTCGTAGAGTTCGGTGATCAACTCCGCCAGTGGCTGGTGTGAGCGCTGTTGCACGAAGTCGATTACGCGTTGCTCGCCGAACAACTCCAGCGCGCTGTCACTCGTCTCGTAAAAGCCGTCTGTCAGCAGCACGAGCGTCGCGCCGGGAGCGAATTCGAAGTGCTTGACCAGGTATTCGCGTCCGTCGACGACGGCGAACGGCACGTCGCTGGCCGAACGGTTTTGCACGTCATCGGGCGGCGACAACATCAGCAGTGGCCCCTGCCCGGCGGCGACATAGTCCACGCGGTGTTCAGCCGGGTCGAGGATGCCGATGAAGGCGGTCACAAAGCGGTCGTCCGCCAAGTCGTCCACCATCAGGTTGTTGACCGCCGCGGCAACGCCCGGGAGGTCGAGCTTAACCGAGAGCATCGCCCGCATCAGCGCGCGGCACTGGGCAACCACCAGCGCCGCACCTATGCCGTGCCCGGTCGCGTCGGCCAGCAGGACGGCCAGCCGACCATCATCCAGCGGGAAGAAGTCGTAGCAGTCGCCGCCGGTCTCGT
>JAHJAR010000036.1 GCA_018814045.1 Planctomycetota bacterium | reverse complement strand
CTTGAACCTGCTCAAGACCGGACCGCCCCAAGCACGCAGCATCCGAGCCCGCCGCCTGCTGGCCGGCTGGAATCAGGACTACCTCCTCAGCCTGCTGATCCACGAGCCCAACCCCATAAACCTGAGAATGCGATGGCCCTGGCCGCGGGGCGCGGGGCCGGCGCCGGGCGAGTCTGCTTGACAGGTCAGGGCCCCCGGCTAGAGTGACGCGGATGCACGCCACTGCGCCGCAACGCTCAACCGGTCGGATCGCTCCGCTTGGGCGGCGGGACGAAGGGACCGGATGATCACGCTGCACGCGTATGTTCTGCGCGAGTTGCTCAAGACCTTCGGCTTGGCCGTGCTGGCCCTGACGGCCGTCTTTACGATGGGCGGGGGGTTGTACAACCTCATGCGCTACGAGGGCGTGTCGGCCGCCGACCTGTTTCAGGTCATGCCCCTGCTGATCCCGGTCGTGGTGACCTTGACGATGCCGCTGGCGGCCCTGTTTGCCGCCACCATGGTCTACGGGCGTTTCGCGGCCGACAACGAACTGCTGGCGTGCCGGGCAGCGGGCGTGAACGTCTACCGGCTGTTTCTGTCGGCGGTGCTGCTGTCGGTGTTTGTGGCGGCGTTCACGTTGCTGTTCGGGAATTTCGTGATTCCCGACTTCATGAAGCGGCTGAGCCACTTTGCCCGGGCCAACCTGCGTGACATCGCCGCCCAGCGCCTGCAATCGCGGGGCTACGTGCGCTACGACCAGAGCAGGGAGAAGCTCCTGCTGACGGCGGAGCGCACCGAGGGGGTTGCCGCCGCCGCCCTGCGCGAAAAGCACCTGCCCGACGAGCCGGGGCTGAGCTACCTGCTGATTACGCGGCCGACGTTCCTGCAACTCGACCGCAACGGTGAGTTGGTGCGCTATACCGCGGCGCGGGCCGGATTGTGCCAGTTCGACACGCGCACCACGCCCATCCAGGTCTCGATCTACGTCAGCGACGCGCGTGACTTCGAAGTCGGCAAGCGTGCCGTGCACATTCGCGATCAGTGGATTGGACCGATCGAAGTGCCGCTGCCGTTTCCGGAAAAGCCGTCGATGGTCGATCTGTCTACGCTGCGCCTCTGGCAGCGCGAACCATGGCGGGCCCAGAAGCTGCGCGAGGAGATCCGCAAGAAGAGCTTCATGGCCCGCGTGTGCATCGAGCGCTTCGCCGCCTATTGCGAAGCACACATAAGACAGGGACAGCCGCTGATCCTGGCGGATGAGAATGGGGCCCGGTTCTCGATCAGGGCGCGCGGCTGCACAATCGCTGCCGATGGGCGCCCGCACTTGAGCGAGGTGCGCGTGGAGCATTCCCGCTCGGGCGAGCAGCAACCGACGATCTTCGCCGCGGCCGAGGCCAGCCTGATTCTGCGGGTGCTGTCCCCGGGCGACCCGGCGGCGGTGCAGATCGAGGTCCGGTTGTTGCGGACGCCCGAACAGCCCGTGCGCGAGTACAACCCGCGCTCCGACGACTACTCCACGCCGCGCGAAAAGGACGATCTCAGCCTCGATGGGGCCTTGTTGCCCGAGACCGTGCTGGCGGAGCTGCGGAGCTATACCCCGGCGGCCATCCTCGACCTGACGGTGGAACTGCCGCTCAGCGCGCGGCTCGAGGACAGCCGCGCGAGTCTGCAAGCCGCGGCGTCCAAGTTGCAGCGCAAGGTCGCGGCCCTGATTCACTTCCGGCTGGGATCGTCGATCAGCGTGCTGGTCACCGTGCTGATGGGCGCGGCCCTGGGGGCGATCTTTCGCGGGGGCCGGGCCCTGGCCGCTTTCGGGCTGGCCTTTATCCCCTTTGGGATCGTGGCCATCCTGATGGTCATGGGCAAACAGTTGGGCGAGAGCCGGGGCGCCGAGCTGGCCGGACCCCTCGTCACCTGGGGCGGTCTGTTGTTCGTGGCGGTCGCGGACGTGTTCATCCTGCGGCTGGGCATACGGCGCTGAGGAAGGCGGCGAGCCGATGAACATAATCGATCGCTACGTGGCCAAGACCTTCCTCTCCGGGTACTTGATTCTGCTGCTGGTGGGCATCGGTCTGTACATTCTCTCGGACATGCTGGTCAACATCGACGAGTTCACCGAGGACCCCACGCTCTCGCTGGCCCAGGTGTTGCAGCGTATGGTCGACTACTATGGGTACAATATTCCGCTGTACTTCTCGCAGCTTGGCGCATTTGTCATGGCGATCGCCGCCGCCTTTACCCTGGGCATGATGTTGCGCAACAACGAGATGACCGCACTCGTTGCGGCGGGCATGCCGCTACAGCGGCTGGCCGTGCCGATCCTGATCTGCTCGGTGCTGCTGGTGGGGGTGAGCGTGGCCAACCAGGAATTGGTGATACCCCGGGTGGCGCACAAGATCGCCCGGCAGCACGACGACATCGTCGGGACGCGCACGGTGGGCGTGTACTGCGCGCGCGACGACAGCCGTGCGATCATGACCGCGCTGCGGCTGTATCCTCGGGAGGGCACGCTCGAACGCGTGTTCATTATCGAGCCGGACGAGGCGGGTCAACCGGCCACACTGGTGGAGGCCGACCAGGCCACCTACGACCCGGAGCGGGAGACGTGGCGGCTCGTCAAGGGGCGGCGCCTGATCATGGGAAACACCGCGGCGACCGACGGGCTGGGCGGGGCGGTGCAGTACGAGGGCGTGCAGGAATATCCGTTCACGCTCAAGCCGGGCGATCTCGTGTTGCGCCAGGGGGCTCAATGGGCAGACATGCTGAGCCTGCGCCAGATGAACGCGCTGGTTCAGAGCCACACGCTGCCTAACCTGGCCACGGTCATCAAGAGCCGGCACATCCGGCTCACGCAGCCGCTGCTGCAATGGCTGCTGCTGGCCCTGGCCGTGCCGTTTTTCCTGACGCGCGAGCCCGGAAACGTGCTCGCGGCGGGGGGCCGCGCGCTGCTGGTCAGCGGCGCTTTTCTGGGTGTGACGTTCGTTTCACACGGTATCATTGGAGATGAACGGGCGGCCTTGCTGGCGTGGCTGCCCATCCTCTTGTTCGGCCCCGTGGCGGTATTGCAACTCGCTAATGTGAAGACCTGATATGGCACACATCGTGATCATCGAAGACGAGCCGGAACTGGCCCAGGGACTGTGCGACAACCTCGAATTCGAGAACCACAGCGTTTGCCATGCGCTGACCGGCGAGGAAGGCCTGGCACTCGTGACTTCGCAGGCGACGGACCTGGTCCTGTTGGACATCATGCTCCCCGACATCAACGGGTTCGAGGTCTGCCGCCGGCTGCGCGAGGCCGGGTACACCATGCCGATCGTGATCCTCAGCGCGCGGGGGCAGGAACTCGACAAGGTGCGCGGCCTGGAGCTCGGTGCCGATGACTACGTCACCAAGCCCTTCAGCCTGCGCGAGCTGTTGGCCCGCATCGACGCCGCCTTACGCCGCGCCGGGCAGGCCCCGGCAGCGACGGCGCGGGCCCGCTTCCCGGTCGGGGCGCGGCAGGTGGACCTGGTTCGCCAGAAGGTGATCTCGTCCGCGGGCGAGGTCCCACTGGGCTACTATGAATCCGAGATCCTGCGGATTCTCCACGAGCACGTCGGCAGGGCAGTGCCGCGCACCGAACTGCTCGAGCGCATCTGGGGTACCGGGGTCTTCCCGGCCGACCGCACGGTCGACAACCACATCGTCAGCCTGCGGCGCAAGCTCGAGCCGGATCCGAAGAAGCCCAAGTACATCCTGACGGCCCACGCCGTGGGCTACAAGCTGGTGCTGTAGGCTCGTTTCGCGGGCGACTGGCCACCGGTGGCAATTGGCCTGCGCAACGGGTAAAAGCAGCGGGCATGGAGCCGCAACGCAGCAGCCCTATCACCGCAAGCCTGTCTGACAGCCTGTCCCCGCCTGCCGCGCTGGCCGCCCGCGTCGGCTGGCTCGTTGTCGCGCTGGTCATAGCCAGTGGGGCGGTCGGCGGAGTGCACCGGGCATTGCACGGGCGGCCGGACTGGGGTGACCTCCAGAATGAAGCGCGCTACGTGTGGGAACACCACGCCAGCGCCCGCGGGACGGCGATGTTCGGCTATTTGCCGGCGACGTCGTTCGCGCTGTGGCCCTTCATGGTCTGGCCGCCGGTCTGGCTGGGCGCGACGCTGTACGTCGGCAGCAACGTCCTCGCGACCGTGTTATCAATCTGGATCGTCTCGCGCTGGTGGTTGCCTCGGGAGGCGCCTTCAGGTTCGTTCGCGTGGCCGGCGTTGCTCGTGTGCGCCAACTTCCAGCACGCGCTCCAGGCTAACCAACTCACCTTGTGGACGCTGTTGCTGTGTGTTGCCGGGCTGACTCTCATCGGCCGTCGGCGTGCGCTCGTCGGCGGTCTCGTCCTGGGACTCGCGATGGTCATCAAGGTCATGCCCGTCTTGCTCGTGGGGTACCTGCTTCTGCGGCGTTGCTGGCGGGCTCTCATAGGTGTCGCGCTCGCGGTGATCGTGTTTGACCTGGTACCCAGCGTTTGGTTTTTTGGCTGGCAGGGCGCGCTTGACGAGCACCGCGCCTGGGTTCGCCGCGCTCGCTGGCATTCCAACCTCCACCTGATCGAAGAGCCCTTGCTCCGTGTACACCGGCACGGGACGAACGCTTCCTACGCGGCGGTATTGACCCGCTGGCTGCGGGCGACCCCGCCGGCAACTCGGCAAGTCATCCTCTACGGCGAGCCGCCCGCCGACGTAGTTGAGCGCTACCGCGCGTCCCTGGCCGCGGACGAGTGCCTCACGCTCGACCCGATGCCACCGCGAACCGGAGCGTGGGCGGAAAAGCGCGTCGACATCGCCTGGGTGCCGCGTTTCCACGTCGCCGACTGGCCAGCATGGAGCGTGCGGCTGCTGTGGGTGGTGACTTTGGCGGGGGGGTTGGGCGTGTTGGCGTGGTTCACGTGGCGCAGCGGCGCTCTGGCGGAAGACGATTGGGCGCCGGCGGCAGCGCTTTGGATGCTCGCCGTGTTCTGGCCGTCACCAATGATGCGGCACTACTACCTCGCCTGGGCCTTCCCCGCCGTCGCGGTTGTGTGGGGGGCGCTCCGCGCCGGAGGGCCTCGTCACCGGCTCCGCTGGCGCGCCGGCGAATGCCTGGCTGTCGCGGGATTGGCGGCTTGGGGGATTGGCGTGGCGTGCCTCGGATGGCGCGTGGTGCGCTGGTACGGTGTCCATCTGGGGGTGCTGGTCGTGCTCATGGCGGCGACCGCCTGGGCCTGGAGATGCGCGGCCGCCCGCCGGTGCAATCACGCAACAACTGAGCGTGCGGCTTGTCCCGCGGTGCAGCAGCGCGGTGCGGCTGGGGACGTCTAGGGCTGACTAACCGCTCACACTTCGCAGCGCGTGCTGGTTCAGCTATCCTGTCTGTCCAACCACTGCTGTATGGCGTGGCCGATCTGGTCACGCACACGCCGGAACAACGGCATCCGTTCGTCGTCGCTGCCGGTCGCGGGGGCGGGATCGTCGAAAGGCCAATGCTCACGCCGCGCGGCGTTGGGAAAGTGTGGGCACCGGCTATCGGCGTTGGAGCAGACCGTGATGACGAGTTCGAAGGCCTGATCGACAAACTCAGCGAGCGCCTTGCTCCGTTGCCGGCTGATATCGATGCCCACTTCGGCCATGGCCCGAATCGCGAGCGGGTTCAAACCGCGCGGCTCCAGTCCGGCACTGAGCACCTCCCACGCCTGACCGCCGAAATGTCGCCAGAACCCCTCCGCCATCTGTGAGCGGCAGGAGTTTCCGGTGCAGAGGATGAGCACGCGTCGCCTCATGGTGGCGGGATTGTCGCGGGAGCGCAGGAGCGCCGCAACCACGCTGGCATGCTTGCGAAGGCATACACGAGGTGCGAAGGTATCCTCGTCGTGTCAGCGACAGGAGGAGTCCCCGCGTATGCAGCCGAATCAGCGTGCAGCTACGGGCGAGACCGACGACGAAATCCCCGCGGGGCGACCCGTCGAGCCGGGTCTGCTACGTGACCGCGCCGCCCTGTTCCTGCTCGTCATTGGCCTGGCGTGGCAGATCGTTGCGGCTGTCCGCCCCTTGCCCTGGGTGCTGCACCGTCTGACGTTCGACGACACATACCTGGCGCTCCAGGTCGCGCGCGGCTGGGTGGCGCATGGGTTTCCTAGCTTTGACGGCCTCCACCGCACGAACGGTTTTCAGGCCTTGTGGGGATTGTCCATTTACGGTCTGGCCCTGCTCGTGCGGGATCCCGTCCTCCTGGTGCGGGTCACGCTGGTGGTCTCCGCTGGGCTTAATACAGTGTCGGGTGCGCTGCTATGGCGGGTCGGGCGGACGCTGTTTCCGCGGACGACGACAGCGCTGTGGATCCTCGCGTTCTGGACGGCCTATTGCCTGTGCGGTCGCCCCGCCACCATCGGACTCGATACCCCGCTGGTTGGTCCCATTCTGGCTGGCACACTGCTCGTGTTTCAGCGCCTCCGCGCGGCGCCGCTGCGCTTGCGCAACTGGTGTGCGTTGGCAGTGCTGCTGGGCCTGGGTGTCTGGGCGCGGCTCGACGCGGCTGTAATCGTCGCGGTAATCTGGGCCAGTCTGGGCGTGTGGGCAGCGCGGCGGGGGGCCTGGGCTGGTTACACGCTGGGAACCGCGCCGCTGGGGCTCCTTGCGATTGTGTTGATTGCGTTCAACTATTGGGCCGGACAAACACCAACCCCCGTCTCCGGGCTCGTGAAGCACATGATCGCCACGCGGCTCGAGCCGGAGTGGAGCGTCGGCCTGCTGGCCCAGATCAGCCTCGAGGGCCTGCATCAGTTCCTCAAGCACCTCGCCTATGGGGTAGGCGCCGTCTGGCCCCCGGCACTCTCCTCTATCACGCGCGGCGTGATCATCGTCATCGTCGGTGTGGCGTTGTGGCGTCGGTGCGTGCGCGTGAGCGGCTGGGTGGTGGTGTGGGTAGTAGCGCTGCTGTCACACGTGTTTGCCATCCGGCTCTGGCTCGGAGCGTATCACTGCGAGACGATCTGGTACTACGGCCCGGAACAGGTGTCCGCCGCGGTGTGGCTGGGGGTTTGCTGTGCGGCGTTGTTTGAGCGCGTGGCCGGGCGCGGCGGGCGGCTGCGTTGGCCTGTTCTCGTGGGCGTGGCGCGGCTGCCGGTCGCGTTGGTGCTGCTTCTGATCCCGCCCCAATTCGAGACGGTGGCGCTGAACCAGTATGCCTCAGCGCTGTGGCTGCGTGAGCACACGGGGCCGGACGCGCCCGTCGCCGCCTGGAACGCCGGGCACGTGGCGTACTTCAGCGAGCGCAGCGTGGTCAACCTGGACGGTTTGGTCAACGATGTCCACTTCTACGAGTTGCTCAAGAGCAGCCGGGCGGATGAGGCCTACCTGGACGAACTCGGCGTGGTGTGGGTTGTGGACCAGGCGAAGTTCGCCGCCGACGCGCCCGGCACGTACTGGGGCTGGCTGCCGCACGAGAACTGGGAAGCGGTCGCGCTGATCGGCGACGATCCGGGAATGCAGCAGCTCATAGTTCGCCGCCGGAGCGCGCCCGTCGCACAATAGACCGCGGCCCCGTTCCGTCCGGAACGGGGCCGCAAGCAGTGTCATCCAAACGGCTACTCCGCCTTGGTTTCCTGACCCTTGTTGAGGATGTAGCGCTCGAACCAGGCCAGGTCCCATTTCATCTTGGCCAGGCGGTGGTTGTAGATGGTCAGACCGTGGCCTTCGCCGGGGTAGACGATCAACTCGGTGGGAACGTGGAGGTAATCCTTCAGAGCGCGGTAAAGCAACTGGGAGTGTTCGCGTGGTACGCGGGCGTCGCTCTGGCCCACGTGGATGATTGTGGGAGTCTCGACATCACCGAGGTGGTAGGCCGCTGAGGCTTTCAGGTACGCTTCCGTGGCCTCCCAGGGCAGACCCTGCATGTAGTTGATGACGTGCCCCGGAGTGTCCTCGAGGGCCCACTGGAGGAGTTGGTCCATGGTGCCGGCTCCGCTGCTGGCGGCCTTGAAACGGTTGGTTCGCGACAGGATGCAGTTCGTCAGAAAACCGCCGTTGCTCCAGCCCATCACACCCAGGCGGTCGGGATCGGCGATGCCATCCTCGATCAGCGCGTCCACGCCGCCGAGGATATCCTCGACGTCCCAGTCGTTCTCGTGCCCGATCAGGTCGGTGATGAACTTGTCGCCGTAGCCGGTCGAACCACGGTAGTTCGGGCTGAGCAAAGCGTAGCCCTTGGCGGCGAGCAGCGTGCGCCCATAGATCCAGAAGCGCATCCGGAACAGCGTCGCGGCCGTCGGCCCACCATGGACCTCGACCACCAACGGCAGCGGATCCTGGCCGCGCTGATAGTCGGGCGGCAGTTCCAGGATCCCTTCGACGATATCGCCGTTGGCACCTTTCCAACTGATGATCTCGATCTGGGGGAGCTTCCACGTTTCGATCTGCGGATTGATCATGGTGAGCTGGCGGAAGCTGCTCGTCGGCTCGTTGACGGGGACCTGGAACAAGTCGCGGCCGTGCGCGATGTCACTCTTGACGAACGTCAGCGAATCGCCGCTGTCCGAGAAGCTGAAGCCGTGGACGACCAAATCGCCCGGCGTCAGTATCCCCGCGGCACCCTGGCCGCCGCCGTTCACATTCGTCACGCGATACACGCGCTGCCGGGCGCGGTGCTCTCCCAGGAAGCACAGGTCAGACGATTTGGGGCGCCAGACCAGATGCCCCGTAGCTTCGACCCCATCGGGACGGATTAGCTCGCGTACGGTGACTTCGTCGTTAGTCCATTCGGCCACAAGAACCAACGTCGGGTAGCCGTCGAAACCGACCGTAAACGCCAGCGCCGAGCCGTCGGCCGACCAAGCCGGACCGTCCACCCAACCGTGCGGTGAGGGTACGCCCGCGCGCCACAGACCGTCGGGCAACGTCGTGACGCTTTCGCTTTCGGTGTCGAAGATGTCCACGCGCGACCAGCCTTCGTGCGTGATCAAACGCTGGTCCGGGTCAGTGATCATGGCAATCCGCCGTCCGTTGGGGGCGACGGCGAACGCGCGGATGAAGCGGCCCTCATCGACCAGCTTCTCGCAGCGCCAGGTTTGCAGGTTGAGCTTCCACAAGCAGCTCTTCTTGAGCTTGCCGTGGCCGTATTCGAGCATGTCGAACTTGCTGCGCAGGTCCTTCCACGTGTCGACCTCCTGGTCGGCGTGCTTGGTGTAGTACAACGTGCGCCCGTCTTTCGAGAGCGCAAAGTCGGCAATGCCGCCCTCAACCCGCGTGACCGGGAGAATCTCGCCGCCGGCGACCGTTGTGCGCCAGACCTGTTGCGTACCGTCGTAGGGCCGCGCGGCACCTTCGCGCTTGCGGGAGGTCATGAAGTAGATCTGCCGACCATCCGGCGCCCACTGCGGGCTGCTGTCGCTGACCGGGTCGAAGGTCAGCCGCTGAAGCTCCTTCGTCTCGGTTTCCACGACCCATAGGTCAGTAGTCCGCGGCTGGTCCTTGTCGTTCCAGCGCTGCTCCGTGTAGCAGACGTACTTGCCATCCGGCGACGTGGTGCAGTCCAGGGCCACCTGGACGTCGAAGTAGTCCTCCGGTTCGATTTCATGCGTTCGCTCCGGCGCCGCGGCCCACGCCGCGGTTACCAGAGCCAGGACCGCAAACGCGGCGGCAATCTTATTCCACAGAGTTGGCACGGTTTGTTCTCCTCGCGATTCGTGGACAGTGTCACCCAGAACTGCCATTTTCGGGGAGTAGGCAGCGGCAGGCAAGCGCCCCCGGGGTCGGGCCGTCACACGCAGGTTCACCGCCGCTCTCTCCAAGGCGGTTACATGCCGCGCCGCGGTGGGCGTGAAACGGGCAGCGGGCATCGGGTCCCCCACTGGCAGGACTCCGCAACGTACTTAGCTTCGTGGCAGGCTTCAAACGCCGGCGACCGCCGGCCAGGGGCTGCTACCGTCACGAAAACGGCGAGCGCGGCGGGGCGCTGCATCCGTGCTCAGCCTGATTCCCGCCGCCGTGATGCGGGGCCGGTGCCGTGATCTGCACCGCGACGTCCGCGCAACCACAATTGGGGCACGGGGCTTTCTGCCCGACGCGTCGGACGAGTTCGTCGAACTCGTGGCCGCATTCGGGACACTTGAAGGAATACACCGGCATGGAGGTTCTCCCACGTCCGTTTCGTAACCGGTCTCACGCTTCCTCCCAGAGGAGGGCGTCGGCACAAACACGCCGTGCCGCACCACATGATACAACCCGCCGCTGGCTGGAGCTATTCCCGGCCCGGCGCGCCGCTCGCCGCGTGAGACGATAGCGCGCGCAAGGGGTTTGTGGACAAGAGGTTACGGTCTGGCGGCACCACTGGAGAGCAGCTCCGTGCAGCCGACGCGGCAACTCGTCAGGGGGGGCACACACGCGGATGCCGCGCCGCACGCTCACCATTCTCCGGCTGGTGTGGTCGCTAGCGGCCCTTGGCGAAGAAGGCCTTGATGCTGTCGTAGATGTCGTCTTTCGTGTTGACACGCGTGGTAACCATGTTCTCGGCGTCGTCCAGGTGTTCGCGCAGGGCATTGATGAAGTTCCCGCTGCCATAAGCGCTGGCGACCTGGCAGTAGCCGAACTGATTGGCGGTGGGCAACAGATGCTCACGGAGGACTTGGCAGCATTCGCGCGAGTCGGCCTCGGACGAATTGTCGCCGTCGGAGAAATGGAAAAGATAGATGTTCCACTCGTCCGGGGCGTAGTGCTTGTCGAGGAGATCGCGGCAACAATTGAACGCGCTCGAGATCTTGGTACCGCCATCTTCGCGGAGGCGGAAGAAGACGTCGCGCTCGACTTCGTGGGCGTGCACGTCGTGCACGATGTAGCGGCTTTCGATGCCCTCGTAGTTGCGGCGCAGCCAGGCATCGATCCAGAACGCCTCGAGGCGGACGAGTTCCTTCTGTTCGTGCCCCATCGACCCGGACACGTCCATCATATAGATAATGGCGGCGTTGGATTGTGGCTTGCGTACCGGTTTCCAGCTCCGGTACAGCTTGTCCCGCCGCTCGAAGACGAGCGCGGGATTGTTGGGGTCGTAGGCACCGGACATGATCATTCGCCGCAAAGCGCGGCGGAAAGTGCGTTTGAAGTGCCGCAGCGATTCTGGTCCGGTCTGCCGAATGCTGCTATAGCGCTCCTTGGTGGTGGTAATGGCGTGCTTGCCCTTGGGCTTGATGCGCGGCAGTTGCAGTTCTTCGCCCAGGATATCGGCCAGCTCGTTGAGCGTTACTTCAACCTCGAGGATGTGGCGGCCGGGCTCGGTGCCGCCCGGACCGATGTCACCGTCGCCATCGACGGTCTGGCCGGGCTCGCCAGCGCCCTGTCCGACACCGGCGTCGCGGTTGTCGCCGTAGCGGAAATTCGGCAGATCGATGCCGCGGACGGGGATACTGATGATGTGCTTGCCCTCTTTGCCGAGCAGTTCGCCGCGCGTCAGGAACTTGCGCAGATCCTCGCGGATGCGTCCCTTGACGATCTGCCGAAAGCGCTGATGGTCTTTCTCGATCTTGGAGATCATAACGCCGCACGTTTCCCGTTCGCGTCTCGAGGCCGCGGGACGCAGGCCGGCTACTCGGCCCGCTTCGTATCGCCCCGGGCGAAGATGCTCGCCACGTAGTTCAGCACATCGGTGGCACTGGCCTCGTTGTATCCGAAGAACTTGATCAAGCGCTGCTTGACGACGTCGATCTTGGCCTGTGTTTCGTCATCGATCACGCCGGAAACGACGTTCTTGAGCTTGATCGTATCGCGCGAGTCTTCAAAGAGCTTCAGTTCGAGCGCCTTGTGCAGCCGAGCGTTGGTGTCGTATTCGAACTTCTTGCCGTCCAGGGCCAGAGCGCCGATGTAGTTCATGATCTCCTGGCGGAAATCGTCCTTGCGGCTGTCCGGGATGTCGATCTTCTCCTCGATCGAGCGCATCTGCCGCTCGTCCGGCTCTTCGTCCTTGCCGGTGTATTTGTTGCGGACCTTCTCGTGCTGGGTATACGCGCGCACGTTCTCGATGTAGTTGGCACAGAGGCGGGTGCTGGCATCCTCGTCGGCGGAGATGGCCCGCTGCACCTCGCCCTTGAGTACGTCTTCGTACTCCTCGCGCACGACGCTGAGCAGTTCGCGATAGCGTTTCCTCTGTTCCTCGTCGGTGATGAGCGAATGGTGCGAGAGCCCCTCCTCCAACTCGTTCATGACCATGAAGGGGTTGATCAGGCCGTTGGACTGGGCCTGCTCGCTGACCAGCGAGTTCGAGATCTTGTCCTGGATGTAGCGGGGGCTGATGCCCTGCATGCCCTCCCGCGGCGCTTCCTCGCGCAGCTCCTTGACCGAATCCTCCGTGAAACCGGGGATGTTGCGGCCGCCGTACAGCTTCAGCTTCTGCATCAGCGTCAGGCCGGCCTTCTTTGGCTCTTCCAGGCGCGTGAGCACCGCCCACATGGCGGCAATCTCCACGGTGTGCGGGGCGACGTGCAGGCCGCGGACCTTCTCCTTGCTGAAGTCCTTGTCATAGATCTTGACCTCATCGCCAAGGCGGATGTTGTAGGGGATATCGATCTTGATCGTGCGGTCGCGGAAGGCCTCCATCAACTCGTTGGACTGGAGCTTGCGGTACTCCGGCTCGTTGGTGTGGCCGATGATGACCTCGTCAATGTCGGTCTGGGCGAACTTCTTGGGCTTGATCGTATGCTCCTGCGAGGCGCCCAGCAGGTCGTACAGAAAAGCCACATCCAGCTTCAGCACCTCGATGAACTCGCACAGCCCGCGGTTGGCGATGTTGAGCTCACCGTCGAAGTTGAACGCCCGCGGATCGGAATCTGACCCATACTGGGCGATCTTGCGGTAGTTGATGTCGCCGGTCAGCTCGGTCGAGTCCTGGTTTTTCTCGTCCTTGGGCTGGAAGGTGCCGACGCCGCAGCGGTCCTTTTCCGAGAGAATCACGCGCCGCACGGCCACGTGCTCGACCACCTTGTGCCAATCGCCGGCGTAGCGGATGAGCAGATCCTCGAACATGCGGCGGCAGAAGGGGTCGAGATCGCCATCCACACGGACCCGGCGGTCCTCGGGCAGATCGTCGTTCAACTGCGCGAGCACGCGCTGTCGGGCTCGGCGGGGGATCAGTTTCAGTGGCTCTTCGTGCATCGGGCAGGGGTAGAGCTCGGTCGTGCCATCCTCGGCCGGGATCTTCCAGCAGAAGCTGTACAGGGCACCTTCGTCGAGTTCGGAGAAGTACTCCAAGCCCTTCTTGAGCAGCCGCACGATCGTGCTCTTGCTCGAGCCGACTGGGCCGTGCAGCAGCAGGATGCGCCGGTCGGTGCCGTAGCCCTGGGCCGCGGACTTGAAGAAATCCACCAGCCGCATAAGGGGGCTGTCGAGGCCATAGATCGCGTCGGTGCCGCCGTCGATCGGATCATCGAAGAACTTGTAATGCACATAGTCCTGCTTCAGGTACGTGTATTTCGCCGTGCCGAAGTGCAGGACCATGTCGTACACCCGCTGGAACGCGTTGCGGGCCAACAGCGGGTTGGCCACCACCAGGTCCAGATACTCGTCGAAGTTGCCCTCCCAGTGTTGCTGGCGGAACTTCTGGCTGTCGAGGTGTTCGTTGACGATTGAGAGGATGCTGTCACGGTTCGACATCGAAAGCCTCCGTGGCTATCCCGCGCCCGGCGCATCCGGCGCCGCGGATGGGACAGATTGCGACGATCCGGCCATTGATCGGCGTTCGCCCGCTGATGCTACGAGCGCCTGCGGACCCAGTCAATGCGGGCAATCGCCGCGTCCATCTCAGCTTATCGACCAGCAGCGCGCGGCGGTTGCAGCCAGCTCCACCTCAGGGCGCCGTCTCGGCGGGGCGCACCACCGCTGAGCCAACGCGCAGGCTGCCACATTTCGGACACCTGACGGACTCCGGCATGCCTTCGGGCAAGAACTTCGCGCCGCACGCGCGGCACTGCCACACTTGCTGGCACGAACGGCGGCCGCATTTCGGGCAATCGACGGGGAAGTCCTGCGCCGCCGTGACCGTCATCGGCCCTTCGTAGTCGCAGCCCTTGGCCACGCAGCGCACGTACGTCTCGTAACCGCCAGTCTGCGCTGGGGGGTCTTCCGGCCGCAAGAGCGTGTAAAGCACACCGGCGACCAGGAACAACGCCAGTCCGCTCGCCATGACGATGATGTTGCGCCGCTGCTGTCGGCGGACATACGCGCCGACGCCATAATCGCCGGTCGACGCCATCACCGTCCGGTAATCTGTTAGGCTCCGCGCTTTCCTTCGCGTGCGCATGGCCGGTGGTCCTAGCCTGTGCTTGCCGCCGCCGGTGCGGCTGTTGTTTCTCTCGGTTCAGGCCGCTATGCGCCTGTGTTTCATCTCAATATCATACGTGCTGGCGGCGTCCAGGGTTCCATCCGCGGGAGAGTTGGCGAAGATGAATTACCGGACCGGCATCGGTTACGACATCCACCGCACTGGGCCGGATCGCGCCCTGATCCTCGCCGGCGTTCGCCTGCCCTGCACGTGGGGACTGCTCGGCCATAGTGATGCCGACGTTGTACTGCACGCGCTGTGTGACGCCATCCTCGGGGCAGCCGCGCTGGGTGACATCGGCGAGCTGTTTCCCGACACGGATCCCGCGTACGAAGACGCCGACAGCCGCACACTGCTCGCGGACGTACTGGCCCGCGCGCGGGCTGCTGGCTACGAGGTTGTCAACGTGGACTTGATCGTCCACGCCGAACAACCCCGGCTCGGTCCACACAAGGAAGCGATGCGCGCGTCGCTGGCGAGGCTGCTGGCGATGCCGGCGGAGACCGTCGGGCTCAAGGCCACGACGAACGAGCGGCTCGAGGCCATCGGCCGTGGGGAGGCGATCGCCTGCTGGGCCGCTGTCCTGCTGAGCGCAGAGCATTAGAGCCTGCTACAGAGGCCGGCGTCACGACCTGCGTGCCAATTGGGGCCGGTTGGACGCTTTTCCGCGGGCTGGCTATTATGGCCTCGATCGTGGCGGCGCGGCGGCGTGATCGCGGGTGGTATCGGGTGAAGCTGGGAGGATGGTGGTTTGCTCGCTTGGTCTGTCATAGATGCCCTGGTTCGCAACTGGGCCATCGTGGCGATTCTCTCCACGACCATCACCTTGATTGTCGTGCCTGCGCTCGTCTTGATGAAGTACGTGCGCATTTCGCTCAACATCATGCGCAACACCAAGCCCCCGCTGGCACGCAATCCCCTCGACTTCGATCGCCTGCTCGGCGAACCGGTGACCTTCCTGGCCTACGACGGGCTACCACTGGCGGGGATGCTGATCCGCGCGGCGCGCGAGGTGCCACGGCGGGGGATGATCATATTCGCCCACGAATATTGCTCGGACATGCACTCCTGTGCCCGCTACTGCCGGCCGCTTCAGGAGGTCGGCTACGACGTATTCACCTTCGACTTTCGCGGGCACGGGGCATCGGAGTGCCCGGAGGACTACCACCCGCGCCAGTGGGTCAGTGACCGCGAGCTCGACGACATGCGCGGCGCCGTCGCTTTCGTCCAGACCTGGCTGGAAGAACAGGGTTACCAGCGCGAGATTGGCGTGTTCGGTATCTCGCGCGGGGCGGGCGCGGCCATCCTGGCCGCGCTGGAAGACCAGAACATTTGCGCCTTGGCCGCGGACGGCGCCTTCAGCACGGATACGACCATCGAGCACTTCATGAAGCGCTGGGCCTACATCTTCGCCACATTGCGTGTCATCTATGAGAACCACCCGCCCGTTTTCTGGCGTTTTCTGCGCTGGTCGATGATGCACTTCGCCCGCCGCGAGTTCAAGTGCCGCTTTCCGTCCGTGCGCAAGGCGATTCGGCGGATGACGCCGCGCGCCATGCTGTTCATTCACGGCGAGAAAGACTCGTATTTACCGGTCGAGCAATCCCGCCGGCTCTACGCACTGGCCGGCCAGCCCAAGTACCTCTGGATCGTCCCGGGCGCCCGCCACAACCAGGCCGCAGTACGTAAGCCCGAGCAGTACGCGCGCCTGACCGTCAGCTTCTTCGATCGACACCTGGCCCGCGTGCCCGTGGCCGTGCAGACATCCCCGCGTCGCCAGCGCTCGGCGGCAACGCTGCCAGGTGGCAGCGCGCAACCGACGCCGACTTCCGCAGCAGACGGTTAGGTTGGACGCCGCGCTATGGCCAGCATCGGCGAGCACATCGCAGCACGCATCGGCCTGATCCACGCCCGGCGCGTTTACCACCGCTTCCACAAGGCCCTGACTAACGTCGAACACGTGCAGCAGGCGGTTCTCGCGCACGTGCTGAAACTGGTTGGGCGGAGCGCGTTTGGAAAGTGCTACGGGCTCGACCGTGTGCGCTCGCCGGACGAACTGCGGCGGGCGGTGCCGCTGCTGACCTATGAGGACCTGCGACCGTATATTGACCGCCTGCGGGAGGGCGACAGCGGGGCGCTGTTCTCACCGCGGGCGCGGATAGTCATGTTCGCGACGAGCAGCGGCACGATGGCCAAGCCCAAGTACATTCCGGTGACGTCACGTTTTGTCGAGGACTACCGCCGGGGCTGGAACACGTTCGGCCTGAAGATGCTCAGCGACCACCCGGCGGCGGCGCTGCGCGCGATCTTGCAGAGCAGCAGTCGCTCCGATGCCAGCTACACCGCGGCGGGAGTGCCCTGCGGCGCGATTACCGGGCTGCTGGCGCGCACGCAGAAGCGGATTGTACGCCGCTTTTACGTTGGTCGGCCGGAGATCGGGTACCTGTCCGACCCGCAGGCACGCTACTACGCACTCATGCGGCTCGGCCTTAACCGCGACGTGGCCTTTGCGGTCACCGCCAACCCGGCGACGCTGGTGCGCATGGCGCGGGTTGCGGATGAGAACAGCGAAGTGCTCATCCGTGACGTCCACGATGGTACGATTGCGGAGCAGATAGTCACGGATGGTACCATACGGCGCGTGTTGCAGGCCGGCCTGCGCGCCGCCCCCGCCCGGGCAAAAGAGCTGGTGGTGCTGCGGGAACGCTGCGGCCACCTGCGGCCGCGCGACTGCTGGAAGCTGGAGTTCCTCGCCTGCTGGACCGGCGGGAGCATGGGGCACTACCTGGAGCGCCTGGCGGATTGGTACGGTCCTGTCCCCGTGCGGGACGTCGGGCTGCTGGCCAGCGAAGGGCGCGTGAGCATCCCGCTGGAAGACAACACGCCCGCCGGCGCGCTCGATGTGCGCGCGGCCTTCTTCGAGTTCATCCCGGTCGAGCAGTGCGACGCGGCGACGCCGGGGACTTTGACAGCGCGCGAGCTCCAGGTCGGCCAGGATTATGTAGTAGTGCTGAGCAACTCCGCCGGACTGGTACGCTACCGGCTGGACGACGTCGTGCGCGTGCGCGGTTGGCTGGAAGAGGCGCCGGTAGTGGAGTTCCTGTATCGCGCCGGGCGTGTCTCGTCCGTGGCAGGCGAGAAGCTGACCGAGAATCAGGTCGTGACGGCGGTGCGCAGCGTGTGTGCGGAGATGAACCTGCCCGAGTTCGATTACGTGCTGGCACCGTGCTGGGATGAGCCGCCTTTCTATCGTCTGAACTGCGCGATGCCGGTAGTGGACGGATTGGCGCGGAGCATGGACACGGCGCTCGCGGCGCAGAACGAGGAGTATGCATCACGCCGCAAGTCACTTCGATTGGGGGAGTTGCAGGCGCGGTCGCTCCCGGCAGGAGCTATCGCGGCGATGGACCGGCGTATCATGGCCAGCCGGGAATCGTCCGCTGAGCAGTACAAACGACCGTGCCTGCTGACACGGCCAGGTGCGGACAACGGTTTTCTGGCCGAGGGATCGGACGGTGGTCCGCCAACGTCCGGATAAGTGGCAAAAAAGCGGGGCGACACGTCTGGCGGGGGGGGGTGGCGCTAACGGCTTATGTTACCCAAACTTACAGTGCGGCGCGTGAAAATGTATAAACTAGGTAAAGGGCGTGCGCGGTTGCGGCGGTATTTTGTTTAAAGTCTGCCCTGCCCATGGTTCGATAACACACGATGCCTAGAGGAGAGGTTGCGCGAGACCGGTTGGTTCCCGCCCCCCGCAGCAGCGTTGCCGTCCTGACCTGGTGCCGGGCCTTGCGCAGCTAGGAACTGTGTGAGGCCATGAAAAAAAACACCGCTGTCGACATCGCTGCCGAGTGGGGAAAGTTCAGCCGCACACGATCCGTGGCAATACGCAATCGGCTGGTCGAGCACTACATGCCGATCGTCGACAAGCTGGCCGAGATCATGGCACGCCGGCTGTGGCCGCGCGTCTCCGCGGACGAACTGGCCAGCGCCGGCTACGACGGGCTGATCGCGGCGGTGAGCTCGTTCGATCCGCAGCGCGGCGTCAAGTTCGAGACGTATTGTCGCCAGCGCATCGTTGGTGCAATTCGTGATTGGCAGCGCGAGATCGATCCGCTGGGGCGTTCCGGGCGCAACTTCGAGCGCACGCTGAACGCGACCGAAGGCTGCTTTCATGCCGAGGCGGGCCGCCCTCCGACATCGCCGGAATTGGCGAGCCGGATGGGCGTGACGCTGGGCAAGTTCACCAAGATGAAGAAGACGGTGACAGCTTCGCATTGGGTCTCGCTGGAGACGGGCATGGACCGGCGTGACGACTCGCGGCTGGGCTCGCTCGTGCCGGTTGACCCGGGGCCGGGGCCGATCCAGCACACGGAGCGCGAGTTGATACGGGAGTACCTGACGCGGGGGCTCAAAGAGCAGGATCGCCTGATCATCACCCTGTACTACTACGAACGATTGACGATGGCCGAGATCGGCGCGGTGTTGGGCGTGAGTGAATCGCGCGTGTGCCAACGCCACGCGGAGATCGTGGAGCAGTTGCGTACACGCTTCGCCGACGCGCCGTGCGATCTGGTGGCCTGAACGAGCTCTAAATTGCCTCCCTCCTCCTCCTGGGGAATCCGGGCAGTTGCCGGGTTCCCCGTGTTTTTGGGGTTTCACCGGGCCGCAGGGGGAGTGGGGAGCGACGCGGCCCCGCAGCGACGGCGGTCTCAAGGCGGCGTCGCAACGCGCGTTGTCGGCAGCTCTCTGTTGGCTGCTGCGGCGGCGGCCTCGGCCGCGAGGGCATCGCGGAGATTCTGGTGGTGGGGGGCATTCTCGAAGTCAAAACGCCGCATCTCGGCCATGACCGCTTCCAGCGTCCAGCCCTGCACGTGCAGGCGGTATAGCCCGATCGCCAGACCCGTGCGGTTCGTGCCGGCGGCACAGTGCACCAGCGTCGGGCCGGCGTCAGGGTCCCGCAGCAAGGTGAGAATGCGGCAGCGCTCCTCGGGCGTGCTGGCGCCGTTGCCGCGCAGCGGGATGTTGTGCCACTCGAAACCCAGCCGTCGGGCGGCCTGTTCCTCCGCCCGGCTCTCGGGCGTCGCCGGGTTGAGTAGGGAGATGATGCGGCGGATGCCGTACTGGTGTTGAAGATGCTCGAGGTGGGCCGGGCGCACGAGGCCGCTGCGATAGAGTTTGCCTTCGACGACGACGTCGAAGCGGCGGGGTTCCATACGGGCGCGGCCCCAGACTGCAACGGTAGCCCCGGTCGCCGCGAACGTGATTAGTGCTACGAATACCCAAAGCCGCCGGGTGGGGGTTGGCTTCATGCGTACTCCGCCGTCCAATCAATTGGTTGAAAGTCTAGCGGATTTGCGCTGCCAGTGAAACGCGGCGGGCGGCAATGTGCGCAGGGGCGACGTTGGCAGCATGAACTGAGCCGGGTAGGATGCGGTGGAAGCCGACGGTGCGGCGCCATGGCCAGGGAGCGAACTCTTTTTGACCGGTCGATGAGGCAATCCAGCACAGACAGCCCGGGCTGTGAGTGGGGCGGTCGCCGCCCGTTGCGCGCGCAGGGTGTACAGCCGTGACGGTCGCGGTGGCGGCAGGGCTGGAGTGGTTCCACGTTGTCGCGATGTTGGCGACCGGGACCCTGGCGGGCCTGTTGGGGGGGCTGCTGGGGATCGGCGGGGGACTGGTGATGATCCCGGCGATGTACCTGATCCTGAGCGATTCCTACGGCCTTGATTCCTTCCACCTGTACAAGCTGGCTGCGATTACGACCTCGATCGTCGTCTCGATCCCGGCGGCGATACGCCACGCCCGGGTCCGCGCGCTGGTCTACCCCCTGCTGTTCAGTATCGTCCCGCTGGCGCTGCTGGGAGTGATCGTCGGCGTCTGGCTGGCTTCATGGTTTGCGGACGAGTACACGCATCTACTGCGGCGGACGTTTGGCGGATTCATCATCCTGGTGGTCGTGGTCAACGTATATCGGGCGCGGCGCGCGGCCGCGGGAGACGCGCGACTGGGCGAGACGTGCCCGAGTCCGCGTCGCTGGGGGCTGATCGGGTGGCTGGTCGGGTTCCCGGCGGGGGTCATCG
>JAHJAR010000294.1 GCA_018814045.1 Planctomycetota bacterium | reverse complement strand
TGCCTGGCCTCGTGCAAGCTGAACGAGCTGAAGGGCAAGACCGAAATCGCGGTCGCGATGTATACCGGCTGGGCGTGGGGCGCGCAGACCATCCTGACGAGCAACACGATCCTCGACCGCAGCCCGCGCGTTGCGACCTCCAGCGACGGCACGGCCATGCTCACCTGGGTCAGCAACGCCACGAACCAGGAGATCGGCGATCCGAACAACCCGAACGACATCCAGTACGCTGGCTACGACGGCTCGACGTGGTCGACGCCGGCCAATGTCGCGACCGGCGTGCTGTCCGTTGTCAAGAGTGCCCTGGCGTACAAGGGCTCCGACGCGATCCTGCTCTTCACTGGCGATACGGACGGCAGCACACAGACGCCGGAAGACCGCGAGCTGTACGGCGTCAGCTACAGCGCGGGCAGTTGGGGCAGCGTCACGCGGCTGACGAACGACAGCAGCCCGGCTGTCGAGGATGCCAACCCGCAAGTGGCGTATGACAACTACGGCAACCCGGTCATCGTCTGGTACCGCGGCGGTGATTTGTATTTCGCCAGCCAGTTCAACCTCGGCGATAAGCGCGTCATCGTTGACCTGGTGGGCGATTCGTCCGGCGCCGCGGACTTCCGGCTGGCGACCGGCGCCAACGGTCAGATCGCTCTCGTCTGGCAGGAGACCAGCCCGGACCGCGTGGATATGTGGTACGCCGTCTATGAGCCCACGCTGGTCACGTGGAGCCAGCCGCAGCGGCTCACGAGCGACGGCTCGATGGAGCACGCCCTATCGCCGGTCTACGACGCTGGCGGGCAGCTTTTGGCCGCGTACAACAAGGTGCAGGTGCAGTACGAGACGCGAACGGTGTACGTCAACGGCCAGCCCGTGCAGATCGACAACGTGCCCGTCCCGGCGCAGAGCGACCTGTACCTGCTGCGCCACACGGTCAGCGGCGACCTGGCAATTTCGGCGAGCGATATTGAGATCTCGCCAGCCAATCCGTCGCCGGGCAGCGGTGCCGCCATCACCGCGACCGTCCACAACCTCGGCGACGCCACGGCCCTGAGCCTGGCGGTCGCGTTCTACGACGGTGATCCGGGCGCAGGCGGCACGCTCATCGGCACGTCCCAGAACCCTGGAGAGCAACTGGTCGGCGGGAGCCAGGCCGAGTATGCGGTCGCGTGGACCGTCCCGCCATCCGTCGAGCCGCGCGAAGTCTTCGTGGTCGTCGATCCCGGCCAAATCCAGGAGGACCGTGATCGCACGAATAACTCGGCGTCGGTGAGCGTCCTCGCAGCAGATCTGACGATCACCGAGATTAGCGTCCAGGCCGCGGGGCCGGATCGGCTGCTGACGATTCGGGTGGCCAATGACGGCGTGCTGCCGGTGACGGACGTCGAGGTCGTGCTGCACCGCAACAGTGTGAGCGGGCCGGTGCTGGCGGAGTTCAGCGTGCCGGAGATTCTGGCGGGCGCCTATCACGACCTGTCCTGGCGCTGGGAAGCACCGGTGGGCCTGGGGGGCGTCGCGACAATCTGGGCGGTGGCCGACCAGGACCATCTGATCGGCGAGTTCGACGAGGACAACAATGCCCGCTCGGCGATCGTCCCGGTCGCGCCGGCGGGCGATATCGACGGCGACGGCGACTGGGACATGGACGACTTCGCGATCCTGGCCGGGTGCCTGGCCGGGCCGGAGCTCGAGTATCCACCCGATTGCGATGCCGCTGATCTGGACAGCGATACGGATGTGGATTTGGCGGATTTCGCGGAGTTTCAGGTGCTGTTCGGCGGGCAGTAGCCCGCAGCATGGGATACGGGGATCGCGAATTGGTCGCGCCGGCGAGCGTGTGTGACAAACCGAGCGTTCAGACTGGGGCGAAAAACGGATTCTGCCGGGTCGCTGTATTCGGCGTTCTGAAGGAAGGGCGAGCCATGTGCGCAGAGCGAGCAGAGCGAGGAAAGGGTTGGGCGAGAGTGTGGCTTCACGTGGCGGCGGCCCTTGGGATTGTCGGCTTCGCCACGCCAGCGTGGGCGACGAACGTCTGCGGCAATATCACGCAGGACACGGTGTGGGACCTGGCTGGATCCCCGTATGTGCTGACGTGTAATGTGACGGTCCTGGCCGGTGTCACCCTGACCATCGAGTCCGGCGTTGAGGTGCAGACGAATAGTAACTACAGCCTCGGCGTCTATGGATATCTTAATGTTGCTGGCGCGACGTTTACTGGCACGTACACAAAGGTCATCGTGTACAGCGCTGGGGTGGCGGACTTGGCGGGCTGCCTGTTCACGGCGGGGTACGTGAACGTTGCGACTGGCAGCACAACGACGATTGCGGGGTGTGAGTTGCCGCAGGTGTACCTGTCAGGTGGACTACCGACGGTTACCGGGAGCACCCTAACGGGTACTCGTCCGATTTATATAACCGACCCGGATTGCGCCTCCGGGCTGGGAGGTTTCTCGGGGAACACATACACGGCGAGTGACCCGAAGATCTGGATCTTCGGCCAACTGAACGGGACTGCGACTCTGCCAGTGGTGGATGGTCTGCACAAGTACGACATGTATAGCAACAATAATCTGCAGGTGAACGCGGGCGGGCAGCTCACGATCGAACCGGGCGTGGAGCTGCAGATGAACGATAATGACAACTTCCTGTTGGTGTACGGGGACCTCCAGGCCACCGGGGCGACGTTCAGTGGGGCCTACGCACGGGTCATCGTGTACAGCGCTGGGGTGGCGGACTTGGCGGGCTGCCTGTTCACGGCGGGGTACGTGCAGTTTGCGTCGGGCAGCACCGGTACGGTCGGGTATTGTCAACTAGTTGGCCTATACGTCCATAGTGGTGCCAATGCCTCCATCGCCTACAACGACCTATCCAGCGCTCACGCGTATAGCGACGGAACGCCGACAGCGACGATCGCTCTAGAGAGCAACTGGTGGGGAACAACGGACCCGGTGCAGATCGCAGCGAAGATAACCGACCATTACGACGACCCGAGCCGGCCCTACGTGGACTTCATGCCATTCCTGCTGGAGCCGCCGATCATGCCGTACACCTTCGCCGGCCTGGTGGCAGAGGTTGACGCCCAAGGGCATGTCGTGCGACCGGTGGCTGGTGCAAGCGTGTCGCTTGCGGGCGGGCCGGCTGCTACCACTAATTCGCAAGGCCAGTTCCAGTTGGTCGGAGTGCAGCCGGGGGCGTACACGGCAACGGTCACCAAGTCCGGCTACTACCCGGTTTCACGAGTAGTGTATGTGCTGGCGGGAGAGTCGCAATACGAGGTGTTCCACCTGATTTCGACGTCGGGCGGCGATGTCCCGGTGGCGTTTGATTTCACCTCGCCGAACGGAAACCACTTCATCGAGGGGATGCCGGGGAACCTGACTTTCGAGACCACGGTCGCATGGAACGGCTCACCGGGTTCCGTACGATTCGAGGTCAATGGCACGTGGTACGTGGCGGGCGTCGAAGATCTGGGAGGCGGGCTCGCGCGGGCGACGGTGACCGTTCTGGCGCCTGACGTGATCGGCGCGTGCAGCGAGCTGACGATCGAGGTGACCAACGGCGAGGGCCACACGCAGTATGTGAACACGGGCGTGCACTTCTCGCCGATCCCGGGGATCATCATCCCGTGGTACCAGGACAACATTCCCTGGACGCCGTCCGGACTGACGCTGTCGTATTCCGATGAGATGTCATTTCACTGGGAGCTGCCGTTCCTTGGAACCGATGACTTGGAATTCGAGGTGTACGCCGGGTGGAATCGGGGGCTGAGCTATGACCTGTTGGGAGCGACTTTCAGCGGATCGCTGGGCGGCTTCGGCGGTTTTGGCCTGGATTGGGAGATCACCGAAGTGGAGATCCTGGCCAGCGGACAGCTGAATGTTGCAGGTGCTCTGGCTGTGAGCTTCGCTGGCTGCAACCCGCCCGTTATTACACCTTCGTGGGAGATTGGCTTTAGCGGCAAGGCGGGGGTCGGGGCCCCGGCCATCCTGATCGTCGATGTGATCTTCCCACCCGCCGCCCCGGCTGTGCACGGCTTGCTAGCGATCCCGGTGGTCGGCGACGTGGTCGGCGCGCTCAAGCTCCGGCTCTTCCTGGTCGGGGGTGCATCGCTCTCTGGTGAGTACGAGGGTGGGCAGTGGGGAGAGTGCTTCCTGGGTACGACCGAACTAACGGTTGCTGGAAAGGTCGGCATCGAAGGCGCTGCAGTAGTTGAGCTATTCGGTGCAGAAGCAGGCGTCTATGCCGGCGGACAGGGCGGCCCGGAGCTAGAAATCTGCCCCGATCTGCAATTGCAGGCGATCACGTTTGGGGCGTACGTCGGCGTGTTCGCCCATGTGTGGTTCTTCGAATTCTCGGAAGAAGTAGGAGCGGAGGTCCGCTTCGATCTGGACGGTAAGCGTGCGCTGCTCGGCGTTCCGAGCCCGGATGGCAAGTATCCAGTCGGTGAATGGCGGCCAATCGGGAAACGTCCCCTCCGCTGGGGCTCGATGAACCGTCTTGTCGGTGGCCGTGGACCGGTGAAGCTGCTGAAGTCCGACTCCTTGAGACTGAGCGGAGGGTCACGGGAGGAGTTCATCGTCGAGAATGTGACGAAAGTCGCGAAGCCGTCGCTCATGGCTGACCCGGACGAGACACTGATCCTCTTCGCGCTGCACGACCCGAACAAGCCCTGGTACGCCAGCACGGACATCGGCACGGTGCGCTCGCTCGCCGGTGAACCGTGGACGATGGGGCGCATTGCGGATGATCAGCAAGGCGAGTTCAGTCCGTGGGTGAGCGAGGTCGATGCCGCCGAGACACTTGCCGCGTGGACGCGTGTCACGGGTGACGTGTCCGGTGCACAGGGGCCCGAAGATATCGCCCCGCACCTCGATATCGCCGCCGGTTGGCTTGACCGTGATACCGGTGTCTGGAGCATGCCGGATCAACTCACGAGTAACGGGCAGGTTGATCGCGATCCTGCCGCGCTGGTATTCGGAGCGACGAAGGGCATCGTGTGGGTCCAGAATGAGGCCGGCGACACAATCGGCAACGCGACAAACGGAGACCAGCTCCTGTTTGCTCGTTGGTCTGGAAGCAATTGGGAGGTGCCGGAGACGCTCTGGTCGGACCAGCAAGGCATTGTCGGCCTGTCGTGGGCGCCGGATACCGCAGGTGAAGGGCACGTGGTCTTCGTCGTGGATGAGGATGGCGACCCCGAAACCAGGCCGGATCGAGAGCTCTATTGGGCCAGCACCGTGGCGGGCGTATGGCAGACGCCGAGCCGAATGACTAACGACGCGGTGGAGGACGCCCTGCCGACGCTGGTTGCTCCGGACGGCGAGCCGCTGTGCGTGTGGAGCAGTGGCGGCACGCTCCTCTACAGCGTGTTGGGCACCTGGAACCCGCAGCCCGTGTACGCCGCCTACACGATCTCCAACGAGGCGCCCTCCCTGGCAGGCTTGACGATGCCCGGTGGTGCGGCGGTGGCGTATACGGCCCAGGCTCCAGAAGGGGTTGATGTCGTCGTGGCCTTTTATGACGCGGCACTCGACACCTGGTCGCTGCCGAGGCAACTAACGCAGGATGAGCACGTCGAGACTTCGCTATCGCTGGCTTGGGACGGCGCCGAGCTGACGATCGCCTATCTCAAGACGCAGACTGACCGGAACGAAATGGACATTGAGATCGAGGGCGAGATGTACCATCTGGTAGATGTACCCCAACCGGCGCGCACTGATCTATGCCTGCTGCGACATGGGTTGGGCTACGATCTGGCGGTGGCGGCCAACTCATTGACCCTTGACCCGGCGAATCCGGCCCCCGAAGCTGCCGTAACGATTGCGGCAACGATAGAGAACCGGGGCGATCTGCCCGTCTCGGATTTGCAGGTGGCGTTCTACGACGGCCATCCGAGCGAGGGTGGCACACTGATCGGTACTACGCAGATAATCGCAGGCTGGCTGATAGCCGGCGACTCGCGCGAGATCACGGTTCCTTGGGTCGTGCCCGCAGACGCAATGTCGCACGAGATCTTCGTTGTGGTCGATCCGGACCTCCTATGGGATGACCGGGACCGTTCGAACAATGAGGTGTCCCTGTGGTCGGTGCTACCGGATCTGGCCATCGAGAATGTTCGAAGCGAGATCGTGTCGAGTACAAGCATGGCGTTGATTGCGCGTGTCGTGAACCTCGGCACCATCGGAACAGATCAGTGTGACCTCACCTGGCGAGCAGGAGCACAGGATGGTCAGCTCATCGGAACGACGCGCCTGCCGCAGATCGAGGCTGGAGCAGCATACGAGGTCGCGTTCATCTCCGACGCCGGATTTGGTGGGACACGTGGTGAGTATCTTCAGGTGTATGCGGCCGTTGACGCGGCGGATGAGATGCTCGAATTCGACGAGACCAACAACACGAGCGTGCAATCGGTCCAACTGCCGATGACCGTAGCAGGGGATCTCGACGGCGATGGAGACGTTGATCTGGACGACTTCGAGTTATTCGCGGGCTGCATGGCTGGCCCCGGCGTGACGACGTTTCCACCTGAATGCGATATCTTCGACTTTGTCAGAGCTGACGGCGATGCAGACGGCGATCTGGACCTTCGCGACTTCGCGGCGTTCCAGGCACAGTTCACAGGTGCGCAGCCGTGAGCGGCGATTCGGCTCAGGCGAGGCGACAACGCTCCGGATTCTGACGACTTCCAGCTTTCTGGCTGGATGTCGTGGTGGCCGTTTGTCTGCTACGGCGATCCTCCGTCGAACGCCCGCTGGAAGCTGGCGAAGTCCGCCAGGTCCACGTCCGCATCCGCGTCAAAATCAAACGCGTCGCGGCAGGCCTGTGACGGCATGACCCAATCGGGTGCGCCCCAGGGCCCACTCATGCAGCCCGGGAACTCGGCGAAGTCATTGATGTCCACGTCGCCGTCGTGATCCCAATCGCCGGGGTACGCAGGCGGCGGATTGGTGAGCGTCGTGGACCGCACGTTGTTGTCCTCGTCCAGCTCGTCGATTGCGTCACCCTCGTCTGCTATCACAAACACGTCCACCCAACCGCCGACGATCGGAATCACATTCTCCCAGGTCCACGACACGTCGCAGTAGGCGCCCGCAACCAGAGGCTCGGTGATTGCGAACGTCGCCAGCACCTCGCCGTCTATCGCATCCCGCCGCAGAACCAGATCAACGTCCGCAACCGGCAGGGAGCCTCGGTTCTCCACCCGTGTCGTGATGATCCGATGTGGACCCGCCGCCTGGACAATGACTTCGGCAACGGCGATGTCCGGTGCAAGGACCCAGAACGACGTCATGTTGTTCATGCGATCCCGGTCCTCTTGAACGAGGTTCGGGTCCACACGCACATAGATCTCAACCGGCTCCGTCACGGCCGGAACGACCCACTCCACGCTGGCCTCCGCCTCACCGCCGCCAACCAGCGGACCGGCAACCACCGGCATCGTCCCGATCAGCACCCCGCCCGCGTCCGGGTCGCCGTCATAGAAGCCCACCTCGATACTCGACGCGGGCGATTCGCCGACATTCTTGACCTTCGCCGTGATCGTGGCTTGGGTAACTGGCAGTGGGTTCGGCGGCGTGACGCTCACGTCCTCGACGAACACCGCCAAGTCGCCGTCCATGTGATACGTCAGGTAGTACAGGTCGCTCTGCCCCGGCTCGGGCACATCTTCGACCGTGACCAGTTGCCCGCCGACCCACTCCTCGCGATCCGCGTATAGCGTCTCGGTCTTGTCGTACACGCAGAACAGGTCGTCGCTGGCGTCAAAGACACTGGCCATGAAGCGTTCGGCGTAATCGTCAAACGTGAGCTGCCGCGGCTGGCTCCACGCTTCCTGCGTAAGCTCGAAATACGAAACCCAGATGTCGTGGTAGGTTTCGGATGTGTCGTTCCAGACAAGTGCGATCCGTCCCGTCAATCCCATCACCAGGTCGAAGTCCTTACTGCCCATGGACTCGTGCGGCGTGACCACGACCGCCGAGTTGTCAACGTCAAGCCCTTCGGCAAACCGGATATCGTCACCCTTGAGCCATACCAGCCACAGCGTCCCGCCTGTGTCGGAGGCCAAGTGCGGATCGGCGTCGCAAACTGTGTCGCTGGTAAGCTGGGCAGGCGTCGACCAGACGCCGCCCGTGTACGTCGCCGCCCACAGTTCCTGATCCTCCGACGTATCCAGATCGTCGTCGGCGTCCGTGCAAAACACGAGCGTGCCGCCTGTGCCGTCGTAGGCGAGCGCCATGTCGAGAATGGTGCCGAAACCGCTCGCCAGCATCGCTGGCGCGGTCCATTCCACACCGTCGTACGCCGACCAGAGGATGTCGTTGGGCAGGTCGATCGTGCCCCACATGTCGTTGGCCGTGTTGCTGACCCACACGGCCAGCATGTCCTCTGCCGCCACAGCCGCGATGTTCGGCGAGCGGTCCATGTATTCGTCGTCGGTCAGCCGTGTCGGTGCCGACCAGGTCCCCGTGTCGGCGTCGTACGTGGCGACGGAGATTTCCAGGTGCGACAGGAACACTTCCATAGGGTCGGTGTCACTCAACACGGCGTTCGCACCCTGCCAGATGCAGACCGCGTCGCCGTCTGGCAGCGACACCAGCCGCGGGTTCAGGTCCGCCGTGCCATCGCTGGCCACAGCCGCAGCCTCGCTCCACCCGCCCTCGTCGTGCACGGCAAACTGTACCTCGGTCCGGTTGATCAGGTCGCGCCGCGTGTTGTCCGCGACCCAGGCCGCCAGCACGCCGTCGGTCACCGCTGCCACGTCGGGCGTGGAATACGGGTAGACGGCCACCTGGCCGGGGACCGGCGCCTCGTAGCCATCGCGCAGCAACGTCGGTCCGCGCTCCCTCGCGCCGAATTCGCGGTACTTCAGATAGTCGCGGGGCAGGAGCACCCAGCCGCCGCCGCGCACCAGCTCGTCCAGGCCCAGCAGCTTGTCGTCGCAGGCTTCCGGCCAGCAGTGCTTCAGCTCGAATGGTCCGATCGTGAACGGCCCCAGCGTCGCCTGCACGCCCACGACAATGATGATGTACGGGTTCGCCCACTCGAACTCGGGCAGGAACTGGGCCCCGACGTGCAGCCCGCCGCCGGCGTAGCCTTCGACGCAGGCCCAGTCCGCCAGGCCGGCTCCGACGATGCCCTTCATCAACGGCTCGAACGCGAACTCGCCCAGCCACACCGGCCCTTCGGTCGTCCAGCCGTACACGCCCACCGTGGCCGTCAGATCCAGGCTCTGCTCCGCCCGCAGGTAGATCGGCACAAAGATGACCGGGATCACGCCGACCGTCACCTGCGGCGACGAGTGCTTAAAGTTGCAGCCGAGCGAGAACTCTCCGCCCGGCATCCAGGCCTCCCAGTCATCCGACCAGTAGAAGTCCAGCTCAAACGAAGCGCTCGCCCCGAACTGCACGTACGGCAGCTTCATGCCCTTGGTCGCCTTGATGCCCTTGCGCAGGTACTTCTTCTTGCTGTCATCCCATCCGAACGTGTAGAGCGTGGCCTTGCCGTCCGTGTTCACCGTGCCCTGGAGCGTCGCGCTGAATGGGCTGGGGTCCTCTTCAATCTCCAGGCTCACCTTCAGCTCCTGCCCGCCGAACAGAGGGATGCTCGTATCGACCTGGCTCGCGCCCCAGTTCGCCAAGTCGATCTTTCCGCCCTGCAACCCGGCGATGCGGTACTCCAGGCCCTCGCCCGACGGCATCGCCACGTACGTCACCGACGCGATCATGTCGGCGATCGGCGGCAGCGGGAGGATCCCGAAGTTTACCGGATAGGGCACCGATTCCACCGGCGGGTTGTCGCCGGTGACGGCCACGACGGACAGCGTCCCGCCGTTGCCGAACGCGGTACCCACGTTGAAGGAGCGCGAGACCGTCGTGCCCGGACAGGGGTCCACGATCGGGTTGTTCGGATCGTTCGACTTGATCCAATGGACCGAGCCCGGCGGGTGGTCTTCCCAGTCCACCGTGGCGGTGAACATCTCCGCCGCCCACACGCCGTTGAGGAAATACGCGCGCTTCCCCGGCCCGCAATACAGCCCGCGCACCTCGCTGACACCGAATCCCACGTCCGGCGTCAGCACGATCTGCACGGACGTGAACGAGTCTTCGCGAACGGTGACGCTCTGCGTGACGTGGTAGTAGCCGGCCTTGCTGACGGCGATCGTCGCCTGGCCGGCGGGGACGGCGCTGAAGGCGAAGAAGCCGAACTCGTCGGTCTGCACCGGCTCGCCGCCGTTG
Source organism: Planctomycetota bacterium (assembly GCA_018814045.1). Lineage (GTDB taxonomy): Bacteria > Planctomycetota > Phycisphaerae > UBA1845 > Fen-1342 > JAHJAR01. The sequence goes on along the minus strand of JAHJAR010000294.1, from coordinate 7,979 downwards.
AGGCTCACCTCAGCTTCGATGACCGGGTCGCCAGTAGTCTGATCCCGAACCGTCCCCAGCACGTCGCCCGGTCCCGCGGCGACGATCGAGAACACGTTCGAGTCGGCGTAGTACACGCCATCGGCAGTCACGCGGACCTTGAAGTTGTCACCGCTGACCCCCGGAATGTCCACCGCCGGGTTCCACACGATGTGCTTGTCCTCACCGGGCTCGACACCCTCCCCAGCGTCACCTGACACGGCGCCGGGATCGATGTCCCAGGTGTTGCCGCCGTCAGAGCTGATCGCAACTGTGATTGTGTACGGATCGTCCTCGCCACCGAGGGCATAGTCGACGTCGACCAGCTTGCTCGCGTCCGGTCGCTGCGACGCCGTCACCAGCGATACGGGATTGCCCGGGTGTTGGTAGAGGTACTCTATCTCGTCATCCTCTAGCGCGCGGTTGTAGATCTGGACCTCATCCATGACGCCCAAGAAGAATGCCGATGGATAATCGATCCCAAGCCAAGCGAGCCTCAAAGGGTCCGTATTGTCTATAACCGGCCAGGGCCCAGCCCAGTACTCAGCGACAATAGGTACCTCGGCGCCATCAATGTAGATTCCTAGTCGGTCGGTCGCGCTGTCGCTCACAACCGCGATGTGACGCCAACAACCGGTCGCGTATTCGGCTAGAGTGCGCACCGCGCGGTCCTGAGTATCTGATGTTCGATACAGGAAGCAGACTCGTCTCCCCACGGTCCCACCATGCGAGTCGCCGGCTACAAAGAGCGAGTACTGCTCATATGGGGTAGCTGCCTGCCGTTTGACGACCAGCCCCGCTATCTGCTCCGCATCAGTGAGATAGAAGTAACCCGCGATGCTCCAGGACCCTTGTCCGGGCCGTAGGCTGACCGAATCCGGCACCTCGACGTAGTCATCGGAGCCATCAAAGCACAGAGCATTCCCCGAGACACCTTCGACCCATGACGCTCCAAAAACGGTCCCGTGATTGCCGTAACCCGACGAGTCGTGGGCGATACTCCCGCTGCCCTCATCGAAGCTCCAGTACGCAACCAGTCCTTCGCTCAAGTCCGCCCGCGCGGCCGGCGCGGCCAGCATCACCGCGACCGCCATCACCAGCAGACGCATTGCCGACGCCCAACCTGCTCCTCGCCCATCTCGTCCCGCACACATGGCTCGCCCTTTCAGTCCTCACGATTACATCCAGCCCAGTCGCGCGAGTTGACACCCGCGATCAGCTTCCGATCCCTGCATCCCACGCTGCGGGCTATTGCCTGCCGAACAACACCTGAAACTCCGCGAAGTCCGCCTTCGGCGCGTCCAGAAGAGGATCGCGGCAGGACACAGAGATTCACCACGACGTCCAGCCGAGCTGAAAGCCGGCAGGTGCCGCACACAGTCACCGGTCAGGACAGGCCGGGACTGCTCCTCCGGCTTGGCCGCCTGGTGGACTATTGGGCGACGCCGATGACGCGCCGACCGAGCCGGCTACTCGTTCGGGCCGGTCAGCGCCAGGGCCCACAGCTCGAAGTCGTCCAGGTCAACGTCTTCGTCGCCGTCGAGGTCAAAGATGGCGCACTCCGGCGACAGGGGCGACTCGTCAAAGCAGAGCTGGAAGCCGGCGAAGTCGGCCATGTCCAGGTCGCAGTCGCAGTCCGCGTCGCCCAGCGGCAGCGTGAAGCTGGCCGTCAGGCTTTTGTACGCGTCCATCGTGATCGTCAGCGGGTTGTCGCTTTCGTGCCCTTCGGGCACGTCGCCGGTCCATTGGTCGAACTCGCACAGCCCCTCCGGCACCGCCGTCAGCTCGACCGGCGTGCCGAGCGGGTACCAAGGTCCCGGTAGGTCGCGCGTGACCTCGCCGCCGCTGGGCGGATCGACGCTGGTCTCCAGATACACGCTGCTCGGATCGCCGTTGATCACGCGCAGCGTGCGATTCCCGACGGCGTCGTACTCGTACAGGATCGCCGAGCCGTCATCGTACGTGACCCGCGTCAGGCGGTGCAGGTCATCGTACTCATATGTGCTCGCTACCGCTACAGCCGCCGACAGCATGACGCATGCCGCGGCCATTATCCTCATTTGACGCATCATCGTATTTCTCCTCGCCTCGCATTCCAATTTGCTCGTTACAACCACAGAGCCGCGTCTCATATTGAGCTACCCCAAACACGGCCCCAGCTGATCAATACTGTCCACAGAAGTCTCCGCACAATGCCTTTGTCACAGTCTAGCCTGCCATTCTCGTCTTTCGAAGGCTGCACCATGACGCAGGTGCTTCGACCCACTTAGCTATGCGATCACCAGCTTACGTTACCCTCTCGAATGTCGAGTTCGCTCACGACGTGGCAATTCTCCTGCACCCACAAGTAAAGGCCATACATTGGGGCCAGTATTGGCGCTGTAATGACGCCGGCAGCGGCTGCCACTCCTTGCTCAAGCAACTGGATTCCAGCGTACGCCGCGCCACCCGACGCCTCGGCGGCCACTATTGCCTGAGCAATCAAATCCCAGTCCCAGTTCCACTCGGGACCGGGGCTTGGCACCGGTTGTGGGTCTGGTTGGCACCTGACGAGTACAACGTCGTGACAGTGCGCGAGTCTGCGCAGTGCGTTGACGAGGTCCTGTGTGGCTTGGCCGTATCTCGCGAGCAGCCACAAGGTGTTTCTAACGTCGCCCTTTCCCTGGGCCAGGATTCGTCGGAATTGGTCTTGGAGGGATTCTCTGGTTGCGAGTGCCTGCCGTATCTGTGCGAAGTTGCGCACCATCTTCAGGAGCGCTGTTTGGCACGTATCGCTTGCCGTGCATGTGTCCGCCGCGAGTAGGCCCGAGTAGTCAACGAGCAGAGACGGCCTGTTAAGCGCGTAGGCATACCGGTGCAGTTTGGCGGGATTAGTGAGAGCGCTTTCTGCCGGGTCCTTGCTCAGGAATCTCCCGCTGTCCGAGTCATAGAACCGCGCGCGCATGAAGTAGAGGCCGTCGGCTTCGGCCATCACACCGAGGCCACCGACGTACGTGAACGGCTGCTGGGTCACGCCTTCGTGCCCGCGCGGCAGGCCGTACGGCGTGTAGGTGTAGCGGTCTGTGACCTGTTGTGCTGAATCGGTCAGTGCTACCACCGAGCCGATGTCGTTCGTGTGATAGTACTGCGGAACCTCGGCGCGACCTTCGACGGCAACGCGGGCCACAAGCTGCGGACCATGGATGTAGTACGCAATGATGTTCCCGGCGGCGTCCGTTTCGCACAGCACGTGGCTCATCGAGCGGCCGCGGTCCAGGACGTAGCGGGTCGCTACGCCGTTCTCGATCCGGGCAATCCGGTAGCTCTGGCCGTCGTAGACGTGCTGGACTGCGTTGGTGCCGGTGGTCTGCGAGATCAGCCGATCCTCAGGGTCGTACGTGAACGTCGTCGTGACGCCGTTGACGGTGCGCGAGATGAGGTTGCCGTTCGCGTCGTACTCGTACGTCCCCTGACTCGACTCGACCAGCCGGTTGTCGCTGTCGTACTCGGACTCGGTGATAAGCTGCTCCAGCGTCGGCTGGAGCGTGCCGGTCTCGGTGGCCGAAGTTGGGTTGCCGACGGCATCACGAACCCACTCGTAGCTCAACAGCGTGGCCCGGCGCGAGTCCGTGGTGGCCATCGAGACCAGCCGGCCCGCAGCATCGTAGCCGCGGTCCTCGACCAGACCGTTGGGGTACGTGATCGTGTCGAGGCGGCTGCAGCACTCGTACGTGTACGTCGTCTGCCGGGCCGCCCAGTCCGTGATGGTCTCCAAGCGGTTGGCCGCGTCGTAGCCGTACGTGACCTGCTTGGCATCCGGGTACGTCAGGCCAACCCGGTTGCCCAACGGGTCATAGCTGTAGCCCACGGTCATTCCGAACCGGTCCGTGTCGGACGTGAGCCGGTTCAGATCGTCGTAGACGAACGTGCTCGACCCCTCCGGCTCGTGCATCGCCACGCGGTTGCTGTTGTTGTCGTAGTCGTACTGGACCCACGAGGCATCCGGGTAAGCAATGTCGATCAGCCGGCTCGCCGCGTCGTACGTCAGGTCGGTCTGCTGGCCGTTTGCGTCAATGACCCAGGTCTGGTTGCCGACCGCGTCGTAGCCGTAGGTATAGAAGTTCCCGTTGCCGTCCTCGGCGTAGATCAGCCGGTTGTTGGCGTCGTACTGGCGGACACTGACCGCCTCGTCGCGGGCGTCCTCGATCTGCGTCAGGTTCCCCGCCGGGTCGTACGTGTACTCAGTCCAGCCACCTTCGGCGTCGATGACGCACACCAGCCGGCCCAGGCAGTCGTACTGGAACTCGGTCTCCTTGCCCGTCGCGTCGGTTTGCCGCGTCAGCCGGCCGAGCTGGTCGTACTCCATGTGCGTCTCGCCGGCGGCGTTCCGCGACAGCACCCGGCGGTTCAGGGCGTCGTACTCATGCTCGGTCCAGACGCCGGCCCCGTCCTCCTGGCGGGTCAGGTTGCCCTGCAGGTCGTACTCGTACGTCCAGATACTGCCGGCCGGGTCGTGCTGCTCGATCAGCCGGCCGCCGTCATCGTAGACGTACCACGTGTAGACGCTGCCCGGCTCGTTCGGGTCGTTGTTGGCGTCGTACATCCGTACCTTGCGGCCCAGCTCGTCGTAGACGTACCAGGTCGTCCGGCCCTCCGGCTCCTCGACCCGGACCAGGTTGCCGTTGTTGTCGTAGACGAACGTGGTCGTATTTCCGTTGCCGTCGGTCACCGATGTGCGGTTGCCGATCTCGTCGTAGCCGAACGCCTGCACGATGCCGTTCGGGTCCGACGGCACCGGCGGGCCGTGAATCTCGCTCAGCCGGTCGGCGTTGTCATACACGTAGTGCGTCGTGTACGCCGGGTCTTCCGGCCCGCTGCCACGGCCATCGGTCACCCAGATCCGCCGCCAGAGGTCGTCGTAGCCGTACCAGGTGTGGTTACCGGCCCGGTTGATCTCCTCGATCAGCAGGCCATTCGTGTTGTAGACCCAGCAATGCGTATTGCCGCGCTCGTCGGTCTCGGTGAGCCGCTGGCCGTTGCTGTTGTACGTCCAGCTCTTCTCGACGTACTGCGTCTGGCCCACGTCCAGGTACCGCCGCTCCAGGACCACGTTGCAGTTGTCGTCGTACTGCCACTCCGTCACGCAGCCCAGGGCGTCCGTCTTGCTCAGCGGCACGTGCGGGCACGGCGGATCGTTCGGGTCCTCCGGATCGGGGTATGTCACCGCCGTCACGCCGCCGTCGTGCGGGTCGTTCGGGTCATCGGCCTCCGTGGCACTGGTCACGTTGCCCCTGGGGTCGTACGCGAACGCGGTCACGCGCCCGTTGCGGTCGATGATCCTGTTGCGGTTGAACATCCCGTCGTATTCGTACTCGACCGGCGCGCCCATGGCATCCTCATGCGTGAGCTGTCGCTTGTAGCGCTCCTCGTGCTGGTGCGTTATGGGCACCGCGTGCGGGTCGGGGGCGCCCTCCGCCGTCACCCAACGCGTGAACGTCGTGTCCGCGTCGCCGCGGACGCCGTAGGTGAATTCGGTCGGGTTCCCATCGGCATCGAGCTGCGTCAGCACGCGGCCATTCTCGTCGTAGGTGTTCGTTACGGTCGTCACGCCACGCTGATCGGTAACCGTGGCCAGGTAGCCGTTCGTGTCGTACGTGTACGTGATGTGCTCGCCCATCACGTCCCGCACGTCGATCAGATAGCCGTCGGTGTATGTGTACTCCACGTACCGCCCGGTCCAGTCCGTCACCTTCCACAGCCGCCAGATGTCGGTGACGACCTCCTGGTACTCCAGCACCAGCGACCGGCCGACCGGGTCGGTGACCGCCGTCGCGTACTCCGGGCAGCTCGGATTCGTGTAGCTGAAGCTCGTGACGTTGCCGTTCTTGTCGGTGATCGACAGCAGCCGCCCGTCGGCATCGAACTGGTACACGTCCTCGTTCGTCTGCGTCAGTGTCCAGGAGCCCTCGCCGTCGTTGTAGACCAGCGCGTCGTACACGCCCGGAACGGACATGACGTACCCGCCCTCGCCGTCGCTCATCCAGTAGTCGGCGTGGCCGTCGCCGTCGTGCACACCGACCTGCTCGTCCGGCGCGTCCGGTTCCAGCCAGATGTAGTACGAATGCGTCCAGCCCGGTCCCAGCGGCGTCTCGGTCCGGTCGCGCTGCCGCGTCGGCTCGGCCGCCCGGCTGTTGTAGCCTCGGCTGCACAGGATCACCTTGCCCCGTGACGCGGCCGACAGGTCGGTCTCGTCGCGGTAGAAGTTGCCGGTGCCGGTGTTTACGGGGTCGTGGCTCGTTCCGGACGCGTCGCTCTGGTCACCGTCAGCATTTTCCGCCTGCTGCGCTGGATTACCTGCCCAGCCCGGGTACGCGTACAAGGTCTGGATCTCACTCGGGCTCAGCACGCGGTTGTAGATACGCACTTCGTCGACAATGCCCCCGAAGTACATACCTCCGCCTAGGGCGCGCGCAATCGTCTGGGCACTCACATCGCTCACGCTGCCACCATCATCGGAGGTCGTGCATTCCTGTCCGTCGTTCACGTACAGCCGATCTGTTCCACCCGAATCCCGCGTAAAGGCGATAAATGTCCACTCATCCGTTGGAAACTGTGTCGTGCTCACAAGATGGTCGCTCCAAGTGTACCCATAGTCAAACTCCACATGGGCCACAGCCGCCTGGAGTTCGACCATCCAGCCCTTGTAGGGATCACTCCTCTGGCGCTTACTGGCGATGATCTGCCGCACTCCTGGCGCTGCCGGCCGCACCCAGCATGCGCACGAGAAGTCGCCGGCCCCGAAATCGAGACTCGCATCGCTGCCGCAGTCAACGTAGTCGCCTGCTCCATTGAATAGAAGTGCACCTCCCGATACTCCGCTGACCCAGTCCGCCCCATAGATTGTCCCGTGATTACCGTACACCGATGAATCGTATGCAGCGCTCCCGCTGCCTTCATCGAAGCTCCAGTAAGCAACCAGCCCTTCGTTCAGGTCCGCGCGCGCCGCCGGCGGGCTGAACACTGGCAGTCCCAACGCCAGCAGCGCAATCAGCGGCGCCCCCATTCTGCCGTGTCTTGTTCCCATCGTTGTCCTCCTCTGCGTGTCTCCAGCACGCTGACTCCGAGCCGCGCGTACAAGCAAGCGGCCATCGATTCCACGATCCCTCATCGCTCGCATATCTGTCTCTCCGCAATTGCCCCCACGTCTATCTACAAGCCCCGTTTCGCTGTTTTCCTCGTTATCCCTCGCCCCCTTGCTCCCTTGATCTTTCCTCAGCCGCGCCGGCGCAGCCGCCGCGCTGTTGTAGTACCGAGAAAACGCCATCAGCCCGCCGCGAATCCCTGCCGATAGGTCCGTTTCGTGATGAAAGAAGTTCCCCGTCGCCGTGTTCACCGGGTCGCGACTGGTGCCGGACGCAGCGCTCTGGTCGCCGTCGCCGTACTCCGGCTGCACCGGCGGCCCGAGCAGCCAGGGCTCGTACAGCACGTTCTGCGAGACGCCGACGCCCTCGCCTGGCCCCGCGCCCGATGGCCCCGTCGGATGACCCCAGTAACACCAGCGCGCATCGACCACGGCTGTTCCGGTGTTATTGACGCCGTAGCTCTGCTGGCCGATGAAAGAGCAATCCCAAAGCACGCCACTGACGGCGTCACCGATGGCCAGAAGGCCAGTCTCGCCGCCGATCATCTGACAGCCGAGCATGGTGACCCCCCCGCACAGCAACGAGGTCATCGTCCCTACACTGCTGGAGAACGTGACCTCATGGGCCACCAGCGTCCCACTCTCCCAGTGCCCCGTATACGTGTGGCCAACCTGGATCAGGTACCCCTCCATCTGAACTTCCACGCCAGGCTCAATTGTCAAAGAACGCGAAGCCCTAATTCGGACGTCGTTCAGCATCCGCACCGGAAGAGGGCACGACGATCGCCAAACCGTGTTGCTTTGATCTAACGAAATATCTCCTCCGACCGCTACCACTTGG
>JAHJAR010000293.1 GCA_018814045.1 Planctomycetota bacterium | reverse complement strand
TTTGTTTTACCCTCTTCTGAATATACAGAGACACGGCATGGTAATGCCATGTTCATACTCATATCATCGGTCAGCACCTCTTTGGCTTTTTGAGGATTGCAGATCTCAAGGATCTGACATTCATTGGGGAAATCTACGCCCTTTTTCATCAGGGTTTCTTGCAGGTTGTGGATGTGGAGCACTCCAAAATTGTGTCTTTTCACAGCTTCCTGCAAATCGGCTACGGCCTGCTCGACTGTTTTCTCGGTTTCGACAATATATTTCATGTGAAGGCCTCCTTTATTCATTTTCTGATTCGTTTGTTTGAGCGTCGTACGTTTCACCGGGCGGCGATCAATAACGATAGGTTAAGTAGGTGCATGGATATACTGAATATGTCAAATTGGTTATGGCCGCATGATATTGCCGCTCCGTGTGTAACCTATGTGTCCAGACTTTTCTGTTACCTATCTGTCCGACTGTTCGACCTCGGCGAAGTAGTTCTCCGGGTTGCGGTTGAGCTCGAAGACACCCACCTCGATGAGGGGGTAGTCCTTATGGAACCAGATCTTGGTCAGGTCGAAGGGGTTGTAGGGACAATGGGCCGCTTCCTTCTCCGGCATCACCTGGATGAACATCGTCCAGCGCGGGAAGTCGCCCTTCTCGATGCTCTCGTACAAATCGCGTTGATTGCTTTCCCGGCACTTGCCGACGACCGCCTGCGCCTCTTCATCCGTGAGGTTCTTGATCCCCTGCTGCGTCTGGAAGTGGAACTTGACCCAGAACCGCTCGTTCTTCGCGTTGATCAGGCTGAAGGTGTGGCTGCCGAAGCCGTGCATGTGGCGGAAGGAATAGGGAATTCCGCGGTCGCTCATGGTGATGGTGACCTGGTGCAGCGTTTCCGGCAGCGAGGTCCAGAAGTCCCAGTTGTTGCGGGCACTGCGCAGATTGGTGCGCGGGTCGCGCTTGACGGCGTGGTTCAGGTCGGGGAACTTCAGTGGATCGCGCAGAAAGAATACCGGCGTGTTGTTGCCCACCAGATCCCAGTTCCCCTCCTCGGTGTAGAATTTCAGCGCGAAGCCCCGGATGTCGCGCTCGGCATCGGCCGCCCCGCGCTCACCGGCTACCGTGGAGAAACGGGCGAACAGCTCGGTCTTCTGGCCCACTTTGGAGAAGATCTTGGCCTTGGTGTAACGGGTGATATCGTGCGTGACCGTGAAGGTGCCATACGCGCCCGAGCCCTTGGCGTGCATGCGCCTCTCGGGGATGACCTCCCGGTCGAAGTGGGCGAGCTTCTCCAGAAACCAAACATCCTGTAGCAACTGTGGGCCGCGCGGCCCGGCGGTCATCACGTTCTGGTTGTCGACGACGGGAGCGCCGGCATTGGTGGTCAGTTTCTTCTTTGTGCCTTTCATGGTCTTCCTCCCATGAGGTTTTGGTGTAGCTGCTACGCCCCGATCCTCGCACTCGCCGTTTTGCTCCACAGGCCCTTTTCGCCGCCGGTGCTGACCCGGCGGAACATGCAGTGGGCCGTCTTGCCGGCGTCTTCGCCGGGGTAGTCGGCCACGTGCGGCGTGCGCGTGCCCACCGACAGGAAGCTCAGCTCGCTCGGGCCGGTCGTGGGCGGGTTTCGATCCGAGTTGCGACTGTGAGGGAACGGTGGTGCCGACAAACCGATGTTCTTCGCGTATTGGTCTAACCGCTTCCTTACGGGCGCGGCTCGGATCGTCTCGGCCCTGCGCGGCGCGGGGGCGCCCGCCAACAACCCCTGTGCGCTCAGGTCCTCGTTGATATCCGGCCGGTGAATCCCGAAGCCGCCGCCGCCGCACGGCTGCCAGTTCTGACGCTGCGCCGTTTGGTTGTCACGATCCACGTGGACGTAAGGCCGCTCCTGCAGGTCGTGTTTGCAGAAGGATACGCGATACGGGCCTATTCCAGCGATTGTCGGCATCCGGGCGTCCCTCCACGAGGGGGCGTCGCCAGCGGGGATGTAAGCGGCCATTTCGAGCGCTTCGTGTTTTGAAGCCGCGCCTCGATGTCGGCCCCCGATGATTGGGAATCCCACACATTCACAATAGCCCCGGCGGTTCCTCCGGGCAACCGTTCCCACCCTGCCACAGCGCCGACGTCTCGCGCCCCGGCGGCGTGGGCCGACCCGCGGAGCGGACGGCCCATTCCCGGGGGCCGACGGTCTTCGCCCGGGAGTGGACGAGTCATTCCCGAGAGCGGATGATCCACTCCTTGGACTGGACGAGTCACTCCCGACAATGGGTGGTCCATTCGCGGGCGTGATGGATTAGAGCGAGTTAATCTCGATTTCAGACGAATCTCGCGGTGGTTGGGTACGTTTTCAGTGTGGTCCCCACTCTGACGGTTCCGAGGCCGCGGTGGAGACGCCCAACGGAGGAGCCTGCGAACCGCAATGGACGCCGATAGCAGTTACGAAAACACGACGCCCGTTGTAGATGACACGAACGGCGCGCCCGATACCGTTCTCGACGGCGCCACGCCCGTACTCACGCGCCTACCCGGTGAGCTTACGGCCCTGAAGGACATCGCCACCGATCAGGGACGCGCTGTTGAGGAACGGCTGGAGGCCTTCGAGGACATCCTGGATTCCGAAGTGGGCGACACGACGCTCACTCGTGCTCGAAACGTCGAGCGCGAAGTTGGGCTTCGCCAGCTATACCTCAAGTTTGAGGGCGGAAACCCGACCGGCACGCAAAAGGACCGGATCGCGTTCGCCCAGGCGATGGACGCCCTGCGGCGCGGATTCGACGCGATAACGGTGGCGACCTGCGGCAACTACGGGGCCGCGGTTGCCATGGCTGCTTCGTTTGCCGGCTTGCGCTGCTACATCTACATTCCCGAGGGCTACCGCACCAAGCGCATCGACGAAATGACGAGCCAAGGCGCCGAAATCGTCCGTTGTGCAGGCGACTACGAGAAGGCCGTCCAACTGTCAGGGGAGCAGGCCCGTGCGGATGAGATTTACGACGCCAATCCGGGTGGCGCGAACACGGCTCTGCAACTGCGTGCGTACGGCGAAATCGCATACGAGATATACGATGAGTTGCGTGACGCTCCCGCGGCGGTCGCGCTGCCGGTGTCGAACGGCACCACACTCGCCGGCGTATATCGTGGGTTTATCAGCCTGCACCGTCGTGGCAAGACGTCTCGGCTCCCGCGGATGATCGCCGGATCGACGTTCGGCAAGAACCCGATTATTCACGCCTTTCGCGGGAACCGCGCGAACTGCGAGGACCTCCGACCTGATCGTCTTCGTGAGACCGCCGTCAACGAGCCCTTGATTAACTGGCACGCGATCGATGGTGATCTCGCGCTGGAGGCGGTTCGTGCGAGCGGTGGGCACGCAGGCTATGCCAGCGACAAGAGCATGTCGCAATACGCCCGCATTCTGCGAGAGAAAGAAGGGTTGAGCGTGTTACCGGCTTCCACGGCCGGAATGATCGCGCTGCTCGAACGTCATCGGCAGGAGCCGCTTCCAGGTGACCGCTACGTTGTCGTCGTGACAGGGAAGAAAGCATGAGCACGAGGCCTGAAGGAAATGCGCTCGTCTACTGCGAGGGGGCGTTCGGCACGACCAACGGAAAGACCGCCCACGGCCTCGTGCGGCGAACGCGCCGCTATCGAGTCGTTGGCGTCGTGGATTCTCGCCACGCGGATAAAGATGCCGGGCACGTGTTGGACGGCAAGTCGAACGGCATTCCAATCCACCATGACGTACTGCGAGCATTCAGGGCATGTCAAAGTGGACCGACACGCGCGACACACCTCGTGATCGGACTCGCCCCGGATGGCGGCCGCCTTCCGGCGAGTGCTCGCCAAGACATTATCACCGCCATTCAGCTCGGTCTCCACATCGACTGCGGGCTACACGACTTCCTGACCGAGGATTCCGAACTCGCGCGACTCGCCGAGAAGAATGGCGTACGGCTACGTGACATTCGCAAGACGCCGCCACGCGCTGAACTACATTTCTTCAGCGGCAGGATCGCAGAGGTCGACTGCCTGAAGGTCGCCGTGCTCGGCACGGACTCCGCGGTCGGCAAGCGGACGACGGCCTGGCTGCTGATTGACGGATTCGAAGTGACTGGAATGCGGGCGGAGCTGGTCGGCACGGGGCAGACGGCATGGATGCAGGGGGCCCGCCATAGCGTGATCATAGACTCGCTGATCAATGACTTTGTCGCCGGCGAGATTGAGCACGCAGTCTATAGCACCTGGAAAGAGCAGAGGCCCGACGTGATCGTAATCGAGGGTCAGGGAAGCCTGATGAACCCCGCCTATCCGGGCGGTTTCGAGATCCTGGCAGCCGGACGGCCGGACGTCGTCGTCCTGCAGCACGCCCCCGCGCGGCAGGAGTATGACGGGTTTCCGGGGTACCCGATTCACCCGCTCAAGCAGCAAATCCAGGCCATCGAACTGATCTCCGGAAAGCCGGTGGTCGCAATCACCATCAATCACGAAGGCTTGGCAGCAGCCGCGGTCCCCGAAGCCTGTCATTTGATCTGGACGTCAACTGGGCTCCCGACGCATGACGTTCTTCTCAACGGGAGCCGCGAAGTCACCGAGTTGCTCGCATCGTACATACCGCCAAAACGGAAGGCGACTCCGGCGGCCGTCACGTAAGAGGCGGTGAGGTGCGAGGAGGATGGCGCTTATGCCGACGCAGGATAGCCCGCTGGATCTCCTGAAGGCCGTTGACCGACTCGAGGTTGGTCCAGTCAAGGTCGAGAAACGTCGCGTGATCTGCCCTTACAGGGTGGTTCAGGACAGGCAATCGGACGTCTTCGAGTTCCAGTATTCCTACGACGAGGATGTGTTTGACCCGTCAGAGCCTGGCGCGCAGAACTTGGCCAGTCTGATGGCCGCTCAGAGCGCCCTGAACTACGGGCTGTTCTGCGATGAGATCGTCCTGCACGGCGCCTTTGACAAGGTCGACCGCCAGTTTCTCGAGGCAATGGCCAAGAACACGGCGCGCGAGATCTACGTAAAGAAGTTCATCGAGCCCAACCCGTTTCTGATTGGTGAGGCCGCCAGATTGCCCGTCGTCAGGCAAGATTCGTATCTGCGCGCGAGTGTCATTTTCGATGGTGATGGGGCGCACACGGCTGGCGCGCCTCCGACTTGGACCAGCGCTCATTCGAAACACGCAGTTCTCGCCAGCGGTGGCAAAGACAGCCTGCTGAGCCACGGTCTGCTCGCCGAGATTGGCGGAGAATCACACCCGATCTTCGTCAACGAATCCGGCCGGCACTGGTTCACCGCCGTCAACGCGCATCGCCACTTCGCGGCGAACGTCCCGAATACCGCCCGCGTCTGGACAAACTCCGACCGTCTGTTCGCCTGGATGCTGCGGCACTTGCCGTTTGTACGACAGGATTTCGCGAAGCTGCGCAGCGATGAGTACCCGATCCGGCTCTGGACCGTGGCGGTGTTCATATTTGGCGCACTCCCATTGCTGCGCAAGCGCGGCATCGGCCGCTTAGTGGTCGGCGACGAGTACGACACGACGGTGCGCAAAAGCTATCGCGGAGTGACCCACTACGATGGGCTGTACGATCAGAGTCGGTTCTTCGACAACACGATGTCGCGCTACTTCCAGCAGAAAGGCTGGCATGTCGCGCAGTTTTCCATATTGAGGCCGCTGTCCGAACTGCTGATCCAGACCATTCTCACGCAGCGGTATCCCGAGTTGCAGCGGCAGCAGGTCTCGTGCCATGCCGCCACAGTCCGAGACGACCGCGCATATCCCTGCGGGAAGTGCGAGAAGTGCCGCCGCATCGTCGGCATGCTCAAGGCAATCGGCGCCGACCCGGCCCACTGTGGTTACACGGACGTGCACGTGGAAGACTGCCTCAGCCAGATCGTCGCCCGGGGAACACATCAGGAGCGACCGGCCATCGAGCAGCTTGCCCTGATGCTGTGGAAGAAGGGGCTGATCCCGGAGCCTGCGCTGGGGGCCATCCGGGCATTGGAGCGTCCGGCCGTTCTTAAGCTTCGATTCGACCCGTACCGCTCGCCAATCGACGGGATCCCGGTTGACCTGCGTGAGAGGCTCCTCCGCATCTATCTTGAGTACGCGGGCGGTGCCGCGCGCAAGAACGGAAAACTCTGGCTCGACTTTGACCCGCTCAACGATGCGGAGATTCACCGTCCGTACGTGTTTGAAGCGCCGCTCGAAAGGACTCCTCCTTCGGCGACTCGACACGGAGGAGAGTTGAGTTCGAACGGGGGCTTCGTTCTGGGTGAACTCACCTGGCCAGAGGCCAAGCGGCGGTTCCAGGAGGTGGATGTCGCGTTACTGCCCGTGGGTGCCATCGAGCAACACGGACCACACCTGCCATTGGATACGGACGCATTTGACGCCGAGTACCTCGCCCGACGCGTTGCGGAATCATGCACTGATCCGAAGCCGATTCTCCTGCCTCTGATCCCGTACGGCGTCTCGTACCACCACGAGGACTTCAGTGGGACGATCAGCATCACAAACGAGACGCTCTCACGTCTGACCTACGAGGTCGGCCTGGGTGCGGCACGCAATGGCATCACCAAGCTGATCATCATCAACGGACATGGAGGGAACGCGGCGACGTTGCACTTCGCAGCGCAGATGATCAACCGGGATACGCACATCTTCACGTGTGTCGACAGCGGCGAGACGAGCGACACGGACATCGAAGCGCTGGTGGAGACGCCCAACGACGTGCACGCCGGCGAGATCGAGACCAGCACGTCCATGGCCGTGCGACCGACACTCGTACGACTCGCTGAAGCCCGCAAGAGCGTGCCGCGCTTCTCCAGCCGCTATCTCGACTTCAGCTCGAAGCGCAGCGTGGACTGGTACGCGCGCACGGAAAAGCTGTCGGCCAGCGGCGTCATGGGTGACCCGACGAAAGCGACGCGTGCAAAGGGCGAGAAGATGTGGGAGGTGATGATCCGCAACCTCGTCGAGTTCGTGGAGCAGATCAAGAGCATGAGCCTGAGCGAGATACACCAGCGCCGCCGTTACTGAAGAACATGAAGATCACTCGCGTAGAAGCCCAGACGGTGACCATGCCTCTGAAGGAGGCGTACACGATCGCGTACGAGACGGTCGGGTCGGCGTGTAACGTCTTTCTGCGGGTCGAGACGGATTGTGGGATCGTCGGCTTTGGCTGCGCGGCGCCGGACCTGCCTGTCACCGGCGAGACGCCCGAGACCGTTGTGGAAGCCATCGCGAACATCATTGAGCCGGCGCTGCGCGGGGCCGATCCTCTGCGCTGGTCCCTGATTCTGGAGGTTCTGGAGCGGGATCTCGCCACGAAGCCCGCGGCTCGTGCGGCGGCCGACATGGCCCTCTTCGATATCGTCGGCAAAGTGGCCGGGTTGCCGCTATGGAAGCTGCTTGGCGGCTACCGCGAGTGCATCCCCACGAGCGTCACGATCGGCATCCTACCGGAGACCGAGACGGTGGAGGCGGCGAAACGTTGGGTTGCTGAGGGCTTCAAGTGCCTGAAGATCAAGGGCGGCCGCGATGTCGAGAGCGACATCGCACGTGTACTCAAAGTTCGCGAGGCGGTTGGCCCAGAGATCGAGTTCCGTTTTGATGCAAACCAAGGCTACACGGTCGAGCAAGCGCGACGGTTTGTCGACAGCACCCGCACAGCGAACCTCGAACTGCTCGAGCAGCCCACTCCCAAGGGACAGCCCGAGCTACTGGGGCAGGTCACACGATCCGTGTCAATCCCCGTGATGGCCGACGAGAGCCTGATGACGCTTCGCGACGCATTCCGTCTTGCCCGTAACGAGTTCGTCGACATGGTGAACATCAAACTGATGAAGGTTGGCGGGATCGCCGAGGCGATGCACATCAACTCAGTCGCGCGGGCGGCAGGTCTCGAGGCCATGGTGAGCTGCATGGATGAAGCCGGCTTGGCGATTGCCGCGGGCTTGCACTTCGCCCTCGCCCGCCCGAACGTTGTATACGCAGATCTCGATGGCTATCTCGACCTGGTGGGCGATCCGACGCGCGCTGCGGTCATCGTCTGCAACGGGAACCTCCGCACAACGGAGCGGCCTGGCCTGGGGTTCGAGATCGATTGGTGAGCCTGGCCTCCCGCCCGGCGTGGGCACGGATTGCGACGCTCATGAGCGGTCAGCGGCCAGAGATGCCAGCGAAAGGCGGCGTCAGCATGGTGGCGAAGACGATCGACCGGTGGGGCGCGTACTTCGTCCACGGGCTCGTTGGGGCGACTCTCTTGTTGGGGACGCCAGCGGTGACTGCTCAAGCGCCGGCGGCGGCCGCGCGAGAATCGGTTGCTGCGACGCTGCCGTTGAGCAACGACGGGCTGCTGCTGGCCGGTCGTACGGAACAGGCGTTGGGGTCGGGCGACTACCAACTGGCCATCCGTTTGATCGAGCAGATCACGCAGTTGCCAAGTGGGTTGGTGTTGGCGCCGGCCAGCCGTACGTACTACCCGCTGCAGCGTCAGGCAGCCCGCTTGCTCGGGCAATTCCCGCCCGACGGAATCGAGTTCTACCGCCAGTTGTATGACGCTGAGGTTAGGGAGCGGTTCCGGGGCGCCGCCCGCAGCGGTGACCTCGTGGCCTTGGGGGAGCTGTTCCGTGTCTACAGGCTGGCGTCGATCTGGCCGGAGATCGGAGCCGAGCTCGTCGCGCACCTGATCGATCGTGGCGACTACGGCGAAGCAATCGAGGCCATTAACGAGTTGTCAGCGGCGGGTGTTGCTCCCAGTCGTGAGCGGCGTGCACAGGAACTCGTGGCCTTGACCGAGGCCGGGGCTTGGCGGGTCGCCGAACGCGTGCTGGGCGAGCTTGAGCGCCAGAGCGCCGAGCCTGGCCAGGGGGACTGGACGGGGCGCGTCGCGCTGTTGCGGCAGTGGTTCGAGGCCCGACGTCACCGGGAACACGCCCTCCCGGGTGAAGGGGCGTCGGCGCCCGCCCGTTTCGACCCGCTCCTGGGCAGCGGAGACGCGTGGATCCGGCAGATATCACCGACGGTACGGGCCGGACACGTCCCGGATGACGCGACGATCGCGGAGGCCGCGACCCAACTGCGCCTCCAGCCCCTGCACGAGCCAGTGGTGGCGGATGGCGTGCTCGCCGTGCGCTTGCGCGGGACTGTCTGGGCCTTCGATGAACTGACACTGACTCCGCGCTGGCACGTGCGCGAACTGGCCGCGCAAAGCATGGACGAGATCATCGCGTTGGCACAGCAGGCACAGCAGTCCGGCGCGACCGAAGTCGGCTGGTTCGTTCCGGACGATGTTGACCGGTTGCTGGCGGACGTCTCGGCGCATTCCGTATCCGCGGCGTTCGGGCTGGTGTACACGATTGAACCGCTGGTACGGCCCGAGTTGGGACGCCTGCCAGCGGCGCGACGTGCAGGGCAAGCCGCCGCGCCGGTGCTGCCGAACGCGCTGGTCGCGCGCGAGCTGCAGAATGGGCGTCTGGCGTGGCGAACGGGCGAGAGTGTGGCCGGCAACCTGCGCGGCGTGGCGTTTCAGGATTGCCCGGTTGCAGCCGGCGGGTACCTGATGGCGGCGTTACAGCGCGGCGAAGATCTGCGTCTGGGCGTGCTCGCGCCGGCCGACGGTCGTCTGGTGCTGGAAGTTCCGATCGTGGGCCCGCCGACGCATTTCCCGCCGGCCGGGGGCTGCTGTCTGCTGGCCGCCGACAACGCCAGCGTGTATGTCTGCACGGGGAATGGCGTGGTGGCGGCGCTGCGTTTGAACCGCTTGCTGGCCGCGGTCGCGTCAGCCGAGCGGAGGCGTGCCGCAGCCGCGGGGGGTGAGCCGCCAGCCGGAGAGTCGGGTGACGGCACCGGATCAGGCGGCTGGGACACAGGCGCCTGGCGTTGGGCGTCGGTCTATCCAAGTTCGCTGGCCCAACACGTGATGGCGGGTTGGCTGATGCCGCAGTCGGTGGCGGGAGGGGGCTTCGTGGGGCGGCCCGTGATTGCGGAGGATCTGCTGATCGTTGCCCCGCGCGACTCGCAAGAGATCCTCGCACTGGATCGCTTCAACGGGCGGGAACGCTGGCGTGTGCCGCGGAAGTCAGACCGCTTCATGGTGGGCGTTGTGGAGGCCGGGTTGGTGCTTTGCGGGGAGCGGCTGACCTGCGTTGACCTGGGCGACGGCCAGACTGTGCGCTGGCGCTGCGCACCGCTGAATGTAACCGGCCGGCCGGTGATTCGCGGTCAGCGCGTGTACGTCCCCACCCGCGATGGAATCGTGGCGCTCGCGGGGCGGACCGGGAAGATCGTGACCGATCAGTGGAGTGAGGCGGGGCGGCGGGTGCCGGCCAATGCGGCGAATCTCGTGGTGTCGCCCGCAGCGCTGTTCGGTGTCTCACCGAACCGCATCGTCAAGTACCCCGATGCGCCGGCCACGCGGAACCAGTGCCAGCAACGCGCGGCCAATCAGGGCGACGATGCGCGATCCGGATTGGCGCTGGCGTGGATTGACGCGTTGGAGGGGGCCTGCCCGGCAGCGCTGGCCCGGCTGGAGGCTCTGGAGACGACCGACGAGACGTTGGCCACGGAACGTGATCGGCTGCGGTTGGACATCCTGACTGGTTTGGCACAGGCCGGGTCAGACGTCGCCGAGCAAATGGCGCGGCTGAGCGCGGCCGCGGGGTTGGCCACGTCAGAGACGGACCGGGCCCGCGTGGCCTTGTTGGCGGGACACCTGCTTGAGAACGCCGGACGCTGGGATGCGGCTCTGGACGAGTATCGCAGTGTGTTGCTTGGTCACGACCTGGGCGCCGCACAGGTGTCACAACCACACGCAGGGCGCGACGATAGCCCCTGGCCGAGGAGTGCGGACGAGAGCTGTCGCACCGCGGCGTGGGTGCAGGCCGCGGCGCGCGTGCGGGATTGCCTGCCGCGTGTAGCGGACACGCAAGCGGAAGGGTTCATGCGAAAGCTCACCGAGGATGCCGCGGCGACGAAGGCGGCGGTTGCGCTGCTGCGGCGGGTACGGATGGCCCTGGGACAGCGACCGCAGACGTTGGCGGTCGATGTGGCCCTTACACTGCAACAGCCGCCACCGGAGTTGGGGGTCGCGTGGCTGCCCGATGCGGGCGAAACGACATCGGCGTTGCAACCGGAAACGCTGCGCCGGGAACTGCACCTGAATCGTTGGGAAACGCACGTGGCACTGGGCATGCTGCCCGAGGCCCGCGCTGATCGGGAGGTGTGGGAGACGCTGGGCAAGGCGGAGTCGCCCGCGGCGGCGGAACGCGAGAGCACCCGTGTGCGGCGTATCGACGGCGCGCTCAGGAAGCTCACACAGGCGCAGCGCGTGCCGTTTGGACCGGACTGCGGTCGGCGCTGGCACATCCCCGCGGCGGAGCTGGTTGTAGACCAAATCCGCCCGACAGCGGCGATGCGTCCGTGGGTGCTGCTGCACAACCATGGCACGCGTGAGCTGTGGCTGTACAATACGATCACCAACACCCCCTTGCGACGGTGTGCCGATTCACTGACGGGCGAAGTGGCGCGCGCGCAGACGGCGCAGTCCGCAGTAGACGAGTACCTCTATGGGCGTCAGGCCGGCTGGCAGCCGGTGCCGCCGACTCCCTGGCCGGCTGTCATCCATGGCCACCTCGCGGTGGTTCCTGTCCGCGGTGGCGTGGTGTGCGTTGGGCTGGGGCCCGAGCGGCAGGGCGGCAAGCGTCTTTGGGAATTCGCGGTGCCGGAGTGGACGATGCTGTCGGCACATTTCGCCCAACGGGTCCTTGCCGGCCCGGCGGGCGTATACCTGGCGCCCAAACGGGGCGAGGTGGTCTGCCTTGACTGGCTCGACGGCAGCGTGTTGTGGCGCCATGAACTGGCCGGTACGCAGATTGAACAGCTCGAGCTGGCTGACGATGTGCTCGTGGTGGTTGGACGTGACTACGAGGTGGCGGCGTTCGATGCGGTGTTTGGCGAGTGCCTGCGCCAGCCCGCGCCGCCGCCGGGTGTGCCGGAAGCTATGCGTGTCCTGGGGGATGTGATCCTCGTGTTCACGGACGAGACGTTGAGCGCTCTGGATGCGCGAACGTTTGTGGAACTCTGGCGCCGGCCATACCGGGGCTGCAACGGCTGGTTTGCGTTGCCGGAGCGCGGCTGGTTCGCCTGCCGCCAGCGCGCTGGGACGGCGTGGGATCTGCTGGACGCGCGCCAGGGAGGTGACGTGTTCACGGCGGGTTTGGGTGACCTGCCGGAGATCACGGCCTTGGTAGCGGACGGGGGCCGGTTGCTCGTGGCGACGCGTGACCGGGGCGAGCAGGCCGAAGAGGCCGGGCAGGTCGTGGGGCTGACGGCATTTGAACTGGAGGGCGGACGACGGCTCTGGTCACGCACGCTGCCGACACTGGTGCCGTTGAACTCCAGTCAACTCGCAGCGCACGCGACGTACATCCCGGCGTTGCTGCTTGGTGCCACCGAGGTCCGCGGTGGCGAACTGGACCTGCAATCACTCGCGATCGAACTGGTGGAGAAGGACAGCGGGCGCTCGGCCGGACGCATCGCCATCGGACGGCACTTTGCCGGCCGCGGCGACGGCGGCGTGTACATGCTGGCCACGCCCACTAGAATGATCGTGCAGGCGGCCGGAACCGTCGTCGCGTTCGGTAACTCCCCTTTGGGTCGCAGCCCGTGAGAGCAAACGGATCCTGGGCACGTCGGCAGGTGGACAAGTGCAGAGCCGGCGTGCTGCTGCTCGTGTTCCTTGCCGGCCACATCCCGCCGGGCGGCCCTGGTTCGGCCGCGGCCTGGAGTGCCACACTGCCCCAGGCAGCCGCCGACGATACCGAGACCGCCCGCCTGCCCGATGTCCCGGGGAGTGATCCACCTGAACTGACACCCGCCGCGCGCGAGGCCATCCGCAAGGGGCTGGCGTTCTTGGCCGCAACGCAGAACCGCGACGGCAGTTGGCGTACGGATGGGTCTTCGGGCAAGTATCCGGTGGCGATGACCTCGCTGGCGGGATTGGCCCTGCTGGCCGCGGGGAACACGCCGACGCAAGGACCATACGCCCGCAACGTCAGTGGGGCGGTGACCTATCTGCTGAAGAGCGCCCGCCGTGATGGGCTGATCGCACAGCTCGAAGAGGAGGGCCACTGCATGCACGGCCACGGCTTCGCGCTGCTGTTCTTAGCCCAATGCTACGGCATGGAAGAAAACGCCCAGCGCCAGGCGGAGATCAGGCAGGTCCTACAGCGCGGGGTCGAGCTTACGGCCCGCAGTCAGAGTGCGGCGGGCGGCTGGTTCTACACGCCCGATGCGGCCACCGACGAGGGTTCAGTCACGGTCACGCAGGTGCAGGGGCTGCGGGCCTGCCGCAACGCCGGCATCGCCGTTCCGAAGCGCGCGATCGACAACGCCATGGGCTATCTGGAACGCTCGGCCAACCAGGATGGCGGCATTCGCTATCGCATCAGTGACTTGCGTGGGAGTCGGCCACCGTTGACCGCGGCGGCGGTGGCGTGCTGGTTCAACGCGGGGCGATACGACGACCCGTTGGCGCGCAAGGCACTTGCGTATGTCGAACAGCGGCTGCGGCCGGGGCGGTTGGGCGGGATTGACGCCGCGGGGCATTACTTCTATGCCCACCTGTACATGGCGCAGGTGATGTACCTGGCGGGGGAGGAAAAGTGGCAGGACTATTGCCCGGAAATGTACAAGGCACTTGTGCGGCAACAGAACGGCGACGGCTCGTGGGACGGCGACTATGTGGGCTCGGCTTACGGCACGGCTGTAGCGCTGGTGATCCTGCAACTGCCCTATAAGCATCTGCCGATCATGCAGCGTTGATGTAAGACGAACAGCAGCGCCGCCGCGTGGTGGCACAGCAGGTTCCTGACGGAGTATGTGATGAGCGAGTTGGCGGGCGAGAAACAGGACGGCAGGGCACAGCCCGACAGGGCGGCCGACGACGTCGAGGCGGTGGCGCGGCTGCGCGCCGCCTACGACGTCATCCGGGGCGAACTGGCGAAGGTCATCGTGGGCCAGGAACGCGTCCTGGAAGAGTTGCTGATTGCGCTCTTCGCGCGCGGGCACATCATTCTCGAGGGTGTCCCCGGTTTGGCCAAGACGCTGATGATCAGCAGCCTCTCGCGCTGTCTGGGGCTGAAGTTCCAGCGCATCCAGTTCACCCCCGATCTGATGCCGTCAGATATCACCGGGACGGAAGTGATTCAGGAGGATCGGCGGACGGGGGAACGCTCGTTTCGCTTCCTGCCGGGGCCCGTGTTCACGAACGTGCTGCTGGCGGACGAGATCAACCGCACGCCGCCCAAGACGCAAGCAGCCCTACTGGAAGCGATGCAGGAAGGACAGGTGACCGCCGGCGGTACGCGACACGGTCTGGAACCACCGTTCTTCGTGCTGGCGACACAGAACCCGATCGAGCAGGAAGGGACATACCCGCTGCCGGAGGCGCAGCAGGATCGCTTCATGTTCAAAGTGTTCGTGGACTATCCCGGCTACGACGACGAGTTCGCCATCGCCGAACGTACGACCGGCACGACGCAGCCGGGGTTGAGCACCGTGCTGGAGAAGAACGAGATTCTGTCATTACTGGGAGTCGTGCGGCGCGTGCCGGCGGCACCGAGTGTGATCCACTATGCCCTCGCACTCGTTCGGGCCACGCGTCCCGGCCGGGGGGGGGTGGGGGACGGCGGCGGCCGGCCCGGTGACGCTTCGGCGCTGATCGACCGCATGGTGACGTTCGGGGCCGGACCGCGGGCTGTGCAGTTCCTGCTGTTGGGCGGAAAGGCTCGGGCGGTGCTGTCCGGCCGCAAGCACGTCGCCACGGAGGACATCCGCGTTCTGGCGCACCCGGTTTTGCGCCATCGGTTGATCACCAACTACGCGGCCGAGGCCGAAGGCTACGACGCGGACCGGCTGATCGCGCACCTGCTCGACACGGTTCGGCCGGAAACCGGTGCCGACGGCGACGCGGCGGGTGTGAGCGAGGTGCTGAAGGATGGACTCCAGTGAGGTGTTTCCCAAGCGCGACGTCCTTCCGAGCCGCGACCGTGAGGAAGCGGTTGGGTCGAGAACCGCTCGCCATTGCCGGCAACCGCTCCCTCACGGTCGCGGCTCGGATTACCATCAGTCGCCTTGATTGACGAGTGGTTAGGCGATGGCGGCAGCAAAGAAGTACCTGAGGCCGGAGACAATCGCGCGGCTGCGCGGGTTGGAATTGCGCGCGCGCGGCGCGGTCGCCGGAACGCTGGCGGGGATGCACCGCAGCGCCTACCGCGGGCACAGCGTCGAGTTCGCCGAGCACCGCCCGTACGTCTCGGGAGACGACCCGCGGCACATCGATTGGCGGCTGTTTGGGCGCCAGGACCGCTTCTACATCAAGCAATACCAGGCCGAGACCAACCTGCGTTGCCACCTCTTGCTGGACGCCAGCCGATCCATGGCTTACGGCAGCGGCCCGTTGAGCAAGTTCGACTATGCCGCCGTGCTCGCCGCGAGCCTGGCCTACCTGGTGATCGAGCAGCAGGACGCGATCGGGCTGTTGACCTTCGACAGCGATGTGCGCGCCAGGCTGGGCTGCCGCACCGGGCGCACGCAGTTGGCGAACGTGCTCACGTTGTTGGAGTCAGCCCACCCCGCGGGGCAGACGCTCGTCAAGATGCTGTTCGACCGCTTGGCGGAGGAACTGCCCGAACGGTCGCTGGTGGTGGTGATTTCGGATCTGTTGGCGGATGTGAACGAGGTGGTCGCCGGGCTCGAGCACATCTGCTCCGTTGGCCACGAGCTGATCGTTCTGCATGTGCTGGACGATCACGAATGGAACCTCCCTTTTGCCGAGAACGTGCTGTTCGAGGGGTTGGAGGACGACGCGCGCCTGCTGGCCGATCCACAGTCATTGCGGCGCAGCTATCGCGCGGCGGTGCAGCGCTTCAGCGGCCGCGTGCGGGCGGCCTGCCTCAAGCGTCAGGCGGACTATGTACCCGTGAATACGCGTGATCCGGTGGATGTCGTCCTCTGCGGCTATCTGAGTCGGCGTCAGGGGCGCGCGGGAGGCGGACGACGCCGGTGATCCAAGGTGCCTCCATGCTGGCCGCTGGATTCGTCAACCCGGGTTTGCTCGCGGGGTTGGCGCTGGCGGCGGTGCCGGTGGTGATCCACCTGCTGTCCCGCCGACGGTTCCGCCGCCTACCCTGGGGGGCGACGCGTTTCCTGCTCGAGGCCATGGCGGAGAACCGGCGGCGGATTCGCTTCGAGCAGTGGCTTCTGTTGGCGTTGCGTTGTCTGGCGATGGCGTTGTTGGCGTTGCTCGTGGCGCGGCCATTCGTCCAGCCGGGGTTGGTGGCGGAATTGCTCGGCAGGCGCGGCCATGTGCAGCGCATCGTCGTTCTGGACGATTCAGCCAGTCTGGCCTATCGGGTCGGCGCGGCACCGGAGTTCGATCGGCTGCGGACCGCCGCCACGCGGCTGGTACAGTGGCTGGCACAGGAGGCGGGTGGTGAGCCGCTTACGTTCTACCTGACCTCGCAACCGGAGGCACCGCTGACGGAGGACACGCCGCTAAGTGGGGCGACGGTGGACGAACTGCTACAGCAGGTGGCGCGGCTCGAACCGGTGGCTGTGTCGGCGCGGCCGGCCCGTGTGCTGGCGCGCGTCGCCGAGCGGCTGCGGGCGGAGGGGGAGAGCGCGCCGGCGGACGTATACGTGCTATCGGACTTTCAGCGCACCGACTGGTTGGCTGTGACTGCCGAGACAAGGCCCGACGAGCAGGTCATCGAAACACCGGCTCCGGCAGATAGCGCGGCGAGTGGCTCGCCCTTCGAAGCTCTGACCGCGATTGCGCGGGAGAGAACCGCCGACGGCGCGGGACTGCGCGTGATCCTGGTGGCCTCCGGCGTGCCGGGTCGGGCGAACACGGCGATCGACGCGCTCGTCCTCGAGCGTCCGCAGATCGTCGCGGGGGTGCCCTGCGTTGTCATTGCCCGCGTGGCCAACCACACCGGGCAGACTCTGGAGGCCACCAGCTTGCACGGAGAAGTGGACGGGGCGGCGCTGCCGCCGGTGCCGGTGCCGGCAATCGTGGCC
The DNA here is from genome assembly GCA_018814045.1 of Planctomycetota bacterium. Taxonomy (GTDB): domain Bacteria; phylum Planctomycetota; class Phycisphaerae; order UBA1845; family Fen-1342; genus JAHJAR01. The sequence continues at coordinate 54,095 of JAHJAR010000293.1, read as the reverse complement.
AACGATCGTCGAGATGTCGTGCTCGAAACCATTTTCGCCGAGCCCGGCTATCGTGCACTGACCGTGCAACTGAACCGGTCAGATTCGTTTTCGGCCGATGATGTGCGGCGGCTGGCGGTCGAGGTGAAGGAGACGCTGGCAGTGCTGCTGGTCAACGGGCAGCCCAACAGCAGCCCCCACCGCGATGAGGTCTACCTGCTGCGCAATGCGCTCTCGCCCCCCGGACCGTTCGCGTCGGGAGTACGGGTCGAAGTCTGCGAGGCCGATGAGATCGTGGGGCTGAACATTGCCCAGTACGATTGCATCATGCTCTGTAATGTGCCGCCGCCCGGCGAAGAGGCGCTGGAGGCCCTGGAGGCCTACGCCCGGGGCGGCGGCGGCATCGTAATCACGCTGGGAAGCGAAGTCGGATCTCCGGACGAATACAACCGCGGTCTGTACCGCGACGGCACGGGGTTGTTGCCGCTGGCGCTGACCCAGCCGACCAGCTCGACCGAACGGCCCGAAGGTGTGGGACTGCTGCGGACGATCGAGCACCCGATTACGGCGATGTTCCCGGCGGGGGAGGCGGGGCTATCGGAGTACGTGCATTTCCGCGGCTACTATCGCTGTGACGAACCAGCGCCGGGTGCCGGCGCGCCCGGTGAGGTGTCCCAGCCGGCCAACGCTCCGGCACGGCCGGCGCTGGTGCTGGCGCGCTACGCGGATGATGCCCAATCGCCGGCGTTGATCGAGCGGTCGTTTGGCCGCGGGCGCGTGATGCTGTTTACGTCCACGGTTGACCTGGACTGGAACGACTGGCCGCGGGCCGTGGATGGAAGCTACGTGGTGACCATGCTCGAACTGGTGCAGTACATCGCACGCCGCGGCACGCACCCGGCGGAACTGCTCGCTGGTGAGCCGCTGACACTGCCGATTTCGCCGGAGCGGTTCGAGTTGAGCGCGGTGTTCAAGACGCCCAGCTATCCCGAGGAGCCGCCGGTGGTGGGCAGCGCGGACCCAGCCGGTGTCGCTCTGGGCGAGTTGGCGCTGCTGCGCGGGCCGCGGACGCGGGAGTTGGGTACGTTTACCGTTGAGCTGACTGGGCGGACTGGTCCGTCCGAGACCCGTCCGTTGTGCGTCAATCTCGCCCCGCGCGAGTCTGATCTGGCCGTGGCCCGGGCGCGCGAGCTGGACGCGGCGCTGGTCGGCGTGCCGCACGAGATCATCGCCGCGGGAGAGGGGTTTCTCGGCGGCGGCGAGCGGTCGCGGCGTGAAGTGTGGCCGGCGCTGGTGGTGTTCGTCGTAGTAGTGCTGATGGCGGAGCAAATACTGGCGTGGTGGTTCGGGCGTGCGTCGGTTGAACGTGGATTGTCATGGAGCAGCCGGAGCGCGTGATGCACTTGGTCGCGAGCGTCATCGAGCAACAGCAGCGCGAGTTCGAACTCGCGGGCGCGCCCGCGGGTTGGGCGCGCCTGCTGGGGCTGCTGCTGTTGGTTGCGATGGGCTACGTGGTGGTCTGGATGTATCGCCGGGAAAGCCGCGTGGGCGCCGGCGCGCGTCTGCGCTACGCGCTGGCGGCACTACGATGTCTGGTGCTCCTGTTGTTGGCGGTCATCTGGACCCAACCGGTGATCGCCACGTATCTAGTGCGTACCAGCCGGGCCGGCGTGGCAGTGTTGGTGGATGTCTCCGGTAGCATGTCGATCGCCGATGCACCGCAGGTCAGCCAAGAGCCGGGGCAGCCTTCCGGAGATCTGGCCTCGACGCGGCGCGAGCGCGTCGCGACGCTGTTGGGATCGGCGGACTCGGCTTGGCTGCGACGATTGGCCGCGCGGAATGAGCTACAGCTCTACGCCTTCGGTGCGGATGCACAGCTCATCAACTGGCCCTGGGAACGCACCGGTGATCCCGCGGCGGGGAATGCGGCGAGCGTTGCCTTGGGCGGCTTTGCGGCTGGGATGCAACGCGCCACCGACGCTGGAAGGGCCGTGACAGCGGCCTTGGACGGAATGGGTGACAGTCCGGTCGCCGGGATCGTGCTGGTTTCCGATGGTGGCCTGAATCAGGGGCTGTCGGTCGCCGGCCTCGCGGCGCTTGCGCAGCGCTACGGGGCTCCCATTCACACCATCGGGGTCGGTGCGGCCCAGGCGCCGGCGAACGTACGTATCGCGAGCATCGCTGCCCCGGCCACGGTGCCGCAGAACGACCCGTTCGAAGTGCGGATCGAGCTTGCCGCCAGTGGGGTTGCACGGGCGGAGCTGGAAGTGGAGTTGTCGGTCGAACCGCTGGACGAGGCGGTGCGTAGCGATGCTGCGAATACGCAGGGTGAACAGATCCTGGCTCGCCGACAGGTGGTGTTGGACGCTGACACGGCTGCGCCGCCGCTGCTGTTTCAAGTGACGCCCGCGGGAGCGGGGCGGCACCTGTATCGTGCGCGCATCAGTCCGCTGGAGCGGGAGATTGTGCAGACCGACAACGCTGCCGCGACAACCGTGCTGGTGCTGGCGGAGCGCACCAGAGTGCTGATCGTGGCGGGGCGGCCCTCGTACGACTATCGCTACCTGGCGCGCCTGCTCGAACGCGACAACAGCGTGGAGCTCAGTTGTTGGCTGCAGTCCGCGGACGTCAACGCCGTGCGCGATGGCGACACCGTCATCCGCGAGATGCCGCGCCGTCCGGACGACATCTTTGCCTACGATGCCATCATTCTGATGGATCCCAATCCGCGCGGCCTTGACGCGGGTTGGGCGCTCGTTGTACGGCGCTGGATAGAGGAATTCGGCGGGGGGTTGCTGCTCGAGGCCGGCACGCACTTCAGCACGCGTTTTCTGCAAGACGCGGATGCGCAGGAACTCGTCGCGATTCTGCCGATCATCCCGGAGGCCGATGCGGAAGTTCGGCTGAGCGAACAGGGCGCGTTTCGCACGCGGGCGCAAACGCCGCATATCCCGGAGGAAATACGCGACCATCCGTTGCTGGCCTTGCATGCGGACGTCGCCACCAGCGCGGCGATCTGGCGGGCGCTGCCCGGCGTGTGGTGGCATCTGCCGGTCGCGCGCGCCAAACCACTGGCCACCGTGTTGTTGCAGCGCGGCGAAGGAACCGCGGCCGAACGTCTCGGCAGCCCGATCCTGATGGCAACCCAGCCGGTCGGTTCGGGCCGCACCGTCTTTTTGGGCTTTGATGACACCTGGCGCTGGCGTGCCACCGGTGAGCGCTACTTCAACCGTTTCTGGATTCAGCTCGTGCGCTACCTGGCTCAGAGTCGGCGTCAGGGCGGCACCCGGCGCGGCACGATCGTGCTCGAGCGCGAGACGATCGACGTCGGCGACCACGTTAAGATCGAGGCGCGTTTGCTGGACGAGAGCTTCGCGCCCTGGAGCGCGCCCGAGCTCGAGGCGCGGCTCGAATTCGAGGATGGCAGCCAGCGCGCGCTAACGCTCAAGGCCATCACCGGGCGTGACGGGTGGTTTGGCGGGCGCGTGACAATCGAACAGGCCGGGTCGGTCGCCATCCGTGTACCCTTGCCCGACGCGCTCGGCGACGACGCCCGCTCGTTGGCCCAGGCGCCGGTTCGCTACCTGCGCGTCAACCGGGCGGATGCCGAAGCTCGTACCGTGCGCCTACAGGTGGAAACGCTGCGGGAACTGGCGGAGCACACGGGCGGGACGTATCTGCCGGTGAGCGAAGCCGACGCCTTGCCGGAGCGTATCGAAAACGCCGATCGAATCAGTTCCGCGCGTGGTCCCAACGAAAACCTCTGGGATCGCACGTGGGTTCTGCTCGTATTAGCCGCGGCGTTGACCGTCGAATGGACCCTGCGTCGACGGAGTCACCTCCTGTGAGCACTAGGTCCGCGGACAACCTCGACGCACGCCTCAGTGAACGGGTCTTCGCACCTTTGGCCTCACTCCGGCGGCGCTGGCGCTGTTACCTCGCGCTGGAAGGCGCCTTTCACGTGTGCATCGCCCTGGTGGCCGCTGGTTTGGGGCAACTGCTGCTCGATCGCTGGTTGCGGCTGAGCGCTGATCAACGCGCCGCGCTGAATGTCGCGCTCACGGTGTTCTGGCTGTGGGTGCTGCGGCGTTCACTGCTGACGCGGCTGTCGTACACACTTGATGACCGCACACTGGCGGCGACGGTCGACCGGGCCTGTCCACAGTTGCATGACTGCCTGGCAACGGCGGTGCAGTTTGCGGGGGGACGCGTCGGCGCCGCGGACTCCCACAGTCCGCAACTGATTCGAGCCGTGCTCGCGGACGCGTGTGACACCGTGGCGGAGGTGCCGTTTCTCGAAGTGCTCGATCACCGCCGCGCCGCTCGCCGGGCTTGCCTGTTGAGCGGGTGGCTACTCGTGATAGTGCTGGCATTTGTGCTGTTGCCCGGCTTAATGGGGACGTGGTTCAAGCGCAACTGGCTGCTGCGTGACGTGCCCTGGCCGCAGCGGACATATATACACCCGGTGGGCTTTGACGAGCAGCGGCGGCGGCGCGTTCCGTTGGGGGACGAACTCGAAATCGTCGCCCGCGTAGAGGGTGTCGTGCCGACCGTGGTGCAACTCGAATGGTCGACACCAGCGGGACATTACGCGGCCGAGAGCATGACGCAGGTCGGCCGTACCAGTCTCCACGTCGCGCTTGGCCGCCTGCGGGAGCAGGTGCGTTTCCGTATCGTCGGCGGTGACGAGCGCACCAATGAGTACATCGTCGTGGTAGTCGAGCGACCGCGCGTCCTGCGCACGAACGTTCGCGTGTGGCCGCCGGAGTATACCGGCCTCGAACCATACTCCGTCGAGCAGCAAACCGTGTTGGAAGTGCTGGCGGGTGGGCGAGTCGAGTTGGACGCGTGGCTGAACAAGCCCGTGAGGCAGGCGCGTTTTCTGACTGCTGCCGGCGACGAGGCAGCGGCGTGTGGGAGCGTCGCGGCCGACCACGTGCGCGTGTCGTGGCCGGAGCCCGTGTCCGGCGTGTTTCACTTCGGACTGCTGGACGACGACGGTTGGGGGAACGACCACCCGGTGCAATTCACGCTCAAGGTCGCGGCTGATCGCCCGCCGGCAGTGCGCTTGGACGCTGCGGGCGTGGGCGAGCTCGTGACCGTTCTGGCTGAGCTTCCGCTGGTTTGCCAGCTTACCGATACATACGGGCTCGGTTCGGGCGGCTTGATGGTGCAGCCGCGTGATGAGACGCCGCGTTTGATCGAGTTGCCGGGTTTTGTCGCGGGGCGGCGCGAGTTTCAGACGTCGGCATCGTTCTCGCCCAGTTCGGCGGGCTTGGCGGCGGGTGACCGTTTGCGATTGTGGGTGGAGGCTGCGGATCAGGATCCACGTGGTCCAAATGTGGGACGGTCGGTGGCGCTCGAGCTGGAGGTCGTCTCCCGCGACGACTTTCTCACCGACATGGCCCGCCGCGAACTCGAATTGCGCCGCGAATTTGAGCGCCTCATCAGCGCCCAACGAGCTTTGCAGGAAGCCACGCAGACGCTTTTGTCGAGCCTGGCCGAGGACGCGGGGCCCGAGCAGGCCGTAGCTCGGCGACTGGCCGGCCTCGCCCGCCGGCAAAACGCGCAGGCCGGCCGCTGCCTGGGGATGAGTCGCGAGTTCGAGCAGATCCTGGCGGAGATGACGACGAACCGCGTCGCGGTTCAGGCGGATGAGCGGCGCATTCGAAACCTGATCGTGCTTCCGCTGGACACCCTGGGCCAGGAGTTGATGCCGGCCGCGGCGACAACGCTGACGGAACTGCGGGTGGACGCGAGTCGCGCTCGACGTGAGTCGTGGTCGCAACAGCAGGCCACGATAATCCGCGCGCTGCGCGCGATCCTGGCGAACATGCTGGAATGGGAGGGCTATCGCGAGACGATCGCATTATTGCGCGAGATTGTGACCGAGCAGCACGATGTACGTGCTGCAACATTGGAGGCCCTGGAGCGACGGCTCAAGGCGCTTCTGGAACTCGAGGAACCGGAAGAACCAGCCCCGCCCGACGAGCCGAAGCCGTAGAATGCTCAACATGACGAGCCGACTTCGAGTACACAGTGGTTTGCGGAGCGCGGTAGTCGTCTGGCTGCTCGTCGGAGGAGCGTGGCCGGCGACAGCGGTCCCCGGGCAGCAGCCCGATGATCAGCCAGCCACGGATGTCCCGGCGCCGGCGGAGGACGAACTGACCGGCCGACAGGATGCGGTGCGGGCGCGCGTACAGCAACTGGAAGGTCGCATGCTGAAGCTCGCGCGGTTGCTCGCCGAGAGCGAACCGGCCAAGGCGGAACGTCTGCGCGAGGCAACCGACCAGGCTGGTACGCGGCAGATCAAGCGGCGTTTGGAGCACTTGGTGCAACTGCTGCGATCCGAGCGGTTCAGCGACGCCGAACGTGAGCAGGAACTGCTGCTCGCGGATCTGGAGGCGCTTCTGAAGCTGCTGACCGATCCGCTGAACGAGTTGGAACAGCGCCGCTCCGAACGCCAGCGGTTGCAGGAGTACCGCCGCACGGTTCGGGCCCTGATGCAGCAGCAACTCGAGCGCCTACGCGAAACTCGCGCGCTCAGCGAGACGGAAGCGCCTACCCCTGCTCAGATGCGTGCGCTGGAGCTCCGCCAGCGGGAACTAGAACGTGAAGCATCGGGGCTGGAGCAGGAATTGCAGCCGCCGCCCGGCCGTGAGCAAGGGGACCCCGGTGCCCGTGAAGTCGGCGAAGCGCGGATGGCCATGCAGCATGCCGCCGACCGGTTGGGCGAGCGCGCCCCGGATGCGGCTATCCCGCGCCAGGAGGCCGCCCTGGAGCGCCTGCAACGCGCGTTGGAGGAGCTCGACGACGCTCTGCGCCAGGTTCGCCGCGAGGAGATCGAAGAGACGCTGACGGCCCTCGAAATCCGTTTCAAGAGCATGCTGACGCGCGAGCAGCAGGTGCGCGAGGTTGTGCAGAGCCTGGTCAGGGTGGCGACCAATGATGCATCCGGGGAGGGCGAAAACGACGACCCGCAGGCGTGGGGACACAGCGCGCGGTTGGCTTTGGCCGATGTGGCGGAGGTGCAGCAGGAGGTCGCCGCGGACTGCCGCATTGCGCTGCGCATCCTCGTGGACGAGGGTAGCACGGTGATTGTACCCGCGCTGGTACGGCAACTGGCCGAGGAGATGACCGCGGTCGCCCAGGCACTGTCGCAAGAGGACATCGGGCTGAATACACGGGCGACGTTGGATGCGATCATCCGCGTGTTGAGTGACATCGTCAGCGCCGTGGAAGAGAAACGCGACCAGGATCGCCAGGCAGCCCAGGGTGGTGAGGGCGGCGAGCAGCCCCAGGGACGGCCGCCGCTGTTGCGTACGTCGGCGGAGCTGAAACTGCTGCGGTCGGTCCAGTTACGCGTAAATGAACGGACCGCCGACCTGGCGCAGACCGCCGAAACCGCCACGAATCCGGAGAACGAAGCGCGTTTCCAGCGGCTGTCCGAGCAGCAGGCCGAGTTGGCCGAGTTGGCGCGGCGGATGAGCGAAAGGGATTGAGCATGCCGAGCACTGCACGGAATGAGCGGCTCAGCGCGGCGTGTGTGACGGCGGCGCTGCTCGCGGGCGCTCTGCTCGTTGGCAGCGCGGCGGCGCAGGACACGGAGCGAATCGAGCGTCTGAACGCCGGCTTCCTGACACACCTGGAAGGTCTCGCGCCGGAGCAGGCCCAGGCGGTGGCACACATTCGGCAGAGCTGGCAGCAGGAGTACCGCACGCAGGCGCCGGAGAGCTTTGTGCCGGATGCGCTCGCCGTCCTGTACCCGGCGTTTCGCGCTGTTCTGGACGCGTTCGACGAGGAACACTACGAAAATGTCGTGCGCCTGGCCACGCCGCTGGGCGAGCATGGCGATCCGTACGTGGTGGCCAACGCGGCCTACTACCACGCACGCGCCTTGATCGAGCAAGGTCTGCTCGAACGCGCCGAGCAGCAGTTGAACCTGGCGACGGCGGCGGGGGCGGAACCGGAGCGCTATACGCCATACGCCCCGCACATCTGGTTCTTTCTGGGCTTCTGCCAGGCCAGCAATCTACGCCTCGATCAAGCCGCGCTCACGCTGCAACACATGCTGGATGCGTTTCCCGAGGCCCCCGAACGCGTGCGCGTCGGGGCACAGCAGTTGCTGCTCGAGCTTCGCCGCCGCGGCACGGAAGAACTGGACGAGATCGCGCGGCTGCTGAAATACGCGGCGGAGCGGCTGAAGGCCAGTGACGGGGCGGAGAAGGTGCAGGAGCGTCAACGCCGGGCGGTCGCTTTGCTGGACAAGTTGATCGAGGAGGAGGAGCGCAAAGAGAACAAGCAGTGCGGCGGGGGCCAGCAGCGCGGGCGCGCACCCGAACAGGCGCCACGCCGGGGAGCCGAGAAGTCTGAAGCACCCGATGGGGCGGGGCGAATAGGCGACCTGCATGGCGTTGAGCAGGCCGATCCGGGCGAGATGTGGGGCAAGCTGCCGCCCGCCGAGCGCGAGAAAGTGCTGCAATCGCTGCGCGAGCGCTACCCGTCACGCTATCGACAATTGGTCGAGCAGTACTACCGCTCCCTGGCGGAGGAGAAATGACGCGCACTGGCGACCAGACAATCGGGCGACGCGCAGGCCGACCGGCGAACCCGATGCGGCTCGCGATTGGCTGCCTGTTGCTCGCCACCGCCGCCGCGGCGTCGCACGCCGGCGTCGAAGTGGAGATCACCCGGCTTGACGGGCAGCGTGTGCGGGGCGAGATCACGCAACTCGTGCCGATGATCGTGCTGCACACAGGCGGCGACCGCGTTTCGCTGAGCTGGCCCGATGTGCTCAGTGTGCGTCCCGTCGGCGGGCACGCGGCTGACACCCAGCCCGCGGCCCCGGAAGCTCCGCTACGGTTTCAGCTCGGGGATGGTTCACGCTTTTGCGGTCGGATCAGCGCCGCGAACGCAGCCGGCTGTGAAATCACGCTGCCGACGGGTCAGACTGGACAGGTCAATCTGATCGACCTGGCCGGTGTCGTTTCCAGCGCAGCCGGTGCCGAGGCGCTGGCAAAGCTATCCGAGATCCAGCAACAGGCCAACGCGGCACCGAGCGGGAGCGCGGCCGGACGCGACGAACGCGACCGTGGCGGCCAGTTCAATGATGTGGCGGTTGTCTCCGGGGCAGACGAAGTGCTCGTGCTGCGTGGGACGGTCCGCGCTCTGGAGCCGGGCCGGGCGCTCTTCGAGTGGAACGGCCGCGATGTGCGCTTGCCTTGGTCGCGCGTGGCGGGAATCGTCCTGGCCCGCCCGGCCCCCAGCGCGGCGGCCTGCACCGCCAGACTTCGCGACGGCAGCGCCTTCGCCGGCCGTATCATCGGGGGCTCCGCGACCGGCGCGGTGCTGCAATCGAGTGTATTCGACCGGCTCGAGCTGGGTTGGGGGGAGATCGTCGAACTCGCCTGCCGGAGCGAGCGCATCGTGCTGCTGTCGGCTTTGCGGCCGGTGCGCTACGAGTTCGTGCCGTTCTTCGATAAGCGTTGGGAGTACGCGGTTGATCGCACGCTCACTGGTCAGCCGATCCGTCTGGCCGGCCGTGAGTATGCAAGCGGCGTGACCATGCACAGCCGGGCCACGCTCGTCTACGCGCTAGACGGCGGTTTTCGGCAGTTCGCGGCAGTGGTGGGCATCGCGGACGAAGTCGGCGCTCGTGGCTGCGTGATGGCCCGCGTCCTCTGCGATCAACAGCCGGTCTGGGAGGCCCGCGGCCTGCGGGGTGGCGGTCCGCCGCAGGAGATCGCAATCGATGTCGCCGGGGCGAGCGAACTGAGCCTCGAGATCGACTATGACGAGGACCTCGACCTGGGCGATCATGCCTGTTGGGCCTTCGCCCGCTTGATACGATGAGGTGCCGGGTGCCGATGCACAGAGGGCCGTCACGAAACTCGCGCCGCTGCGTTCTGAAGGCGACCGCCCTGCTGGGACTGCTGCTGGCCGGGCGCTTCGCGCCAGCCGCGGAAGACGAGGAAGCGCTGCGGCTTGTACGGGAACATGAGGCACAGCGTGCGGAGGTTCTGACGAAGGCGGCCCGCGCCATCGTGTGCATCTTCAGTGATCGGGCGGCCAGCGGCGGCGGGGCCGGCGTAATCATCGACGAAAACGGGCTTGGGCTCACCAATTATCACGTTATCAGTGGCATGGTCGGAACTCGCCAGGGGTATGGGGGCTTGTCCGACGGCCAACTCTATCCGCTGACGGTCTGGGGTGTGGATCCGGGCGGCGACATTGCCGTGTTCAAGCTGGATGGCAAAGCGCGTTTCGATTTCGCCCCGTTGGGTGATTCGGATGCATTGCGGGCCGGGCAGTGGGTGGCGGCGATGGGCAACCCGTTTGTGCTGGCCGAGGATTATACGCCGACGATCACGCTGGGTGTGATCAGTGGTTTGCATCGGTACCAGTACGGACAGGGTGAGGCCCGCAGCCTGCTGGAATACGCGGATTGCATCCAGGTCTCGACCTCGATCAACCCGGGCAACTCGGGTGGCCCGCTGATTGACATGGCCGGACGGGTGCTCGGCATCAACGGCCGCGCGTCGTTTGAAGAGCGCGGGCGGGTCAACGTTGGCCTGGGTTACGCCGTCAGTGTGAACCAGATCAAGCGTTTTCTGCCGGCCCTGCGCGCCGGACGCCTCTGTGAGCACGGGACGTTGGGGGCCGCCGTGCGGACCGGTACGGACGGCCTGGTTTTCGATCAGGTGCAGGAACTCTCGCCGGCGGCCCGGGCCGGTGTGCGGGCTGGCGATGAACTACTCAGTGTGTGTGGAAAACCGGTACGCACGTCCAACGATTTCAACAACGCGCTGGCAATCCTGCCGAGCGAGTGGCCCGTCGTGCTGACGGTACGCCGAACTGGACAGGCGCTGACCGTGGCAACCCGTTTGGAACGCCTGCCCGTGCGTCTGCCGCGGGCCGTGATTCCCGAACTGTCCCAGAACGAGGCCGAAGTCCTCCACATCTGGCAGCAGTACGAACAAGGTGACCGCCTTGGCCAAGGCCGCCGGATCGAACGCGTGACGTGGCGATGCCGTGTGACGTGGCGCGGTGAAACTGACGCCGGCAGCGCTGTGTTGTTGCTGACGCAGGACGCGGCTGGACGCCTGCGCGTCGAACCGTTGGAGCCAGCCGGTGCGACGCCGCAGGAGTTCGAAGTCGGCGATACGCCGCCTGCCCGGCCGCAGGCCGCACAGCCGGGCGCGCTTGAGAATGACCGCCTGTGGTACGAGTGGTTTCACCTCAGCAGGCCGTTGCTGATGCCGCCGCAATCGGCCGCGGGTTGGGAGGCACTCGGTGCAGACGAGTTTCAGGACGAGTTGGTGGTCGTGTTACGGCGGAGTCTGGCCGGCGGGGCGCGGGTTCGCTGGAAGTATGCGCCCGCCAGCGGTCGGCTCCGCGTTGCCACCGTGACGTACGGCGCAGAGACGTGTGATCCGTTCCTGGTTTCTCTGCCCAGTGGCGCAGTGCTGAACACGGAGTGCGACCGGATCACGGGGGCGCCGGAAAGCGCTGGCCCGGCGGCCGCGTTGTGGCTGGTGGAGGGACGCATTGGCCTGCTGGGCCTGCAATGGCCGCAGCGCTGGCGACGGCTGGCCACAAACGGTGATGAGACCGTTGTTGAGATGTTGGGCGTGGATGAACCGGCCACCTGGTCGACCGGACCCACGGAGGGGGACGGATGAGCAGCGTTCTACGGCGGTTGTGTCTGGCCGTGTGCGGTGCTGCCGGAATCTGTGCCGGCGCGGCACCGGACGATTCTGACGCCCCCTTTTCGCGCGCGGCGGAAACGGCGCGCGCGCGTGTCGTCAAGCTCTACGGGGCACAGGTCGGGCAAGAGCCGGGCTGTGGTTCGGGCGTGGTGATTGGACCGGACGGGACGATTGTCACGACGCTTTCGCTTCTCCTGGAGGCCCGCTCGTTGCGGACCGTGTTGGCGGATGGCCGGCGGTTGCCCGCGGAAATCATCCGCCGTGACGAGCAGCGTCAACTGGCGCTGCTGCGGGTCGATGCCACGGATCTGCCGTTCTTCGAGCTGGGCGGCAGCGCGCACCTGCGGCCGGGCGACTGGGTGTTGTCCGCGGCGAACCCGTTTCATGTGGCCGCCGGGTCCGAGCCGGTCTCCGTGGCTTTGGGTGTGTTTTCGGGGCGCGTCGATCTGGATGCCCGGCGGCGCACGCAAGATTTCTCGTACGACGGCCCCGTGTTGCTGACCGATGTGATCGTCACGGCGCAGGGCTGTGCCGGTGGGGCCCTGGTGGATGTGCGGGGCGATCTGGTTGGCATCATCGGGAAGCGCGTCATCAGCCAACGCACCAACACCTGGGTCAACTACGCCCTGCCAGTCGAGGAAATTGCCGCCTTCGTCGCGGGCCGGCCGCGTCCGGCACCCGCCGCGGCGCCAGCGGCCGCGGCGACGACACACCCGTCAGCCGAACCATACCTGGGGATTCAGCTCTTCGACATTGGGGGCCAACTGCGGCCGGCCTATGTCGAGCGCGTGCGGCGTGACTCGCCGGCGCGGCAAGCCGGCGTGTGCCCGGACGACCTGGTCGTCAGCTTCGCCGGACAAACCGTCGGAACGTGCGACGAGTATCGCGCCGTTCTGCAACAGTTACAGCCGGGACAGCGCGTTGAACTGGTGGTGAAACGCGGCAACGTGCTGAAGACCTTGGAGTTGGTGGTGGGAGAGCAACCGCGGTGACAAGAGGATCTGCGCTGTTGGCATTGGAGTTGGCACTTGTTGCGGCGGCGTTGTGGCGGCCCGGCCGGGTCTGTGCGCAAGAGGTCGGGGACGTGGCTACCCCCGCCGCGCGCCTGATCGCCGCCCAGCAGGAGGTCTTTCGGACCGCGCTCGACACCGTGACGCCATCGGTTGTGAAGATCGAGACGATAGGCGGAGCGCAGCCACCCCCGGCGGACGAGGGTGGTCGCCGGCGTGGAGCGCAGTTCCGGCAGGCGGACGGCCCGACCACCGGGCTGATCTGGTCCGCGGACGGGCACATTGTCACCAGTAGCTTCAACTTCATCCGTGAGCCGTCGATCATTACAGTCACGCTGCATGATGGCCGCCGTTTTGTCGGCCAACTCGTGGCCCGTGATTATCAGATTCGCCTGGCGTTGTTGAAGATCGAAGCGAGCGGGCTGCCGGAGCCGCGCTGGCTCTCGTCCAGCGATTTGCGTCTGGGGCAGTGGGCGTTAGTCGCGGGCTACGGACAGGGCAGTTCGACGCCGGCGCTTTCGGTTGGCATCGTCAGTGGCCTGCGCCGCATGGCGGCGACGGCGGTGCAGACCGACGCGAAGATCTCGCCGGCCAACTATGGCGGTCCGCTGTTTGACGTCGAGGGACGCGTGTCTGGCGTGTGCGTACCGTTGGGGGCCAACCCGGACGACCAGATCGCCGGTGTGGAGTGGTACGATGCCGGCATCGGCTTCGCCGTGCCCATAGAACTGTTACGAGAGCGGCTGGCACGGTTGCAGCGCGGCGAAGACCTGCACCGCGGTTTGTTGGGGATTGGCGTCGAGATACGCGAGCCGGTGGTTGGACTGTCGGAGACGGACCAGCCGAGCGGCCTGCGCATCGCCGGTCAACCGCGCGGCCCGGGGGCCGAAGCCGGCCTGCGCGAAGGCGACATCATCACGCACCTGGACGGCGTGCCCACACGCAGCCTGCTCCCTTTCAAACGGCGGCTGGCGACCAAGGCGGCGGGCGACACCATCAAGGTTACCTACGTGCGCGCCGGAGAGGCCGCAACGGTCGAGTTCGAGATGGCACCACTGGACGCGTTTCGGAGCCCGACGTCGCAACCGGTCAACCCGTAAAGCCAGCAGATCGAACGCGGCTACAAGGGCCAAGGCTCGACTGTCAGGGCCTCGACCGCGCCGAAAACGCCGCTCGGTCCCGGTGGCCGGCGGTTGATGCGCAGGCGGGCCAGCCCCTGTGTCGCGAACTCATCGCCCTGGTACGCGACGATCATCAGCTCGTGTTCGCCGGGGCTCAGACCGGAGGCATCGAAGGTGTGCTGGATGTCAACGTCCGGCAACCCGACGGACAGATAAACGTGTCCCACACCGGGGACGGCGTCGAGGTCGTCATCAGGGACAGCGTCCATGCCGCCAACCGTTTCCGGCCCATCCGCGCGGACAACCACGCCCAGGTAGCCGCCGATGTACTGCTGGGCCGAGATTGAGTACGGGATGCCGTTGCCGCTCGTTCCAGCAACGTTTGATTCCACGCGCAGAAAGGCGATCTCACCGGGATCGGCCGGCCGGACCGCTTCGGCCCGCGTGGGTTGACCGGCGAGGTGTAGCTCCAACTGCTTCAGCAGGAATGAAGACGTTTCGCTGCCGCTGACGAAGTAGGTGTAGTCGGCGTCGTCGACCGCGAGCGTGACCAGGTTGCCAAAGGCCGGACCATAGGTGGCGATTGTCTGGGCGAATTTGCCGTCCACGTAAAGCTCGACCAGGGAGATGGCGTCGCCGGCCGGGTGGTACACGTGCAGGTCCAGCTCGACCGTATCGCCCACGCGGGCCCCGTCGCGCGGGCTGTTGACTTCCACGACCGGTCTGACAGCGAACGGAGCGCTGAGCGGATCGCCGACGAAGATCGTCTGCCAGGGCTGATCCACGCTCATCCAGGCGGCCTCGCTCAGGGCAAAGCCCATGGAATAGCGTGAGTAGAGCAGCGCGTGCGGGAATTTCTCCCAGTAGTTGCAGGGCTCGGTTACGGTGCCCGCCGAGCCGGCCACGCCGCGCCCGGTCAGCTCGAGGATGCTGGTTTGTCCGCCTTGGTTGAGCAGGTCGCCGCCGAAGCTGGTCAAATGGTCGGCCCACGATCCGGGCAGGAACGTAAGCGTGTCGAGACTGGTGAGCGTCGAGCGGCCGGTGAGGTAGCCGAAGACGTCCGGCTGGTCGAAAATCTGGGCCGCGGACTCCGAGGTGACGACGATGTGCTCGCTGGCGATGCCCAGACTGGTCAGTTGCGAGCGGACGGGCGGGATCTGGTCGTGCCGCGGGTACAGCCGCGGTTGCCCGGTGCTCGTTTTTGCGCTGATCATGTACACGGTTCCGGCCGGGTACGTTTCGTCGCCCAGCACGCCGGAGTCGATGTTGATCATCGCTTCTTCGACGCTGAAGCCGCTGAGCATCATGACGATGCGGCGGTTCTCGATCGGGATCGCGTCGCGCTCGTAGCGGCGGTTGTAGTCGAAATGCTCGGCCTTGCCGAAGTAGGGGTTGCGAACCCCATTTTTGCCGAAATAGCAGTACCCGGGCCAGACGTCATCGCGCTCGCTATGCAGAACCGAGGCCATCGAGTTGGTCCCGACGCGATAGGGAATGCCGCGCGTCAGGACGAGCACGTCTACCTGGTCGGTCAACCCCTCATCGGCGAGGTACTGCTTGATCGGCGTGGCGAGGTTGTCGATGACCTGCTCAAACGTGTCCAGGGGCGGGTCGTTGACGCGATAGACGCAGCAGGCCGGGATGCCGCGTTGCGCTACGTAATACTCTCCAATCGCGACCGACTCGGGCACGGCCTCGTCGATGACAACCAGGACGTTTTGCGGCCCCAGGCCGGCGTGCGCGGCGGGACACAGCAGTCCCCCCAACAAGATCGCGGTCAGAATGGTCCCGATGGACGGCGCGCGCATCTTCTTCCTCCTGCGGAATCGAGCCAACCTTGGGGCCGCCAGCAGCCCGGCGCGGTTGGAGGTGTCACGAACTCTTTTCTATAGTAGAATAGCAGGTAAAGCCGCCGCCAGCGCGGTTTTCTTTTAGCGTTTTGCAGGCGCTGCACGCCGGAGCAGGGCAGCGTGGAAGTCGCGCTTTTTGTTACCTGTCTGACGGACACGTTCTTCCCGCGCGTCGGAGAAGCGGTCGTGCGCGTGCTCCGACATTTCGGCTGCCGCGTCGTGTTCCCGGACGAACAGACCTGCTGCGGGCAGCCGGCTTTCAACAGCGGCTTCAACGACGAGGCGGCAGCGCTGGCCCGGCGGATGATCCGTGTCTTCGGACCTTACCAGTGCGTCGTCTCGCCCTCGGCCTCATGCACCACCATGGTCAAACGCCACTACCCTGAGCTGTTCGCCGCCGACGAGCAGTGGCGGCAGCGCGCTGAGCAACTGGGTCGCAAGACGCACGAGTTTGCGACGTTTCTGCGCGACGAATTGCACGTGGACATCGCCGCACATCTGAAGCTGCCGGAGCCGACCACCTATCACTATCCGTGCCACGCCCGCCACGTTTACGAAGTCGATGACCTGCACGGCTGGCTCGCCGGCGATTCGAGCGGCGACGAGCATGGTGCCCGCGACGTCCGTGATCCCGAGCACCCCGACCTGTGCTGTGGCTTCGGCGGCGTGTTTGCCGTGGATCTGCCCGAGATCAGCGCGCCCATGATGCTCACAAAGCTGAACGAATTGGCGGCGACCAAGGCCCGCCTCGTTATCTGCAACGAAGCCGGATGTGCGTTGAATCTGTCCGGCGGCGCCCAGCGGCGGGGGATTCCGCTGCGTTTCAAGCACATGGCCGAGTGTCTGGCTGAGTCGCTGGGGCTGATGGAGCCGCAGGAGTGAGCGTTTCTGAGGCATTCCGCCGGCGTATCGCCGAGGCCGTCGCCGATGAGCGCGTCGTGCAGGCGGTGCATGATGCGACTTGGCGGAAGGTGGAGGCGCGCAGCGCGGCGATCGGGAGTTTGCATGACCCGGAGGCAATTCGAACGCTGGCTGGGCAAATCAAGCAGCACACCTTGGAGAACCTGCCGGCGTATCTGGCGCAGTTTGTGACGCAAGTGCGGCAGCGCGGAGGTGTCGTGCACTTCGCCGCCGACGCGGCCGCGGCGCGCGCGACGATCTGTGCCATCGCGGCCGCACGCGGGCTGAAGCTGGCCGTCAAGTCCAAGAGCATGACCACCGAAGAGGTCGATCTCAACCGGGCCCTGGAGGCGGCCGGCGTACGCGTAGTCGAGACCGACCTGGGCGAGTACATCGTGCAGATTGACCATGATCGCCCCAGTCACATCGTCACACCGATCATCCATAAGAATCGGCGACAGATCGCCCGCGCGATGCAGCGCGAGCTGGGTTGCCCATACACCGAGGACGCGAACGAGCTGACCAGGCTGGCGCGCGAACATCTGCGCGAGATTTTTCGGCGTTGTGACCTGGGCATCAGCGGGGTCAATTTTGGCATCGCGGAGACCGGCACGATCTGCCTGGTGACCAACGAGGGCAACGGTCGCATGACGGTGACGCGGCCGCGCGTCCACATAGCCCTGATGGGCATCGAGAAGGTCATCCCGCGCCTGCGGGACATGGCCGTGTACCTCAAGCTGCTGGCCCGCTCGAGCACCGGTCAGCCGATGGGGTCTTATACGACGCTGGTCACCGGTCCAAAACGCGCGGCGGATGTGGACGGCCCGGAGGAACTCCACGTCGTTCTGATGGACAACGGGCGTTCGGACATTCTCGCCGGGCCGTTTGCCGAGGTCCTGCGCTGTGTGCGCTGCGGCGCGTGCCTGAACGTCTGCCCGGTGTATCGCAACATCGGCGGCCACGCCTACGCGAGCGTCTATCCGGGACCGATCGGCAGCCTGGTCACGCCGCTACTGGAAGGTCTGGTGGAGCACACGGATTTGCCGCGCGCCTCAACCCTGTGCGGACTCTGTGAGAAGGCGTGCCCAGTCAAGATCGACATTCCCGCCTTGCTCCAGTCCTTGCGCGCGGCGGCGCGCGACACGCAGCCCTTGAGCAAGCGCGCGGGCCTGCGGCTCTGGCGCTGGGCCATGGAATCCGCGGCGGTCTATGGGTTTGGTCAACGCTTCCTGCGCGGCTTTCTGTGGGATACCGGCGGCGGTTGGGCGCGGAGTCGCCTCGGCCCGTTGGGGGCCTGGACCGCTTGCCGGGATTTGCCACTGCCGGCCGAGCGGAGCTTCCGCCGACTTTGGCACCAGGAGCTGCGCGATGAGCGCTAGCCCGCGGAAGACGCCAGTGCCCGTGGAGCCCGCCAACACAGCGGTGGACGATTTCATCGCCGCGCTGCGGCAGCGCGTGGCTGGGCTCCAGCGGAGCACGGAGCTGCCGGAGGAGCTCGGCGCATCCATTCGACAGGTCGCTGCGGCGGCGGATCTGCCGGGGCGTTTCACGCATGCGGCGACCGAAGCCGGCTGTCAGGTGCATGCTGCCACGTCGGCGGACTGGACCGACGTCGTGCGCCGCGTCCTGCGTATGCACGATACGCGCTCATGCTTCATCGAGGTGACGGCTGAGGGCAGCCTGCCAGGCCCGCGCGCCTCGGAACTGACGCGCGCGCTGGACGCCGACGGGATCATCGTGCACACCGTGCCCAACGACGCGACGCTGTTTGCGGTGGACGCGGCTGTGACGGGGTCTGTAGCCGGTATTGCCGAGACAGGTACGGTCGTCTGCGAGTCGGGGGCCGGGCGGGCGCGCGGTTCGTCGCTGATCCCGCCGATCCACGTGGTGGTGGTGGACGTCGCGCACCTGGTTGCGGATCTTTACGACTTCTTCGTTGCGCTGGAACAGCGTGAGATCCAGCCGGCGAACGTCAACCTGCTCAGCGGTCCGAGCAAGACCGCCGATATCGAGGGGATCCTGGTGACGGGCGTGCACGGACCGGGGCACGTGCACATCGTCCTCGTCGGTGCGTCGGGGGGCCTGCTGACCCGCTAGAACTTATCCCAAAATTCCTTTCGAGTTCTCATGGGGCTTGCGCCGTACCCACGGGGGATGAAAATCCGAGTTTACGGAGCAGCCGCGACCGTGAGCGGTGCCCTTCGTGCGCAAGGACTGCTTCCTTGCGGGCGCGGCTCGGGCCAGAGCTGATGCTCCACTCATGACCAACTACGCTAGCGGCTCCGTCTTCTCCACGCACTTGATCTTCAGTGTGGCCAGCTCGTCCAGCACCGGATTGTAGATCTCTGGAATGACCGGGATGTGTACGCCCGGAACATGAATCTGCCCGGTCAGAATCAATCGCGTGGCAATGGCGGCCGGCAGGCTCACCGTGCGCGCCATCGACGAATCGCCACCCGGCTGGCCGTAGTCGATCAGCGTCGAGCTGATCTTCTCGTCCGGCTTACCGGGGAAGCGCGCGATGAAGTGGTGCACCAGGGCGATCATGTCGCGCTCACCCGGGGCGTATTTCATCGTTTGTTCCATGCGGGCCGCGAGTACGTCCAGCGGGGTCGTTTCCTTCTCGGTGATCGCCACGGGCTCGTCGCTGAACAGTCCCAGCCAGGCCAGTCGCCCCAATACCGGCGACGAAGCGTTCAGGCCTAGCTGCCGAGCCAGGTCGCACCGCAGATCCCCGGTCGGCTTGACCTTCAGGAACGTCGCCGTGAATTGGGCCAGCGTGGTCCCGCTGGCATAGGTGACGGGCGTTTCTTCCAGCAGCCCCAGCTCGACGATTCGCTTGAGCGTTTCGCACCAGCCGGGATAGCGCAGCGTCCCGCGGAACATGGTCTCGATGCCCGCGAGGCCGTAGATATCGATGTAGCCCAGCGAGTCGCGGTTGGTATACGCCTCCAACTCGCCAATTCCCTCGACCTGGAGGGGATGATGGTGGGCGAACAGCTCCGGTCCGGGGATGTCCACGATCTTGCCATCCGCGCGGTAGCGCCCGGTGTTCTTGCCGGCCGTACACACCGCGCGCGGGCTCCAGGAGAATTTGTAGCCATAAGGATTGTCATTTGCCTCGGGGGCTGGCAGCCCACCGCAGTAGGACTTGAAGCTGACCACCTTGCCGCCGCGTTTGTGCACATCGTCGATGATGCGCATGGCGGACATGTGGTCGATACCGGGGTCGACGCCGATCTCGTTCAGGATCATGACGCCGGCGTCCTTGGCCGGTCCGTCGAAGGACTTCATCTTGGGACTGACGTAGGAGGTCGTGACCATCTGCTTGCGGTACTTGATGCACAATTCGGCCACGACCGGGTGCAGCGGGGCTGGCAGCAGGCTGATGGCCAGATCATGTTCGGAGATCAGCTTCTCCAGCTTGGCCGTGTCTTTGGCCAGCAGCGTCGTGGTCTGCCCTTGCGGGTGGCCGGCCACCAGCGCGTCGGCCTTGCTGACCGTGCGCGTGGCAATCGTGAGAGCAAGCTCGGGTTGGCCAAGCAGGTAACGCACCAGCGGACGTGTGACCAGGCCGGCGCCCAGCAGAAGTACCTTCGCCATCGAATCACCTCCTACGGATGAGCCCGCATCGCCGCGAGCACCAACAATCCGGAATGTGCCATGCACGTCTCGTGCCAACTCATCGGCGACTCGTCCAGCGACCTTACCGGACGTGTTCCTCCAGGTAGCGGTACGCCTCAGTGAGTTGACCGTGATACACAATCGTCGCGCGCTGCAACTCCAGCGGCAGGCCGCACTCGCTCAGCGGTCGCGTGAAATCCGCCCGGGCCAGCGCTGGCACGAACGGGCTAAGTGTGTTGGAGAAGTAGCCGGAGGCGTCCACCGGCAGTTCGCAGGGCAGAAAATCAACGGCCTGCACCACAGGGCCGGGCCCCGAAACACCGTCGCGCGTTCGGCCCGTGACCGGGTCATAGACGTAGAGCGGGCTGTCGGGCGTCGTTGCTCGGGTCGTGCACGCCAATGAACCATCGACGTCACACGTGATGTCACCTACCACGCGCAACCGGGCGCCGCCGGCCTGGGCGAACAGATCGCGGAACTGCTCCTGCGTCAGCAGCCGCGGGTACTTCGGCTCCCAGTAGATGCAGTTCACCAGCAGCGTCAGATAACGCGCATGCGGGTAAAAGGCAGCCTGATAGAGCTCGGGGTGATCGTAGTACTCCTGCAACTCGAAAGGTGCCGACGGATCGCGCCGTTCGGCCAGGTGCTCCTCGCGGAAGATCACCTTGTAGCACATATTCGCCGCCGGCACATCGGCCAGGTTCTCCGGCGCAACCTCCTCGACCGGCAGCAGATCGTAGATCTCCTGTGCACCGAGCGCGACCTTGCCGTAGCCGGCGAAACCGCACACCAGCGGCTGGAGCGCGCCCGGCAGGCCGTTTCGCTGAATAGTCTCGCCGACGCTGGCAATCTCGCGCTGGGCGTGGGCCAGGTCGGTGTACCGGTGCGCCGGCTGGATGCGGCTGAAGGGGCTGTCGATGCCCTCCGTCTGCAACCGCTGCCCGAACGCCCAGAGCGTATCGATCATCCCTGCCAACCCCGCGAACCGGCCGAAGAACACCAGCCGGCGGCCCTGCTCATCGACAATGCGTTCGTAGTCGATGAGCTGGCACTTCAGGTCCAGCAGCCGCCGTAGGGCCGGCATATTCGCCGCCTGTCCCTTGATCACGTGCGCGAAGTAGATGTAGGTCTTCTCGGGCTCCAGCCGCTCCGGCGGAATTTCCTTCACGCCGAGAATGATCGGGCAACCAGCGAGGTCGGCGGCCACGACGGCTCCGGCGGCCGCGTACTGCTCGTCGGGGAAGACCCGCGCCGGCGAGGACTGCACGCAGAACTCCACGCCGTGCGTCGAGATCAGCCGCTGCACGTCCGGCGGCGTCAACGGAACGCGGGCCTCCCAAGTGCTCTTATCCTCGTGGCGTATTCCTAGCATTCGGGATCTGGCCCTCTCAGCACATGGCACCAGGTTCGCGTCTCGCCGGCGGATTCCACCGGCAGCCGACGCGCTCGCCCGGTTTGGCGAGCGCACAGCAGCACGAACCGCCACTCGGTCCGCGGTCGGCGGAACACCGTAGAATCTTGCAGCATAGGAACCCGCCCCGGGCAGGTCAATGGCCACCGAAGTGCCCCTTCCGGCCGGGCAATCTTCTGGCCAGCCGTGCTGTACGCCCGCGCCGTCAGCAGTATCATCGAGCGGCGTGATGCCGGCCGCCCAGCGTTCGGCCCGGCCGCCTGCCCGCTTGTAGGCGTTGAAATGGTCCCCGAACGAGGCAGACCCGATGCGGTTCAAGATCTTCTGTGCACCTGGCGATCATCGTGACGACTTCGAGGCGATCCAAACCCAGCTCAACGAGTGGGCGGCGGCTGAGGACCCCGACATCGTGGATGTGTGTGTGCAGGTGACGGCCATGACCGACACCAAAAACATCGGGCGCTACCTCATGAGCGTTCTGGTCACCTATCGCGGGCCCGGCGAGTGAGGTCCGGTCGTTTCCAGCCTACGCCCGCCCGCGCGCCGGGGAACATGGACGCCTGCTGACCACCGGTTATTATCGCGACATGGCAGATTCAGACGCGACGTCCGAAGGCGACTCCCCTTCCTCCAACAGCACGCGCATGACCATCGGCGAGCATCTCGAGGAACTGCGCACGCGCCTGGTTCGCAGCTTGATCGCGCTCGTGGCGGCCTGCCTGTTGTGCATCTGGCCGGCCAAGTTCCTGCTGGCCCTGATCGCCCGGCCGGTGGTGATCGTCCTGCGCCGACACGGCATGGCCGACAGCTTTCTGGCCACCAGCCCGGTCGAAGCCATCCTGATCTACATCAAGGTGGTGGTCATCTCCGCCCTGATTCTGTCCGCGCCATACATCATCTGTCAGCTTTGGGCCTTCGTCGCCGTCGGGCTCTACAAGCACGAGAAGAAGTGGGCTTACCAGTTGGTTCCGCTGAGCGTGGGGCTGTTCCTGGCCGGCGTGCTCTTCATGTATACGTTGGTGCTGCTCGTCAGCCTGAATTTCCTGGTGGGGTTCGCCAACTGGATTCCACTCCCCACAGCCGAGCCCAACGTCCTGGAGCGCAGCCTGATCGGCATGGGCAAAGCGCACGCTCCCGCCACCCAGCCCGGCGTTTCCGCACTGCCCCCCGTCCTATTCATGGAGACCGACCCACTCGAACCTGCCGCCGGAGAGCTCTGGTTCAATCTGTTCGAGAACAAGCTGAAGCTACGGGGGACCGACCAGACCTTCTCGGTCCAGTTGCGCCGGGACGATCGCCGCGGGCTGATCGATCCGCATTTTCGCATCGGCGAATACCTGACGTTTGTACTGATCATGACGATCGCGTTCGGGTTGGCGTTCCAGATGCCGCTGGTGGTGTATTTCCTGGCGCGGTCCGGGATCGTGCCCGTGCAGGTGTTTCGCAGCTACCGCAAGGTGGTCATCCTGGTGATCATCTTCATCGCCGGAATGCTGGCACCCCCCGACCTGGTCAGCCACCTGCTGCTATCCGGCCCGATGATCCTGTTGTTCGAGTTGGGCCTCTTCCTGGCAGCTCGAAAGCAGAAGGTGCGGGCCGCGGCTTGAGAGCGTGTCCCAGGACTTTCCCGCGGCGCGTGTTTGCCTCAGGTTCGGCGACCAGGCTGAGGCCAACGCATTCACCCGCGGGCCGCGCATTTGGCCGATAAGAAGGTGGGCTTGACGAGGCTAATTCCGCGGCCTAATCTGGCAGCGGTTGGTCGCGGGCGGCCCAGGCAGCCGGCGACGGGACACCGAGGCAGCGGCCGCTAGTTAATGCGGCGGTTCCGGTCAGGTAGCTCAGTTGGTAGAGCAACGGATTGAAAATCCGTGTGTCGGCGGTTCAAGTCCGCCCCTGACCACTTCGACATCCTGAGCGCAACACCCCCGGGGCCGTAGCTCAGTTGGGAGAGCGCCTGCATGGCATGCAGGAGGTCGTGAGTTCGAGTCTCATCGGCTCCAGTGACGTAAATATTGCCGAACGCTGGATTTAGCGTACCTGCCTGTGTCGGGCGGTGCGGCTCAGGGATCCGAAAGGAACAGCACGTACTGCTTTTGCGGATCCGGAGGTCGCACAATGCCCAAACTCACCGAGAACAGACTACTGTAGCGTCTCCCGATTACGGCATCGTATTCAAACCAGAGCCGCGGCCGTCAGGGAGCGGTTGTCGGCGACGCCGACCGGTTCTCGACACAACCGCTCCCTGACGGTCGCGGCTCGGAAAGATGTCGTAATCGTGAGACACTACACTACGGCATCGTGTTCAAACCCGAGCCGCGACTGTCAGGGAGCGGTTGCCGGCGGCGCCGACCGGTCCTCGACACAACCGCTCCCTCGGCGACCTGCTGGGCTGTCCAACGGGCAGTCCGCGCAGAGCTGCAACAGTCAGGCCCTGAAGATCCGGTCGCGCTGCCGAAGCCGCGGCCGTTTCACCGAGTGTTGGAGGACGCCGGGTTGGTGGTAAAGAGCCAGGATTTCGGCGGCGAGCGCTGCACGCGGGCGAAAAAACGCGCGGAGCAGAACGGCGATGACGCGCCCGACGCCCATCATGGTCCCCCAGTTCGAGGTCTGTGAGGTGGTATCGTAGTGAGTCAGCCCGGAGAAGGCGAAGCGCGTAAGTCGTTTGCTATCAATGAAGACGGAATACTCAGTAGGCACAACGGCACACCTGGACACGCACAGGGCTCTGCACTACGGCGCGATTTGCCGAGATGAGCGAGTGGTTTCCCCGGAAGCGGCGCGGCCCCAGGCGGCGATGACATCGGGATCGACGTCAATGCCGCCGGTTGTGGCTGGCGGCTGATCCGCGAGACGTTCAGCGTGCGGGCCGATTCGGGGCCATGGGCGGCGCAGAACTTCATCAGCCCAGGCCGTAAGCGCGTGGGTTTGGATCGCATCGCCCAGTTCCGGGCCCAGGAGTTCAACGTAGAAGCGCATATTGCCCGCCATGTGGCGCTCGTAGTACTCGAGGTCCCAGGCATGAACCTGGCCCGTGCTATCTCCGGCGGCGACGAGCGTCTTACCGTCCGGGGTGAACGAAACGGAGACGGCGGCGCCGTCAAAGCAACCGAACGTGAGGACGTTGCGGCCCTGACGCAGGTCCCATAGCTGTACGTACCCGTCGTCGCTGCACGCGGCCAGGAGATGGGGATGCCCCGGCATGTACGCCACCTCCCAGATCACGGCCGCCGACGCCTCCAGGCGCTGTTCGAGCGTTTGTGTGGCCAGGTCCCAGATTTGAATCTCGCGACTCCAACAGGCGGCGGCGAGTTTCTTTCCGTCGGGACTGAACGTGGCGGTCCAGGGCGTGAGGACTGTGTTGAATTCCGCCAGCAGGTCCCCCCGGGCGGAGTACCACCGAATCATCCCCCAGCGGTACGTGGCGGCGAGTGTGTTTCCGTCAGGGCTAAAGCGCACGCTGAGCGTCTCATGTTGTCGAGCGGGAATCGTCGTGATGATCTCATTGCTCGACATGGCGCGGATCTGGATTGTCCCGTCTTGCCACGTGGCGGCGAACGTGTTTCCATCAGGACTGAAGGTCATGGAGTGCGTGGTCGCCGCATGGTGCCCGCTCAATGCACAGAGCATGCCGCCGGTGGCGAGATCCCAGAACTTCATCTCGCCCGAAGTGCATGTTGCCAGGATCCTGCCGGCGGGATGGAAGTGGCAGGAAGACCAGCGATTGGGATGACCCTCCAGCGACGCGAGCAGGCGACCGGTTGCCGTTTCCCAGAGACACACGCGCCCGGCGGCGTCGCTGGCGGCGATAAGGCGACCGCCGGGGCCGACCGCAGCCGGGCGGCGGCCGGAGCTCCCGCTGAGCCGGAGCACTCCGGCGTCGGTGGCGATGTCCTCGAGGCGAACGACGGAGCTGGGCCACACGCGGGCATATCCACCGGCGTGGGCGAGGAACCGACCATTGGGGCTGACGTCGGCCGCCTCGACGCCGTGAGCCGCCAATGGTCGGCGCGTGCGGGTACTCAAATCCCAGACATCGATGCGCCACCACCCGCAGACTATCAACGACTGTCCGTCCGACGAGAACTTCAGGAACCTCACGGTTCCGTTGTTGGCATCGATCGTATCGGTGCATTCGTACGTTGCGAGATCCCACAGCTTGAAGGCCTTGTCACTGCCTCCCGAGGCTAGTGTGTGGCCGTCCGGTGAGAATGCCAACGATGCAACGCCACCTCGATGGCCCGTTAGTGTCGCGATCGCAGGGCCGCTTAGATCCCGCCAGAGTTTGATCATGCGGTCTGTCGAGGCGGTGGCGAGGAGCGCAGCGTCGGGGCTGAAGCGCAAGAACACAACCGCAGCCTGGTGCCCGGGGAGTGTTCCGATCGTCTTGCCCTGCGCGGCATCCAGGACACGCACGGTCCCGTCGTCTGCCCCACAAACAAGTTGTGTTCCGTCGCGCGAGTAGCAGACTGAGTGGAAAGCACCGGCGTGACCGCGCAACACCTGTACAGGCGTGTGTGACGCAACGTCCCAAATCACGATTGTGCCGTCGAGACTTGCAGAGGCGAGGTGCCGTCCATCGGGTCCAAAATCAAGGCCGCGCACCGGGCCGGTGTGTTGGGTGAGGATCGCCGCACATTCGAACGTGGAGGTGTCCCATAGCTTGACGACGGCGTCGTCGCCGGCTGAAGCAAATAGTCTGCCGTCCGGGGCGTACGCTACGGCGCGCATCGTCCTGTCATGCATCCCCAGTGTGGCGAGACAGGGGTTATGAGAGTAAAGCTCCCAGAGGGCCCAGAAGGAGTGATTCGAAGCGGGATTCACGAGATGCTCGCGCCAAATCAGCTCCTCCGCCGCCGTCAGGTTTCCCGTCCGGCCGAGCAGGCGCCCGCGCTCGATGCTGCTGGTTGTGAGTTCAGCTTGCAACCGCGTCGAAGCGGCGTCGGCGCGCTTCTGTTCGTGCCGAGCCAGCTTGAGGGCCGCAACGGCGTTTTCGCGTGCCTGGCGCTCATCGGCGGCTAGGCGGCGGTTCTTCTCAGCCTGAACGAACGAAACCACTCCAAACGTGGTCAAGAGGACGAGCAGGAGCGCCCCCGCCAGCGCGATTCCACGATAGCGCCGCACCGCCTTTCGGAGCACATACAACGCCGAGTCACGGCGGGCCTCGATCGCGTCGCCGCGCAAGTAGCGGCGGATGTCTGCCGCGAGATCGGACGCGGTCTGATATCGCCGCGGCTTCTCCTTCTCCAAGGCCTTGCTGACGATGATCTCGATCTCTCCACGAAACGACCGGTCGAGCGATGCAAGTCGAACCGGGAGATCATCGCGTATCTTCCGAACGGCCTCGGGAATCGACGTGGTGCGCACGTCGTGAGGCAGTTTGCCACTGAGAAGCTCGAAGAGGATGACGCCCAGCGAGTACACGTCGGAGCGAGTATCCAATTGGCGGGAGTCGCCACTCACCTGCTCTGGGCTCATGTAGGGGACGGTGCCGATCAACTGCCCGACCCCGGTTTGCGTGGTCACGGTCTGAACGTCGGCGTCGGTAAGTCGCGCCACGCCGAAATCCAGAATCTTCGGCTGCCCGTTTTCGTCCACGAGGACGTTGGCGGGCTTGAGATCACGGTGAATCACGCCGTTCTGGTGGGCGTGCTGCACCGCGTCGCACACGCGGGCCAGGAGCTCCAGGCGCTCACGCGTCCGGAGTCGAGCGCTCTGCGCGTACTCAGTCAGGGTCCCGCCACGGATCAGCTCCATCGCGAAGAAGGGCTGGCGCGCGCTCGGACCCACCCCGGAGGTGACCTCGGCCACGCCCGCTTCGTAGATTTGCGCGATGCCGGAGTGCTGAAGCTGTCCAAGCAGGTTGGCCTCTTGCTGGAAGCGACGGAGGACGTGACTTGCCATCAGACCGGGACGGACGACTTTCAGCGCGACGCACCGCCGGGGATTCTCCTGCTGGGCCTCATAGACCGTGCCCATCCCGCCCTCGCCGATTACGCGGATGATCTCATAGCGTCCGATGCGCTGCGGCGGCCGAGTGGCATCCGTAAAAGGCGGATCAGAATCTGAGACGAAGGCGGGAGACACCATGAATTCCCCCATGCCACCGTCGTGGTTGGCCAGCAGCTCTTTGACAAAGGTCTGCAGTTGCTCGTCGCCGTCGCACGCGCTGGCGAGGAGGGGTTCGCGCTGCCCCGGGGGCACGTCAACCAGCTTCTCGAAGACTTCCCTGGCCCTTTGCAGTCGTCTTCCCGTCATGATTGTCGGACCGTCAGCGGCGCGCTTGCGAGCCCGCCAGATGCGTGTATAGCAACGTACGCGCGAAACGCCAGTCCCGCTCGACCGTCGGCACGGAGATCCCCAGCGCGGCAGCCGTCTCCCTCGTCGTCAACCCTGCGAAGAAACGCAGCTTGACGACTTCCACAAGACGGGGCTGTTCCTGCTCCAGCCTCTGAAGCGCTTCATCCAAGGCCAGAATGTCTTCCGCCGGTGGTTCGAGCGGCACTTCCGCGAGGTCGGCACCGTCTATGTCAATCCGTTTGCGACCGCCACCGCGTTTCTGGCGCTTCTTGCGGCGAGCCTGTTCCACCAGGATGTCGCGCATCGCTTGAGCGGCGGCCGCGAAGAAGTGCCCGCGGCTCTTGCCCAGCTTCGCGTCGTCCTTCCCGATCAGGCGCAGGTACGCTTCATGAACCAGAGCCGTCGGCTGGAGTGTGTTTCCCGGCGGGGTCTTGGCCATCCGCGCCCGCGCCGACCGGCGCAGCTCAGAATAGACCAATGGCAGCAGCTCGGCGGCTGCCTGCGCATCCCCGGCCTCGGCCGCTCGCAGAATACGGGTCACGTCTCCTTCCTGCCGGCTACCCATCAAAAAAACCTGCGCAATCTGATGGCTCACGCCGTCCAACGGCGGAGGTACCTATAGCGGGTCGCGTGGTCTGCCACAGACCGGCCCGGGGTCGGGACCCGCCATGTGCCATTGTACCAGTTTGGAGAGCCCATTCGTCGCGCCTGACCGCCGGCATTCCGACCAGAAGACAGTCGTCCACCCGATCGGAGTATGGACGGCGGGGCGATGAGAAGGAGAAGACCGATGAGATGCCCACGACTTATTGTGTTTGCTGTCGTTCTCGCGTGGGGCAGCGGCTACGAGACCGCCCGCGCGATTTCCCTGGGCACCGAGTTCACGTACCAGGGCGAGCTCAAGGAATCCGGCCTGCCCGCCGACGGCGACTATGACTTCGTCTTTCGCCTGTACGACGCTGCCCAAGGCGGGTTACAGGTCGGCAGCGACTTCCCGGTAGACGACTGGCCCGTCAGCAACGGTCTATTCACGGCGCAACTGGACTTCGGTGTTGGTGCGTTCAACGGGAACGCCCGCTGGCTGGAAGTGGCCGTACGGGCCAGTGGGGGCGGTGGGCCGCACACTGTGCTTTCGCCGCGCCAGCCGGTGACCGCGGCGCCGGTCGCGTTGTATGCCCTCAATGGCCCCGGCAGTGGCGGTTATTGGACGCTGAACGGCGACCATATCTACAACAACAACGTCGGTTATGTCGGCATCGGGACGAGCAGCCCGTCCTCCACGCTCGACGTGCGGGAGACCGACCTGTCCATCGCTGCCGCCATCAGCGGATACCACGCCAACGGCTACGGCGTCAAAGGCAGCAGCGATGACGGATATGGTGTCTTTGGAGCCAGCGGTGGTGCCGGCGGCATAGGGGTATACGGCTTCGCCTTGGGCGCAGACTCCACTGGTGTGTTTGGCGTAAGTCTCGGCGAGGGCGGTTACGCCGGGTACTTCAACGGCCGAGGCTGCTTCCAGGGTTACGTTGGCATCCAGGTGCAAGACCCGCAGGCATCGCTGGACGCGCTCAACTGGGACGGCTATCCGGCGGTGAAAGGTGCCTCTTCCGGAACCGGCGTCTATGGCTTGCACAACCAGAGCACTGGGTCACTTCCGGGCGTCTGGGGCGCGACCGATTCGATCGCGAACGGCGCGTCGGGCGTCCGCGGCTTCGTCAACAGCACCACACCGGGCGGATACTCCGCCGGCGTACGCGGTCACAACAACAGTACCGGAGGCAACGGTATCGGCGTCTATGGTAGTCAGGACGGCAGTGGCTGGGGTGTCTATGGCTACACGCCGAGCGGACGCGGCGTCTACGGTCTTTCCACCGGCGGCGTGGGCGTCTACGGACACAACGATGACTCGTGGAACGGCACAGGCGTGACCGGAACCCACGCCGGCTACGGCACAGGCGTATATGGAGAATCCGTCGGCGGCACGGGAGTCTACGCGAAAACCACGAGCGGGTTCGGCATTTACGCCGAATCCACCGCCGCGGGAGTGGCCGGCCGCTTTGTGGGCAACGTCGAGATCGTAAGTCCGTCAAGCGGACAGATTCTCATCGAGCTCGGCGAAGGGCTGGACTACGCCGAGGGCTTCGACGTCTCGGGCGAGAACGAGATCACGCCGGGCACGGTGCTCGTCATCGACGCCGAGCATGTCGGCCAACTCGCCATAGGCATGGCACCCTACGATCGCAAGGTGGCGGGCATTGTCGCCGGCGCTAATGGTCTGGGCTCGGCGGTGCGCCTCGGCGCGGGGCAGTACGACCTCGACGTTGCCCTGGCCGGCCGCGTGTACTGCAACGTGGACGCCACGTACGGGACGATCCAGCCCGGCGACCTGCTCACAACGTCACCGACGCCCGGCTACGCGATGAAGGTAACCGACCACGAGAAGGCCCAGGGCGCCATCCTCGGCAAGGCCATGCAGCCGCTGAAGCAGGGCGAAAAGGGTCAAATCCTGGTCCTGGTCACGCTTCAGTAGGGAGGGGAGGTGGTCACCATGAGATCAACAACAAACACTCTCCTGGCCGCTTTGGTCGTCTTGCTGGCCGGCACGCGGTGCGCACAGGCAGAGCTGGCCAGCGCGCAGGAAGCCCTGACCATCGCCCGCAATTACGTCAACTTCATCCTCGTTGACGAGGGCAGTTGGAACGGCGCCGAGACCGCCGAGGTCGTGTCGGTTCAGGAATTCAAACGCGGCGACCGTACGCTGGGGTACTTCTGTCAGGTCCGGCCCCAGGGCTACCTGGTGCTCTCGCTGCACAAGGAACTGGCCCCGGTGCGGGCCTATTCCACCCGCTGCAACCTGGACCCCGACAGTGACGAGGGTCTGACCGACCTGATCAAGGGCAAGATGGAGAACATCCTCGCCGGGATCGAGCAGCAGCTCGGCCGGCCGCTCCAGCCCGACGACAAGATCGGCGACCTGCTGGAGATCAACTACCGCGCCATCTCGGATGCTCTGCTATCGGAGACCTTCGATCCCCAGGAGCACCGGAAACCGCGGCCAGTCCGTCGCGGCGGCGGGATGAACTACCAGGAAGGCGAGACCATGCTCACCTGCAACTGGCACCAGCAGCCACCCTACAACGACCAGTGCCCCGGCATGAGCTGCGACTGGTCACAGTACGATCGCTTCAACTACTGCGCCCGTGCGGGCTGTGTCGCCGTTGTGGGGGCGCAAGTCATGTACCACTGGCGCTGGCCGCCCGCGGGCTCGGAACCGTTCACTGATGCCTATGACTGGCCCAACATGTGCAACGAGTATATCTACGATGGCGGCGGCTGGTTCTATAACGAGAATGAGGAGTCCGTCACTTGGGAGCAGATCAATGCGGTGGCCGAACTCTGTAGTGAGGTTGGTCTGGCGACGGATATGGACTACGGCTGCGATTCATCGGGGACACCCACGGCCTACCTGGAGGACGCTTTCGAGGATTACTTCCGCTATGACGAAAACGGCTGTGTCATTTACCGCTCGGACTACGATTCGCAGCTCGACTGGTTCAACGCCCTGAGAAACCAGCTCAACGTCAACCGCCCCCTGCCGTACCGGGTCGAAGACCACGCCATCGTTAACGACGGTTGGAGGGTGGATTTCGACGTCCTCTACTTGCTCCACATGAACTACGGTTGGCCCAATGACTCCTATGACGCGTGGTGGGTGGTGGACGAGTTGCACCTGGGAAACCCGCCGGATGAGTACGCCATCGCCATTGTCGTCCCGGACGTCGCGATTGGGAGCACGATGGGCTCGTACTATCCCGGCGGCGTGCGTCGATACTTCGATCGCGACACCGCGGGCACCAACGCCTGGTTCAGTATCGGGCAAGACCTGCAAATACTGCGGTCCGGATTCCTCCTGGTCAACAGCGGCAACCCGAGCGACGCCATTCAGTTCAACGGCGAGCCCGGCGCCACTATTCGCTTCTTTCTGGAAGGCAACATTCCCGGCAAAACGCGCATTCGAATCCAAGGCGGTGGAATGAAGATCAACGGTGGCGGCGAAATGGTCATTCGATAGAATCAAGGTACTTGGGGCTTGTGCGTGCCCCGTTGTGGACAGCACAGCACCGGAGAAGCATCGATGCGAAAGATAGTCATTAGCCTCACACTTGGCACGATCGCCCTGCTCGCTGCTACTACCGTCGCGGCGGACGACTTCACCCTCGATTGGTGGACCATCGACGACGGCGGCGAGATGTGGACCACCGGCGGCGATTTCGAACTGTCCGGCACGATCGGCCAGCCCGATGCGTCGACAACCCCCATGAGCGGCGGCGACTTCGAGCTCGTCGGCGGCTTCTGGTCCGGTGTGGGCCCGGCTTTCGAGATCGGTGACATGAATTGCGACGGCGTCATCAACGGCTTTGACATCGATCCCTTCGTGCTGGCGCTACTGGGTCCGGACTACTACTACGCCCAGTACCCCGACTGCGACCACATGCTGGCCGACATCAACCGTGATGGCGAGGTCAACGGCTTTGACATCGACGCATTCGTGGAGCTGCTGATCGGCGGCTGACCCGACGCCGACGTCCTGCGCTGGAGAACGGGGCGTGCGGGCTGTGTGACGACCATGCCTCCGGTGCCCGGGTTCATCCTCGGCTGCGTGGCCCGCGCGCGCGACCCCTGCGAATGTGCGTCACGGTCATCTGCCAGGGCTCGTTTGGCCGCCCGGGCCGCCTCCGCCAAGCTGCGTGCCGCTGTTGTCTGCGACGCCGAGCAGGGCGGCGATGCCGCCGGCTCCATCCCCGTCGCACCACCATCGGCCGTACTGGTTTCTCTTTGCTTCCGGAATAGCCTGTTCAAGAGTAACAGTAACAGTTCACCCGTCTGCAATGGTGGGCGCGGGTAGCGGCGGGAGCTCGCCAGTTTGGATGTAGGTTCGCAAGGCGTCGGTAATCGTTTGCAGCGGGTCGTGGGCACGCAGGCGCGGCACACGGTAGACGCTCATGAGCACGGCCTGTGTCGCCGCGCCCCGGTCCGAGCGGTTCGACTGGCTACTCTTCCGCAGGATCGCCGCGGGCCTGAGCGTCACCGTCTCTTGTGCCCCGGTATCCGGCGTCAAGCAACTCAACAGCACCACGAACAAGGCCGTCCGAGTCAATGCGGGCACGCTCATCTCCGTGTGCGAACCTGTTTGTCACGCGCATAATGCCGCGCAGATGGCGGCAATAGACCTCGTCAGCCGGTCTGCGGTGGTTCAGAATACCGGCTGCCCGTCGGCCGGTCCCGTTCGGCGCAGCCTTTTTGTCTTGGGAGTTCAAAATGAGGTTCATTATTCCGGGCCTTGTGCTGCTTGTGGCCATCAGCGGGGCGGACGCTGAGGAACTCTACGTCGCACCAAATGGTGCCGACATAAACCCAGGAACCCTCGAGCGGCCGTTGGCTACGCTCACGGCAGCTCGCGATGCGGTGCGGGCGCTGCGCTCTCGCGGTGACCGACCTGCCGTCGCCATCACGGTCTGGCTGCGCGGCGGTACATACACGCTTACCGAGTCCTTCGTGCTCGATGCACGGGACTCCGGTGCGCAGGAGGCGCCCGCCACGTACCGCTCGCAGCCCGGCGAGACCGCCACACTCGTCGGCGGAAATCGCCTGCCATGGACGGCATTCGAACCAGTGACAGACCCGGCGATTCTGGCGCGCGTCATCAGCGCGGACGCCCGACAACACGTGCGGCAGGTCGATCTTCACACCTTCGGCCTGGCAGGGATCGACCCGATCCTGCCACGCGGCTTCCCACATCCGATCCGACCCGCACCGCTGGAGTTGTTCTGCGACGGCAAGCCCATGACGCTTGCTCGTTGGCCAAACGATGGGTTTGTTGAGACCGGACCGACGTTTGGCCCCGGCACACGGCCGGCCGGCGCTGGCAAGGATGTCGGCCAGCCCATCTTCGCTTACCGCGACGACCGCCCGAGCCGATGGCTGAGCGCGGACGACATCTGGCTGGTCGGTTACTGGCGCTACGACTGGGCCGAAGAGGCGATCAAGGTCGCCGGTATCGACACCGAGCAATGTCACCTCACTCTCGCAACGCCGCACGTTTATGGTGTGGCCGCGGACAAGCCGTACTACGCCGAGAATCTGTTGGAGGAGATCGACGAGCCGGGTGAATACTATGTGGATCGCGGCAGTGGGGTGCTCTATTGGTGGCCGCCGACCGGTACCGACGACGAAACGCTCATCCAGCTCAGCACGCTCGCGGCGCCACTGCTCATGTTGGACGGTGCCTCGTACGTTGCCTTCCAGGGCCTGATGCTCGAGGCCAGCCGCGGCGATGCCATTCTCGTGAAGGGAGGCACAGGTGTCCGCATCGCCGGATGCACGCTGCGCAACCTGGGTGACCGAGCGGTTGTTGTTGAAGGAGGCACAGATCACGCCGTCATCGGCTGCGACATCTATCAGACGGGCGAGGGCGGCATCAGCCTCACCGGCGGTGAGCGGTTGACGCTCACCGCCGCCGGGCACATAGCCGACAACAACCACATCCACCATTTCAGTTGCCGCGGGCTCACGTATCGGCCGGCGCTCAGTTTGAACGGCGTCGGCTGCCGCGTCGCCCACAACCTGATCCACGACGCCCCCCACGCCGCGATCCTCTTCTGGGGCAACGACCACGTCATCGAGTACAACGAGGTTCACCACGTGCTCAGCCGCACCGGCGACGGCGGGGCCGTGTACACGGGCCGGGACTGGACGTTCCGAGGGAACGTGATCCGCCACAACTTCTTTCATGACCTTCAGGG
Source organism: Planctomycetota bacterium (assembly GCA_018814045.1). Taxonomy (GTDB): domain Bacteria; phylum Planctomycetota; class Phycisphaerae; order UBA1845; family Fen-1342; genus JAHJAR01. The sequence continues at coordinate 19,392 of JAHJAR010000293.1, read as the reverse complement.
TGTCCAGCTCTGGGAAAACGCGGTCTACATTGATGACCAGGCCGGCGGCATGAAGATCTACGGCAACATCTTCCACAACTGCCACTGGGGCATGCTCATCGGTGGCGGCCGGGACAACGCGATCGAGAACAACGTCTTCTCGTCGTGCGGGCGGGCGCTACATCTCGATGCCCGCGGGCTGGGCTGGGGCAAGGAGCAGCTCGGGCCGATCCTGCGCGAGCGGCTGGCGGCGATGCCGTACACGAAGAGTCCATGGGCAGATCGTCATGCGGAGCTGATCAACATCCTGGATGACGAACCCATGGCGCCGAAGCGAAACGTGCTGCGCAACAACGTGCTCTACAGGTCGGGCAAGATCGACGCCGACATGGCGCCGGTCGCGAAGCAGAACGCGATGCTCACAGACAATGTGGAGACCGACGAGAACCCCGGGTTCGCCGATCCAGAGCACCTCGACTTTGCGCTGCGGCCCAACGCACCGCTGAAGGAGAAGCTTCCCGGCTTCAAGCCGATCCCCTTCGGGCAGATCGGCCTGCAACGCGACGAGTACCGCCCGGAACCCAGCGTCGAGCATGCGCACGGCATGCCCGAGATGCCGGGCTTCCTTCAGCACGACGACTACGCGCTCGTTTGGCAGGACGAGTTTGAGGGACCAATCGGCACGCCGCCTGATTCAGCAAGATGGGCGCCACGGCACCTGGGACCACGACGCGATGCCATCAACGTCGCGGAGGCCGCCCGGCTCGATGGCCAAGGCCATTTGTTGATCACGACAACGTGTCACGAGCCGACAGCCACGCGACCCGCGGCCACTCTGTTCGCCACATCCGAGTACCACACGGGAATGATCAGCACCGCCGGCAAGTTCGAGCCGACTTTCGGTTATTTCGAATGCCGGTACAAGACGCAAACGCAGCCAGGGCATTGGTCCGCTTTCTGGTTGCAGTCGCCCACCATGGGCAGTCCGGTAGGTAACCCGGCAAGCGCCGGCGTCGAGATCGACGTGATCGAGTACCTGGCCACACCCAAGTATCGCGACAGAGCCCTGCACACGATCCACTGGGACGGCTACGGCGAGGACCACAAGAGCCGGCACATCAACAAGCCCGTACCACGGCTCGGAGAGGGCTTTCACACGTTTGGGCTGGAATGGACGCCGCAGGAGTACATCTTCTACGTCGACGGACAGGAGACCGGCCGGATGCGGGAGGCCGTATCGCAGCGCGGCGAGTTTCTCATCCTCAGTGCGGAGGTTGGCGAGTGGGCCGATGACATCGCGGACGCGAAGCTGCCGGACGCGATGGCGGTTGACTACGTCCGTGTCTGGCAGCGACAGCCATCTGCCCCTGCGGGCGAGACGCTGTACGTTGCTCCGGACGGAAACGACGCCTGGTCGGGCCGGCTTCCGCCGGCCAGCGACGACCGCAGCGATGGCCCACTGGCTACGCTGGCGGGAGCCCGGGATGCAATTCGGCGTCTTGGGCCAGAGGAGCGCAGAACTGGGGCGATCACGGTCGAAATCGCCGCCGGCCAGTACACGATGCGCGAGCCACTGGTACTTACGCCTTCCGACAGCGGCTCGGCAAATGCGCCGATCACCTACCGCGCCCGCGCCGGCGAGCGGCCGGTGTTCGACGGCGGCCGGACGATCAGCGGCTTTGTGGAGAGTTCGCCGGGCGTTTGGACTGCCCACGTCCCGGAAGTGGCCGCTGGCGAGTGGTATTTTGAGCAGCTCTTTGTCAACGGTCGCCGGGCTATTCGTGCGCGAACGCCGGATGAGAGCTACTTCTTCATGCAAGGTGTGGAAGAGACGGTGTTCACGCCGGGCGAACGCGTGCCGCAAAAGGCTCGCCTGATCGTGCTGGCTAAGCCGAAAGACGTGAGCGTGCTCGCAACACTGGATCCGCTGCAGCTCGCAGACGTTCAACTGATCGCTTACCACAAGTGGGATATAACCCGGCGGTTCATCGAGCACCTGGATGAGGGCCGGAATGCAATCGTGACCCACGGACAGGGCATGAAGCCGTGGAATCCCTGGACGAAAGAGACGCGCTACCACCTGGAGAACTGCGCTGCGGCGTTGACCGTCCCGGGCGAGTGGTTTCTCGACCGTGCCGACCGCCTGTCATACCTCCCGCGGGAGACTGAGGACATCAAGACCGCCCGCGTCATCGCCCCCGTAACCGAGCAGTTCATCGTCGTGCAGGGACGCCCCGAGACCGGCGAGTTCGTCGAGCACGTTCGCTTCGAGGGGCTTACGTTCCGCCACGCGGCATACCACACGCCCCCCGAGGGCTTTGAGCCAGCCCAGGCCGCCGCGACCATCGACGCGGTCGTGATGCTTGACGGGGCGCGTCACGTCGAAATCAGCGACTGTGAGATCGAGCATATCGGGCGCTATGGCATCTGGTTCAGGCGCGGCTGTCAGGATTGCGTCGTGCAGCGTACGCGCATCCACGACACTGGGGCGGGTGGCGTCCGCATCGGCGAGACCGCGACGCGCAAGGGCGACGCGGAGCAGACCGGCAGGATCGTCGTGGACAACAACATCATCCGCGCCGGCGGGCGCATTTTTCCATGTGCGGTCGGCGTCTGGATCGGCCACAGTGGCGACAACCGCATCACGCATAATGACATCGGCGACCTGTACTACACCGGCGTGTCAGTCGGCTGGCGTTGGGGCTACGCAGAGAGCCTGGCCAAACGTAACGTGATCGCGTTCAACCACATTCACGACATCGGCCAGGGCGTGCTCAGCGACATGGGCGGCGTGTACACCCTTGGTCCGTCACAGGGCACGAGCGTCAGCCACAACGTGATCCACGATGTGGACAGTTACGCTTATGGTGGCTGGGGCCTGTACACGGACGAGGGCAGCACCGGGATCCTCATGGAGAGCAACCTGGTCTACAACACCAAGACAGGTGGCTTCCACCAGCATTACGGGCGCGACAACGTCATCCGCAACAACATCTTCGCCTTCAGCAGGCTGTATCAGCTCCAGTGCACGCGCGTGGAGGATCACCGCTCCTTCACCTTCGAGAACAACATCGTCTATTGGGACAGCGGCGCATTGCTCGCTGGTCCCTGGACGAAGATCAACGTCCTGATGGACCACAACTGCTACCGGCACACCGGCGGCGCGGACTTCGACTTTACCGGATCGAGCTGGGAGCAGTGGCGGGAGGCGGGTCGTGACGCGCATTCCGTCATTGAAGACCCGGGATTCTCAGATCCGGGCCAGCGTGACTTCAAGCTCTCTGAGAAGTCGCCAGCGCGGGACATCGGTTTCGAGCCGTTCGACTTCACCCAGGCCGGCGTGTACGGCAGTCCGGGCTGGGTCGCGAAGGCGAAATCCGAGTAGCCGGGTGAGATGCGGGGCTCGTTTGTTCCCCATTCGTCCGTCACTGTAACAGGCGGTTGAGAGTCAGAATGCACCCGTCATCGAAACGCACGATCACCGGGAGTACCGTGACGCTCACTTGCGACAGATGAAATCCGCGCCTCGTTTCCGGCCGTCGGGTCCGCCTCGGACGTGCTGCTCCCAGATGCCGATGTTGTCGTATGCATACGCGTGATCGGCGGCGGGGATGGGGTTCGTTGGACTCTCCGGGTCGGTGCTGTCGTACCGCTCGGCGCCGGCCAGTTCATTGCGGCTGTTGTAGGACCAGATGTCCAGATGGTCGCTTGCGAACGCGCTGCCGGTAAACGACGTCGGTACGCCTACGGGGAGCTATCCAGGGTGGCCACCGTGATCTGGTTTCCCGATTTGGCCACGATCGCCGCTGCATGGCAACGTGCCTGCAGAATCAGGTTGGATGTTGGCGAACCCAAGCTGGAGACGCCACGCGCTCAGGCACCCTTCGTGGATTCCGCGGCTCCGGCCGCAGCGTCGGCCAACGAAGGCCGAGCTTTCGCGAGATGGGCGTTCAGTGGTACGATTCCCGTGCAGCAACGGCGGCGGAGCGTGGCCCCCGCGTGGTGTTGCCCCTGGCGCGGTTACTGCTCTGAGGGCTCTTTCGGTGTTCTGGATCGCATTCAAGAGGCTCGTCGGCCATCGGGGGAGGTACGCCGGCGCGGTGCTGGGAATCACGTTCGCGGTACCGCTGGTCGAGCAGCGACATTCAGGGATTGGAGCTTAGCCGGCAGCGGATGCGAAGCGATGAAGGTGAGCGATGAGCAAGGACAATCGCAACCACAGGCAAACTTGCGCCATCTGCGGAAAGCCGTTCCCGGCCCGGGATCTGATGGCCGGCGCGGTCGTACGCCCGGCGGTGGCGGACGAAATACGCCGAGCCCACCCCGATTGGTCCCCCGAGCAGTTCATCTGCCGCGCAGACCTCGCGACGTTCCGGGGGAAATATGTTCATTCGTTGTTGGAGTCCGAGAAGGGCGCGCTCACGTCTTTGGAACAAGACGTTCTCCGCAGTCTGCGCGAACACGAGCTGCTTTCGAGCAATGTAGATGCGGAACAAGAGCAGTCGTGGACGTTCGGCCAGTGCCTCGCCGACCGAATCGCCACGTTCGGCGGCAGTTGGTCGTTTTTGATCGTCTTTGGGATCTTGCTCTCGCTGTGGATCTTGATGAACTCGTTCGTTTTCCTTTGGCGACCCGCTGATCCCTATCCTTTCATTCTCCTCAATCTCGTCCTTTCCTGTCTCGCCGCCATTCAGGCGCCCATCATCATGATGAGTCAGAATCGGCAGGAGGCCAAAGACCGTCTGCGCGCCGAGCACGACTATCAGGTCAACCTGAAGGCCGAGCTGGAGATCCGCCAACTGCACGAGAAGGTCGATCACCTGCTCTCGCATCAGTGGGAACGCCTGGTGGAGATTCAGGAAGTGCAACTGGAGCTGCTGTCGGAAATCGGCAAACGCAAATGATGCGGGCTGCAACCGCGCGGCGCGTTCGCAACGGGCGCACCAGCGATGTGCATTCGTTGCTTGGTCTGGCGTAGCGAGGAGATGGAGCCGGCCTACCACTCATACGACCGCGGCGCTCGGCCCCGAAGCATGTCAGTACGCGGCGCGACCTGCTTATCAGCCGATTGCCCGGGCTCCAGCGTGAATGTCGAATCAGCCTGGCCGGACGTGCTCGCCGCGCCACGTGGCCAGGCGCGCTGCGTGGTGCGTTTGCCGGTCGGGTCGTACACAACGCAGGCCCGGTCGCTTGCCGCCAGGACATAGAAGCGGTTTTCGGAGGCACGGGTCTGCAACAGCGCCGCGTGTTCCGGGGCGCCGAACGCCACCACCGCGTGAACCCCGTCGAGGGCCAGGGCGCGCAGGGGAGCGAAGCCGCGCGTCTGATCGGCGGAAACGGCGGCGAGTCGGATCTCGCCGAGTTGGAAGGTGTTCGTCGTGGGGCCATGCAGACGAATGCAACTCGCGCCCACGAGCTCGGCGTTGGTGCTCGCGGATCGTGAGGTTGTTGCGGTTTGTGTTGCGGGCGGCGAGAGAATCAGACAGGGACCGCACGTTGTGGACGGGGGAGGGGCGGAGCCCGGGGAGGCTGCCGGGTGTTGTGGCGCGAGAATGACCTTCAGGGGCGGTACGTTCGCAGCGGGGATGCGCGGTGGTTGCTCGGCCAGCAGGGCCGCGCTCTGTTCCTGGGTCATCCCGTGACTGCGCGGCGAAGAGAACTCGACATCGGCGGCAATCACGCCGGGCTCGCGCTGGCCGCATTGGGTCAGCACGTCGCCGTCCGAGTCGCAGATCAGGCTGGAGCCGACAAAGGTCGTGTCACCTTCCGCGCCGCATTTGCTGGCGGACGCGATGGGCACGCCGAACTCCAGCGCCCGAGCACGGATGAGGAAATCCGGCTGCGGATTCCAGAGCTTGCCCGGCGTTCCGACCTGGACCCAGGCGGTGGGCTGGAGCAGCAGCTCCGCGCCGCGCGCCGCGAGCGTGGCCGGGATCTCGGGCAGGCGCGCGTCGGCGCAGATCATCATCCCGGCGCGTCCAAAGGGTGTGTCGGTGGGATGCAGGCTTTGGCCGGGCTCGAACCAATCGTGGTCAAAATCCCACAAGAAACACTTGTGCTGCACGCCCAGCAACTCGCCGGCGGCGCTGATCAGGGCGGCAGCGTTGTAGAGACGGCGATCGTGCTCGGCGACGAAGCCGATGCAGATGGAGATGCGCGTCGCGCGCGCCCAGGCGCAGACTCGTTGCAGAAACTCGTCCGGTCCGGGCAGGCCGGTGGAGCGGGCCGCGAAGTACGCCGCGCGCGTACCGATGAAGTATGCCGGCCAGGCGCACTCCGGCAGCAGGACCACGTTAGCGCGTTCGGCCGCGGCCCGGTGGACGAAGTCCTCCAGCAGTTCCAGCGTCGCACGCCACTCCGCGAGTTCCGTTCCGGGTGTTTGGGCGACGGCGAGTCGTGGCATGGAAAGGGGCCTATGCGCTGGGGGCCTTGGGGCCGAGTTTGCGGTGGTCTCCGTCGCGCCGCGTGATTCCGGTGGCGTCCAGATGCTCGGCGATGGGCACAACGTATTTGCGGCTGGAGTTCAGCAGGGTGCGAATGTCGGCTACAGCGAGTTGGCCGCGCTCACGCAGCGCCTGTGTCACCAGCGAGATCATCTGGGCGTGATGCTCGCCGTGCAGCCAAAGGCCGTCGGCGATGCGCACCAGTTGGCCGCGGGCGGCGCCGAAGTCGATCAGTTCGCGCAACCGCTTCTCGTTGCGGGGCGTGCGGCAGTGGAGGGCAGAGAGGGCCGGAGGTTGGAAGGCGGCATCCGCGTACTCCTGCAAGATCGCCTTGAACAAGGTCTCGTCCTTTTCCGACATGCCGCCGCGCTGGCCACGCGGCACGATGAAGCCGTCGACCAGCGAAACGTGGCCCTTCTGCACCATCCAATCGGCGAGCGCCGCGCGCAGACGTGGTGGGCAGGCCTGTGGCATCCAGCCGGGCCACTCGCTGCGTGGCAGACCGGGCAAGCGCGGGTTGGCGTCGAGATGCTCGGACAGCCGCGCCGGGATCAGCTTGACGAGCTCGTCCAGATGGCAGACGTGCGCCCAGGTGGGGCTGCCACCGGCATCGAAGCGCGTGATGCGGCCGCTCTTTTCGAGTGGTTCGCGGACACTGACCGCCTGCGATGCATCGGCCAGGCCGGCGCGCGCGGCCAGGCAATCGTCGCCGCACGAGTGCCACTCGTTGGCCCGCACGACTTCTTCGAGGCGCTCGGTGGCGTTGCCTTCAAGGAGGGCTCGCAGACCGTCCGGGTGCGCCGGGCGCTTGGCGCGCCACGGTCGGGAGACTGGCCGAAGCACCCGCCCGCCGCCCAGCGTCCGGTTCCCGCTTTCGTCACGCACTATGAAATGCTCTCCCCAGGTGGCCACGACTGGTTCGGCGACGAGCAGTTGGGCGAATTCCGCGCTGAGTCGGTCGCTGGTGGGGGCGCTCAGCAGACGCAATTCGGCGAGCACTTCGCTGGTCGCGATATGCAAGCGCAAGCGGATCTTCTTGCGGCGGATCTTGCCGGGCATCCGCAAAGACGCCAGCCAGACGTCCAGACAGCGGGCCGCGGTCAGATAGCCCGGCGTGGCGAGTTGACAACCACGCTGCACCTGGTCGAGTGGCACCCCGGCGAGGTTGACGGCCAGCCGCATCCGCCCGGCGGCCACGGTTGTGTGGTCGTGGTGCGTCTGGAGGTCGCGCGCTCGTACGCGGCGGCCGGCTGGGCACAGGTCGAGTTCATCGTCAGGCTGGATGGTCCCGTGTGCGACGGAGCCGGTGACGACGGTGCCGCGGCCGGGGATGTTGAACGCACGGTCAATGGGCAGGCGGAACCAGTTGTATGGCTGGCGCTGCGCTTCGCCGCTGCGGGCCAGTTCAGCCAGTGCCGTGCGCAATTCGTCCAAGCCGCGCCCGGTTTCCGTGGAGGTGCGCACCATGCGCAGGGGCTTGATCTTCTGAGCTTCGAGCAGTTCTGCGACTTCTTCCTCGACTTGCTCGGCCCATTCGTCGTCGACCAGGTCCATCTTGCTCAGGGCGACGACGCAGCGCTCGATGCCCAGCAGACTGAGTAACTCGGCGTGCTCGCGCGTCTGGGGCATGACCGAGTCGTCGGCGGCTACGACGAGCAGGGCCAGGTCGACGCCCGTGGCACCGGCAACCATGTGTCGGATGAAGCGTTCGTGGCCGGGCACGTCGACGAACCAGATATCGCAATCAGCGATGTTGGCGTGGGCGAAACCCAGGTCGATGGTCATGCCGCGGTTCTTCTCCTCGGGGAGACGGTCCGGATCGGTACCGGTCAGGGCCAGCACCAACCGGCTCTTGCCGTGGTCGATGTGCCCGGCCGTCCCGACGACGAGTTGGGGCGTGTCGCTCATGGGATATTATTCTAGCGGCTTCGCCGGGGAAGTCCTGAAGCTGGCTTCGCGACGGAGTGGTCGCCGTTGCGGTACAATGGGGATGGACCGCCCGCGCAGCAACCGGCGCGGCCCCGGCGCGCAGTGGTGCGGACCCGGGTGCTGTGCTGGTGTGCGCTGGTTGTTCGGGCAGAACCGGCACAACTCGACAGGAGGCGACATATGGCGGACGATCCCAAGCGACCGATCGCGTTGACGACGGTGCCTACCGAGGTACAGGCGGCTCTGATCGTGGCGGCCCTGGAAGACGAGGGCATCGAAGCCCGGGCCATCGGCGAGATGACCACCGGATATCGCGCCGAAGCGCCCGGCGAGGTGCAGATCCTGATTCACCAGGCCGACGCCGCGCGGGCCAGGGAGATCCTGCGCGAGCTCGAAGGGGAGCACTCCGAGGAAGAGTAGGCTGCCGCGCTGGCGCGATCGCAGTTGGGATGCGGCGGCGGCGGACGGACTGCGTATGAAAGATAGTGGGGCATCGTTGCCGCGGTTGCCTGGGAGTAAGCATGGGGCGAGCGTCGGGTTCTGACATGGTGGTACGTTGCGTGTGCGGCAAACGCTATCGCGTGCGCAACGCGCAACCAGGGGTGCGGACGACCTGCCCGGAGTGCGGCAGCCTGCTCGAGATCACCGCGGCCGATTTTGAGACGACATTCGCCGCCGACGGATCGATCCAGTTCCATGAAGAGGCTGCGGGAGAGCCGAAGGAAGCCACCCTGCTGGAGGGCAGCACGCTCAGGCCGGCGACGAAGGGAGCTCGGCCTGGGCTGACCGCGGGGGTGCTGTACGAGCACGAAGAGGCCGCCCTGGCTGACGCAATCGACGGCCGGCGCTTCAAGGTTGGCGTTCTGGCGACACCCGGGGCCGGCGATACGTCGGCGGACGAACCGGTTCGCACACGGACCTTTCTGAACGACCTGCTGGCCTGCTTTTATTTCGCGGGTAACCCCGGCAACGCTGCGAACATCGCGCTGACCGCAGCGGCATACTCCTTGATCTTCATGATCGGTCACTTCATGGTCGGGCCGTTTATCCTGATAGTGGTGTTTCCGTACGCGCTGACCGTGCTGTACGTGGTGCAATTCTACTGGACGGTCCTGACGGTGACGGCGGCGGGCGAGGATGAGCTACCGTGGTTTGATGCGGATTGGAGTTGGTGGCACAGCGGGCTGAAACCGCTGCTTTGGGTGGGTTGGATCTCGTTCATCTGTTCGCTCCCGGGTCTATGGGTGCACTGGTACATGCCGGACACGGATCCAGGCAAAACGGCGCTGTTTTGGGGGGTGCTCGTGACGGGCTGGTTCTTCTGGCCGGTGGCAGTCATGTCAGTGGCCCTGGGCAACTCGATCTTGTTCATTCGCCCGGACTGGCTGATTCGGTGTGTGGTGGGCGTCGGGCCGGTCTACATCGTGGCCTGGATCGCAGTCCTGATCACACTGGGGGCCTGGGTGTTGTTCCTGATGATGCCGGAGCCGGCGTTCGTGAGCGTAGTGCCGGTGGCCGGCGAACTGCTCTACGTGGTTGTCGTCACTTTCGTCAATCTGTACTTCGGCTATGTCCTGTTTCGCATTCTGGGCCTGATCTTCCGTCACTTCCGGACCCGCTTTCCGTGGAAGTACTGAGGCCGTCAAGCAGAACCGAGCCGCGACCTTGAAGACCGAGCCGCGACCGTGAGGGAGCGGTTGACAGAACCGGCTTGTCCGCGCGCGCGCGCGGTCTTGCTAAGAGCAGGGTTTTTGAGCTGCCCCAAGAGCGACTATCACATCCGCTTGTAGCTCCGTCCCACGGCGCTGCTGCACAGGCCATTAGCCCGTGCAACAGACGCGGGCACCTACTGCGACAACAGGCTGAGCACCGAACCGGCGGTGTTATTCGCAACCTTCAGGACTCGCAGGCTGCTGGCTGTCAGCACCTGAGAGCGGGCCAGATTGCTCGTTTCTTCGGCAAAGTCGGCGTCGCGGATGCGGCTGTGTGCGGCCGCCAGGTTCTCACGCTCCACCGCCAGTGAATTCTGCCGCGATTCGAGCGTGTGCTTCTGGTACGCGCCGATGCGGCCGCGGGCTTCAGCGACGGCTGTTGTCGCCTCGCGAATAGCGGTCTCCGCCGCCTCGAAATTGCCGCTGCGCAGATCGTTTTCCCCGCCGCTGGCCAGTGTGGCCGCGGACTGCGCCGCCGCGCGCAACTGCTCGGCAACCTCCGCGTTGCCGTTGTCGGGCAGACTGATGCCGTCCAGGCTGGAGATGGTGTCCTGCGCGAAGCGCTGGACGTTCGCCGCCAAGGCATCGATCTCGAGCTGGTTGGCCTGGATTTCGGCGTCGCTCATGCCGCCGGTGTTCGCGCTGGCGACAGTCAGCCGGCGAAGGTCGCTCATCATGCCCGAGATCTGGCGCGCGTGTCCTTCCGTGATGTTCGCGTTGGCTTGTGTGCGCTGGATTGCGCGGCTCTCCGCGTCGAGGGCCGCTATCTCTGTCTCGAGTTGTGTGGCCGCGATCAGGCCGGCGGGATCATCCTTGCCGGAGTTGATGCGCCACCCGGTTGCCAGGCGCGTGAGCACCTCGTTCTGCTGTTTGAGGTTGTTCTTGTACTGCACCTGGAAGGGGAACGTGTTGTTGGAAACCGCACCGATCATACAGGCAGTCTTGCATGGTTTCGGAGCGGGTGCAAAAGAAAGCGCGCGATGTTTGCGCGTGGTGTGGTTATCGGTAGGGGGGCGCGTGCCGGGGCGCCGCACAACGTGCCATAATGCACCTTGTGGGTCTGCTCAGCCGCAGCGCGCGCCGCGCGTGGCCGGCGGGCACGTTGGGCGGAGTGGCTGCGGCTGAACCCAGGGCAGGGGCTGCGCGGCGCGCGTGGGAATTGAGCGGCGGCCTTATCGGTTACATTCAGTGATGCGAGATGCGATTGGCCTCAGCGTGCTTGAGACCGAGCCGGCCCGTTACGCGGGCCGGCTGCACGTAGCCAGGATTGGCGGCCCAGGGCAGGTGGCGCCTGGTGTCGGCTGGAGATAATGGGATGCTTAGAGCGTCGATCACCTCTGCTTGTGGCACTGGCCAACGACCGGGGCTGCGCGGGCTATTAGCCCGTGCCAAACTAGTCTTGTCAGGCGCTCTTAGCGACTGGCGCATGCTGGCGGCCGCTGTGGCGGGAGTGACTTTGATCATGAGCGGCATCGCATGTTCGGGGCAGCCGTGTTGCCCCGCAGGTCCGCCTACATCATCGTCCGATAGCGGTTCAAGACTTGGGAACGCGGATCCCAAGTCAGTGGAGGTTGCCCAAGTGACCGGTGAGAACACGGAGATCGCCACTTTCGCCGCCGGGTGTTTCTGGGGCGTGGAGGAGACGTTCCGGCACGTGAACGGCGTGATCAGCACGGATGTCGGCTATTCAGGCGGAACCCTGGCCAACCCGAGCTACGAGGACGTTTGCGGCAAGCAGACCGGGCATGCCGAGGTGGTGCGTGTCGAGTACGACCCCACGGTGGTTTCGTATGAGCAGCTGTTAAACGTGTTCTGGGACCGCCACGATCCGACGACGCCGAACCGACAGGGACCGGACGTCGGAACGCAATATCGCTCGGCGATCTTCTATCACTCGCCCGTGCAGAAGGCCGCTGCGGAAGCGTCGCGCGAGCGGCTGACGCTGTCGGGCCGCTTCCCCCGCCCGATCGTGACCGAAATTACCGCCGCCGGCCCGTTCTACCGGGCGGAGGAGTACCACCAGCAGTACCTGACGAAATGCGCACGCGGCTCGTGCGGCGGCGTGAGCTATGGCCCGCGCGAACTCCTGAAGCCCGGCCGCTCGCGGGAGCCGGAATCGGAGAAGCCGTAGGGGGCTACTCGGCGTGGGTGCCCATCCAGTCTCGTTCGTTTCACGGGCGGACGACCGGAATGGGGGACGGACCTGAATGACGAAGACCATCTGACGATCGAGCCGGTCCCCCGCCCTTGGAACGGGTGGGGCACCCATGCTTGGTTGTAATGCGCGGGCACCCCACACTGGGTCGCTGCGGATTCTTCATTTGACCCGATGCGATTTCAGACCATAGCATTATTGAACCCCGCGAAGCGTGTTCTTCAGGGGAAGGTGTACCTGGGGGCTGGTGCGGGGCACGTCCTTGCTCTCGAGGTCAGCCATGGACACGGCGTCAATTCAGAGAGGTTCTCATGTCGAGCGGGCACTTGCAACCCTGTTGGTGATTCTGGCGGGCGGGCTGCACACGTTCGCGCAGCCCACGATCGAGCCCAGGGCAATTGTGGGGATAGGTCCAGCCAGGACCGCTGTACACGAGGTCGACGTGGCGGCACACCCGCTCGGCGGTGGCGACACCAAGCTCGTGGCCATTTGGATGGCAGAATCGCTGGAGAAGTTTTGGTACGGTGTGAGCACAGACTCGGGGCAAACGTGGGTAGAGGCTCTTGCACCACTGCCCACAGGCTTCCAGGGAGGCATGGACCCCCGGGTCACCGTCGCCGATGACGGGACGTTTCTCGCAACGTACGTGGCGTCCACTGTATTCTACCAGGCGGAGGTCTTTGCCATTCGAATGCCGAACGGCTCCGCTGTGTTCAATGCGCCGGTAGGTATCGAGTGGGGCGAGGCGGTCCCCAGCTCGCTCGATTTTCCCGTGGTGGCCTGGGTCGATCCGTACTTCTACGTCACAGTCCACGACGGCGGTAACAGCAAGATGTACTACGCACGCTCGTTGGACGGGACGGAATGGGCGGAATCCCCCAACCACGGATTCAAGACCATCAAGGTCGGCGAAACGCCCGTGACCGGCTTCGTCGCCAATCCGGTGGCGGGCGCAAATGGCGATCTGCTCGTGCTTTACATCGAGCCGCCCGGTGCTGCGGAGCCGCATTACCGGTTGGTGCGGGGTTACGAGAACGGCGGGTTCACGTTCGAACAGCTCGCTGCGCTCAACGAGCCGTTCCATCCCTCCAACGAGATCTACTTCAACGGATATGTGCCCGGGCTCGTTCCGCATCCCAAGCATCGCTCACATGGCGGTCAATCCAAACGACCCACAGAGGTTGTTCCTGGTGTTCAATGACCGTACGGGCCCTGAAGACCCCTTCACCCATGACGGGGACATGGACATCTACATCATGCGCTCGACGGACGGCGGCGCCTCGTGGGAAGGCCGCGTGCGCGTAAACCAGGATGGACCCTGGAACGAGCCGCTCTTGTACGATCAGTTCATGCCATGCGTCACCATCGATGCGAATGACCGCGTGCATGTCATCTGGTACGACACCCGAAATGACCCTCACGGTGCTCAGTACCCATTCGATTTCGAGCTCGAAGTTCTCTACGCCTGGGCGGACGACAGCGCTTCGCTGGTGTTCACTGAGCACTCGCTCGGCGTAGCAATCGACACCGCGGATCTGAAGTCGCGAGAGTTCATCGGCGATTACAGCGGGCTGACACACTGCGGCGATCTCGTGGTACCCGTCTACATGGGCACGGCCCCTGCCCTTGAACCACTGCCTGGCGATGGGATGCGCGGCGGTAAGCCGCGCGACGAGGCGATCTTGTCAAATCGGATTCTGTGGCCATGAGGCACACTCTGAGACATGCCGTGGTTGAAGCTGCCCTCCTAGCCTTGTGCTGGCTATTCGCGGAAGCCGCGTTGGCCGATGAGCCGTTCTTCATGGGCCTCGGCGATTTGCCCGGCGGCGGGTACTACAGCCAAGCATACGATGTGTCGGCTGACGGGTCGACCGTGGTGGGCATCAGTGACTCCGCGTGGTCTTCGCAGTGGGAAATGGAGGCGTTTCGCTGGACGCGCGACGAGGGGATGGTAGGCCTCGGCGGCCTGGGCGGCTGGAACCGTCGCAGCGAAGCGTACGGCGTCTCAGCAGACGGGTCGGTGATTGTGGGCGCGAGTGAGAATGTCGGCGACGACCTAGAGGCGTTTCGGTGGACGCCGTCGGAAGGCATGACCGGGCTGGGAGACCTGAATGGCGGCTCGTTTTACAGCCTCGCACACGGCATCTCGGCGGACGGTCTCGCCATCGTTGGCGTCGGCGCCGGGGCCACGGGAAACCGGGCGTTTCGCTGGACAGAAACTGGCGGCATGAAGGGACTCGGCGTGCTGCCGGGTGGTAGCGGCAGCTGCGCGCGCGCCGCATCAGCCGACGGCGCCGTGATTGTCGGGACCAGTACATCTGCACAGTCCGACTTCGGCGAGGCCTTCCGCTGGGAAGACGGCCAAATGGTCGGGCTGGGAGACTTCCCGGGCGGTCGGTTTAGTAGCGACGCGATCGACGTTTCGGACGATGGCTCCGTCATCGTCGGCCACGGTGATCCGGGCGACGCCGGCGGCGGCGCGTTTCGCTGGACCGAAGCAACCGGCATGGTCAACCTCGGATTCATCCCCGGACGCTCGTTCAAGAGCGGGGCCTGGGCGGTTTCTGGCGACGGCTCCGTTGTGGTCGGTTCAACGGCCAGAACCGGCGATCCCTTCGCCTTCATCTGGGACGAGCAGCAGGGCATGCGCGACCTCAAGGAGGTCCTGGAACAGGACTACGACCTCGACCTAACCGGTTGGCATCTCAGTTTTGCCAAGGGCATCTCCGCCGACGGTCGTACGATCGTCGGCTGTTCCGACAACGAGGCCTGGATTGCGCACATTCCCGAGCCGGGCACCTTTGTGTTGCTCGTCTTTGGCATGATCGCAGTGCTGCACCGGCGTTGAGATACTGGTCTATTGCAGCGGACTGGCGATTCTATTCCATCTCCCAGACCGGGATACGGCCGGGCGTCCACGGCGCGCCGGCGGCTTCTAGTCGGGCTTCCAGGGCCTTCAAATCCGTCTCGATCAACGTCCGCAGGGCCGGGAGCATCTCGGCAAACTCCGCGCCGGCGTAGCGGTAGGCATCGTGATGAGTCTGCGTTGGCACGGTCGTCGTGTTCCATTGGCCGACGATCTGCTGGACACGCTCGTTGATTGAAGGCGGCGTGGGTTCCATACGTTTCTGTCGCGTGCTGTCACCCCGCAGTCGGATGAGCAGGTCTCTCAGCCTCTGCTCGAGCGCCTTGGTCTCCGCCAACAGCGCGAGATCAGCCTCGGGGGTTTCGGTTATCGCCCCACGAATATGTGCCAGCCGGTTCTGTGCGTCGTCGGCGGCGCGCAGCGCGCCCTGTACGGCGCGTTGCAGACGGGCGACCCTCTTCTGAAACGCCAGCACGGCCGGGCGCTCGGTCGCGGCGAAAGTCGCCAACTCGAGCGGAATGACCTGGAACGGCTGTGGATCGGCCAATGGCGTGATGACGCCATCAACACGTTTTGCCAGAGTGACCGTGTACGCCCCCGGCAGCGTGAGCGGCCCGGACGGGGGACGCCACCAGGGCGGGCGGTCCTGGGGGACGCTCAGGCTGATGGGCGTGGAAGCCGGGTAGCGCAGATCCCAGGCGACGCGGTGAATGCCCTTCTCACGCGGTCCGCTCAGACGCCGCACGACCTCGCCATCCTCGTCGCGGACGGTCAGTAGAATGGTGGGCTCCTTCTCCTCGTCCTCGGCGCGGAGCTCGTCGAGTGTCGGATAGGGCTGCGTCCGGCCGGCCTTGACAGCCTCTTTCTCGGCTTCGTGGCGGCGCTCCTTGCGCGTCGTGAGTTTCTCCTTCCGGTAGTAGGTGAACACCGCGCCGTAAGGCGGGTTTTCGGCGGCGAAAAACGCTGCCCCTTGCGAGCCGCGCCCGGATCCACCACCGAGACGGTTGGATTCGATGTAGCGTAGCGCGTCCTTGACCGGAAAGACGAGCACGTCACGCTCGAGCGTTTCTTCGCTGACGTGTCGTAGCGGCGTGTAGTCGTCGAGAATGTAGAACCCGCGTCCGAACGTGCCGAGGACAAGGTCGTTCTCGCGGCGTTGGATCGCGATATCGCGCACCGCGATGGTCGGCACGCCGCCCGTGAGCCTGATCCACTTTTGACCGCCGTCGACCGTGAAGTACGCGCCGAACTCGGTGCCGGCGAACAGGATTTCAGGCTTGACATGATCCTGCGCGATCGAATAGACGCAGTCGCGCTCGGGCAGATCGCCCGCGATCGATGTCCAAGTGTGGCCGCGATCATTGCTGACGAGCAGGTACGGTTTGAAATCGCCTTGCTTGTGATTGTCGAAGGCGGCGTAGACGGTGTTCGCGTCGTGCCGAGAGGCGGTGAGGCAACTGACGTAGCTCATGTCGGGCACGCCGGGGAAGCTCTCGATGCGGCGCCACGTCTGCCCGCCATTCTCGGTCACCTGGACCAGGCCGTCGTCGGTGCCGACATAGAGCAGGTCTTCGACGAGCGGTGACTCGCTCAGCGCGACGCAATTGCCGTAGAAGGACGTGTGGTTGTGCTTGTCGACGGCGTCGGGGGGTTGAATGCGGCCCATCACTTCGAGCTGGTTGCGGTCGATCTGGCGGGTCAGGTCGCCGCTGATCGCGGTCCAACTCACGCCGCGATCGTCGGAGCGAAACAGGATATTGGCGGCGAAGTAAAGGCGCTTGTGGTCATGCGGGCTCAGGAGCAGGGGCGAATCCCAGTTCCAGCGGTAACCCTCTTCGCCGGGCAGTTCACGCGGCTTGATGTCGAGTATTTCGCCGCTGCGCCGGTCGTAGCGCACCAGGCCCCCGTATTGCCATTGGCTGTAGACGGTATTGGGATCTTCGGGATCAACCTGGGTCTCGTAGCCGTCGCCGCCGACGGTGACGAACCAGTGTTCGTTGGCGATGCCGATGCGGTCGGTTGTGCGCGAGGGGCCGCCGACGGAGTTGTTGTCCTGCGTTCCGCCGTAGACGAAGTAGAAAGGCGTGGAGTTGTCGACACTGACGCGATAGAACTGTGTGACCGGGAGGTTGGGCTTGTAGTTCCAGCTTTCCCCGCGGTCGAGGCTCTCGTAGACACCGCCGTCGCAGCCGACCAGGAGATAGTCGTTGTCGCCTGGATCGATCCAAAGGGCGTGATCGTCCACGTGACGGAACTGCCGCGGCACGGGCCGAAACGTTGCCCCCCCGTCGTTGGTCACGTGGAGGACAGTGTCCAGGACATAGACGCGTTCGGCTTCCAGCGGGTCACATACGATTTCGTTGTAGTACTGCGCGCTGGTGGTCTTGTATCCGCTGCGTTTCTCCCAGGTCTCACCGCGATCGGTGGAGCGGAAGAAGCCGTCCTGGCCGTCGGCCGCCTCGACGATGGCGTAGACGACGTCCGGCTTGGCCGGCGAGACGGCCAAACCGATCCGTCCCAATTCGACCTCGGGCAGCCCGCGGTTGATCTTGCGCCAGGTTTGTCCGGCGTCGGTGGACTTGTAGATGGCCGACTCGGGCCCGCCATCGATCAAGGTCCACGTGTGCCGGCGGCGCTGATACGCGGAAGCGTAGAGGACATCCGGGTTGCGCGGATCGAGGTGGATCTCGTTGACGCCGGTGTCGTCGCTGATGTGCAGGATGCGCTGCCAGCTTGCGCCGCCGTCGCTGGTTTTGTAGAGCCCGCGCTCGCCTCCGGCGCGCCACAGCGGTCCCTGGGCGGCGACGTAGACGCTGTTCGAGTCGCGCGGATCGATGGTGATCATGCCGATGTGCTCGGATTCCTTGAGTCCGACGTTTTCCCAGGTGTTGCCGCCATCACGGCTGCGGTAGACGCCATCGCCGAAGCCGACGCTGCGCTGGCTGTTGTTCTCGCCGGTGCCCACCCAAACGACGGACGGATTCTGCGGGTCCATGGTTACGCAGCCAATCGAGTAGGAACCCTGGCCGTCGAAGACGGGTTTCCAGGTCGTGCCGGCGTTGGTGGTCTTCCACACGCCGCCCGACGCGACGGCGACGAAGTAGTGCCGGCGATTCTGGGGGTCGACGGCAAAGTCCGCGACGCGCCCGGACATCAACGCCGGGCCGATTGAGCGCAGCTTGAGACCAGCGAACGTGCCCGCCGACATCGGGCCCTTGTCTTCTTCTTCGTCCGTGGGCTGGCTAGCAGCCTGAGTGGTGGTGGTCTGAGCAGGCTGAGTCGCTGTGTCGGGGGGTGTCGCGATGGCGCGCGCGGGCGCGTCCTGGGACTGGGTGAGCTGCGCGGCACAGGCGGTGGGTAGCAACAAGACGGCCAGCGATAGCAGCGCCAGGATCTTCATGAATCGTCCCTTTCCGTTGCAGTCGGGATCCACACGTTCGGCGGCGCGAACCCGGTGAACCAGGACCGCACAGTATACGCGAGTGTTGCCAGCCGGCGGTGCGGCTGCCTACTCGCGCTGACCGGCCCACACCTCTTCGGCCGCCTGGCGCAGTGAGTCCGAAGTCCAGGCCATCGTCTGGGGATCGGGAACCGAGCGCGCCCCCGGACTGGCCAGTAGAAACAGCAACTCGCGTCGACCGCCCGCCTCGAGCTGGAATTCGTAGCTAAGCTTGCTGCCATCATACAGCAGTTGATCCGTCTCGCCGCCGACGTCAACGTGGTACTCGGCCTCGGGCGCCTTGCCGATCTGGACCTCATCCGGATCGACGTATATGTCCGGCATAAAAACCCACAGCACATTGAGAATCGTGTTCTTGTCCGCGGCGTTCGGGTGCGGGGCGATGACGACCTGAAGGCGGCCGTCGCTGTTGGCATCGCGCGCCGCGAAGCGCAAACAGCCCGGTCCGTGCCGGCCCCAGCGGGCGATCGGGTCGATGTCGGACTTGGCGGCCCCTTCCACGTAGATTTCGAGCGGGCGCTGGCCGGCGCTGGTCCAGTGGCTTTCGCAGAAGCCGAGCACGACGGTACGCTCCTCGCCGGCGGGCACTGCGAACCGGTAGATGAGCGGTACGCCGCCCATGCCGGCCCGAATGTTCCCGAAGGCGGGATCACAGGGGCTCTTCGGGCGCGCCCAGCCGGGCAGCGGCTCGCCGCCGCTGGCACAACCCCAACTTCGTTCGCGCCGCAGCGGTTGGACGCCTTTGGGCAGAGCGACGATGGCGCGGTTGCCGAGCATTACGGCCGAATCGCTCATGGCGGCGTTCTCTGGCAGAGACACTTCGAGTCCGATCGGGGTGGCGGCGTCGG
>JAHJAR010000292.1 GCA_018814045.1 Planctomycetota bacterium | reverse complement strand
CCATCCGCACGGGCGAGCACAGCCAGAGCGCCTTCGCGCTCGGACTGGTCTACGATTGGGCCCGCACTTGCGAAGACCACGAAATGACCCGGCTGGTTGTGCAGCGCGCCCGTGATTACTACATACGCGATCGCGGGGCCAGTCTGGCGTTTGAACCGAGCGGCCAGGACTTTCTTTCGCCGATTCTCGCCGAGGCCGACCTGCTGCGCCGCATCCTGGAGCCGGCGGAGTACGCCGCCTGGTTGGGGGCGTTTTTGCCCGAGTTGCGGCTGGATGGATCGGCCGAGTGGCTGACGCCGGCGGTCGTGACGGACCGCCGCGACGGCAAGCTGGTTCATCTCGACGGGTTGAACCTGTCGCGGGCCTGGATGCTGGAGGGGATGGTGTCCGGGCTGCCGGCGGGCGACCCGCGCGTCGCGGGCTTGCGCGGCGCCGCCGCCGCGCATCGCGAAGCGGGTTTGCGTGCGCTCACCGGCCAGGAGTATGAGGGCGGGCATTGGCTGGGGAGTTTCGCCGTGTACCTGGTAACGCGGCGGGGGCTGTGAGGGGGTTCAGGGTTCAGAGCCCATGCGGCGGGCACACTCCTCCGCCTGCCGCAGGGCGCGCAGCAGGTTGCGGCCCATGATCTTGTGGATGTCCTCCGCCGTGTAGCCGCGGTTGAGCAGTTCCTGCGTGATGTATGGGTAGCAGGAAACGTCATCCAGTTGGGTCGGCAGCTTGCTAACGCCGTCGAAGTCCGAGCCGAGCCCCGCGTGGTCGATGCCGGCCACCTTGACGATATGGTCGATGTGGTCGACGACGGTGTGCACGCTGCCGGTGGGGTAGGGGTGTGCGCGGCGCCATTGCTGCCACGCTTGGTTGAAATCATCTTCGTCCGGGTACTGTGCGCGGATATCGCGCGCGGCCTGAAACAAATCCTGCATCACGCGGGCCGCTACCGGATCCACGTAGCCCGAGAAGAAGTTCACCATCACGACCCCGCCGTTCTTCTTCAGCAGCCGCAACACGTCATCAGGGACATTGCGCGCGTGGGCGGCGATCGCGTAGGCCGACGAATGCGAGGCGATCACGGGAGCCTGGCTGATGCGCAGGACATCGCGCATGGCCGCGGCGGAAACGTGCGAGATGTCGACCAGCATGCCCAGGCGGTTCATCTCGCGCACCACTTCCTCGCCAAACGGCGACAGGCCGCCGTGACGCGGTTGATCGGTGGCCGAGTCGGCCCAGTCGTTGGTATCCGTGTGCGTGAGGGTTATGTAGCGGCCGCCCAGGGCGTAGAACATGCGCACCACGGCCAGCGAGTGCTCGAGGGCGTGGCCGCCTTCGATGCCGATCAACGCGGCGATCCTGCCGGCGCGGTGGATGCGTTCGACGTCGTCGGCCGTGTAGGCCATCTCGAAGTCCTGCGAGTAGTGCCGCACCATGCGGTGGATCAAGTCGATCTGTTCGAGCGCATAGCGCGCGCTGCCGCCGGTGTGCATCGTCTCAGCCGGGATATACGCGGCCCAGAACTGAGCCCCGACGCCGCCTTTCCTCAACCGCGGAATGTCGGTGTGCGTGTTCTTCTGCGGTCGCGAGATGTCCAGCTTCTCGAAGTTCCGGCCGGCGCCGTCGCGCAGCTTGTCCGGCAGGTCGTTGTGACCGTCGATCAGCAGGCCGGCCCGATGGATGCGGAGCGCTTCCGCGCTCAGGACCACCGGCGGGCGCGCCGCGGCGCGCGCGGCGACCTGCTCGGTCTGCGTTGATTCCACCACGGCGTCGTGTTGACAGGCACCGACGCCGCAACACGAGAACACCACGACCAGCGAAAAGGCTCTCCAGCTCATCTCGACTCCTTGATAGCGCAACCCGTTTCCTACAGTCTGCGCGTCTACGGCTGCAAGGCACCGTACCGCCGGCAAATCGCAACCACTTGTTCGATCGGGATGGCCTCAGAGCGGTGGCCCTGGAAGCCGGTGACGGTGGTGGCGCGGAAGAGGCTGTTGAGAATGGCCTCTTCAGCCGCTTCGCGTGTGGCCTGGAACAAAGGTGAGAGACGTTCATCGCGCAACAGGGTTGGCCGCCGGAGCGATCGGGCGACCTCGTGTGGCACGCGTACGCCCGCCGCGGTCGAGAACGCGATGACATAATCGCCACTGCCGTGCGTCATCGGCGAACCCACCGCGGCTAGGCCGAACAAAGCCCGCCGCGCCAGCCGCTTCAGTTGGCGGGCATCCAGCGGTGCGTTGGTCGCGACCACCAGAATGCACGAGCCTTCGTCGGGCTGCCGGTTCTGCGTGACATCGTTGAGGTAATAACGTCCGAGCTCACGGCCGACGGGCGCGCCGTTGACGGTGAGGATACCGTCGAAGTTGGTCTGAACGAGCACGCCGACGGTGTGGCCGTCGCATTCGGCCGGCAGCCGGCGTGACGCGCTGCCGATGCCGCCTTTCCAGCCCAGACAGCGCGTGCCGGTCCCGGCCCCGACACAACCCTCCGCGACCGGTCCGTCCTTGGCCGCGGCCAGCGCTGCCAGGACGTCTGTCCTTTGGACACGCTGGGCGCGGATGTCGTTCAAGTAGCCGTCATTGGTTTCCGCAACGAGCGGGTTCACCGAGCGGACGTCCTCGTTTGCGGGCAGATTGAGGGTGTGAAACACGAGCGCGTCGGCGGCGGCGAAGGTCGAGAGCGTGTTGGTGAGAATCACCGGCGTTTCGAGCGTGCCCAGTTCCTCCACCTGCGTTACGCCGACAAGCTTGCCGAAGCCGTTGCCCACCACAATCGCGGCTGGAACTTTCTGTTGAAAGACGTTGCCGGGATGTGGCAGGATCGCAGTAATACCGGTACACAACGCCCCTCCGTCGCGGAGCGTACAGTGTCCCACGCGCACGCCGGCGACATCTGTGATGGCGTTATGCGGCCCGGGCGGCAGGACGCCGACGATGATCCCAATATCCCGCGCGCGCGGGCGTTGTCCGGCCGTGGCCGGTTGCTGCGCAATAACGTCCCCGATGCCAGCCATGAGTGTCAGGAGGCCGAGCAAGCAGCAGGTGGTCTTGTGCGCCGGCGCCGCCGCAAAGAACGTGTCGTTTGTCGTATCCATGAAAGAACGGTCAGCCGGCGAAGCCGGGTTCACTGGTGGTTCCTTGCGCCGGGATTGTCGCAACCCCACGCCGCACCTCATGGTGGAGCCGCTGCGCCGGTTGCGCAACGGGACCGCGAATCGTACTGTAGTGTAAGCGGCGAGCCAACGCGGAGCCACCGCAGCGGTCGAGAGATGCGGCTCCGAGCCAGGTGGACAGCCCTGCGCAGATCGTCACGGGCGAACGCAACCCGTATAATCCCACGCGCGACGCGACTGGGGTGGACGTGGCTGGTCCACATCGAGCTCTGATCACGAGGAGACAAACTGATGACCACAGTAGGCCCACAGTTGCAGCGCTTGCTGGCCGCCAGCGCCATCGTGTTGCTGGCAGCCCTCACCACTCAAGTCGCTGGACTGTCACCGAATCAGGAAGAGGAACGCGGCCGCCAGAAACCACTGGCAAATCACTCCGCGCCACGCGAACGGAATCGGGCCGCAACCTCGCGGCCGGCCAGCACAGCAGCGTTGCCAGACGTCATCTTCACGATCGTATATGACAATAATGACGGTCCGGAGGGATTGACCAGCGATTGGGGCTTCGCGTGCCTGGTCAAAGGACTGGAGAAGACCATCCTGTTCGATACGGGGGCCAACGGCGAAATACTGCTGCACAACATGCGCCGACTGGGCTTGGATCCCGCCACGGTCGACGTGGTCGTGCTGAGCCATTCGCACGATGATCATACGCGCGGGTTGGCGGCACTGCTGGAGGGGCGCAGCGACGTGCCGGTCTATGCCCCGAGTGGGTTTCCTGCCAGTTTGAACGCTTACATACGCCGCACGCGTGCCACGCTGACGGTGGCGGAAGAACCCGTACTGATCTGCCGGGGTGCCCGCACAACCGGGACGCTGGGCAAGGACGCCATCCCTGAGCACGGGCTGTGCGTGGATACCAGGAGCGGTTGGGTTCTGATCACTGGCTGCGCGCATCCAGGCGTGGAGAATCTGGCCGCGCGGGCCACAGAACTGGTCGGTTGCCCGTTACACCTGGTCATGGGTGGTTTTCACCTGCCGCGCGCCGGGGAATCGTCGTGGAGCACGGCCGCTGCGAGGTTGCGAATCGACGCCACGCTCAAGCGCATGGTCGAACTGAACGTGCAGCACGTGGCCCCGCTGCATTGCTCGGGCGATTTGGCCCGTGGTCTGTTCCAGCAGAGTTTCGGCGCGCGCTGCGAACTGGCCGGCGTCGGTGCGGTTTTTGCGCCGTGCGAACTCAACGACCGCCAGGACGAGTAGTCGCCGAAGCTGGCGGGGGGGGCCTACTCACCCAGTGCGTACTGCAACGCTTTGCGCAACTCGGCGTCGCGGTCCTTGGGAAACATGTGCCCTACGCCGGGATAGACGCGCAGCTTCGTCGGGTAGCCGGCGGCGGCAAAGTCGGCGGCCGCGACGCGGCAGGCATCCGCGGCCCGGTCCAACTCGCCGACCATGAAGTAGAAGCGGGGTGGGTTCTCGGCGGGTGGCTTGGGCGGCGCGTCCAGGGCGCGGATGTAGCCACAACCCATCGGGATCACCCCGCAGAATGTCTCCGGATGGCGGGCACCCACCCAGTAGGCCGCAAACCCACCCTGCGAGAAACCGGCCAACACGATTCGGGTCTCATCGATTTTAAACCGGCTGCGCACGAACTCGAGCGTGAGCTGTACCAGGTAGTCGGCATCATCTCCGTGCGCCGAACCGGCCGCCAGCCAGCTATACCCGCCCGGGGCCGCGGGGTGCACAGCCTGCGGTGCAACCAGAATCGCACCGGCTTGGGCGGCCACGTTGCGCCACAGGGTCGGCGAGCCACCGGCCCGATCGCCATACCCGTGCAGCGCGATGATGAGCGGCGCGGCTTTGTCGGTGGCGTGTCCAAAAGGAAGAATCACTTTCGGCGGAAGGTGGTCGAATTTCTTCTTCAGCGACGCATGGACTTTCGCGCGGTTCTCCTTGGCGTTCTGGAGCGCGGCCAGATACGCTGGAGAAGCGCGCACGTCTTTTAGGTCGCCGTCGGTTTCGATTAGCCACACCTGCGAGAAGCCGTTGCGGGTCGACTCGCCGAGCCACTCCGCGGCGGCGTTGGTGTCGCCATTGAGGGCGTATACGCAAGCGAGGTTGTACTGGTGCGTGCCGTTTCCGGGGGCCAACTCGACCAGCTCATGTCCGAGCTCGATCGCACGTGACCAGTCGCGCGCCTGGTACGCCAGACCGAACTCGCGCAAGACAGTCGGAGTTGTTCGCTTCTCTTTGTCCTGGGCCGGGCACCAGGCCGCAGCCGCAAGGAAGGTGAGCGTCAGGAGCAGGCGCAGACCACGGCTGGTTATCGGCATCAGGCCATCCTCACACAGGTGTGCGCCTGGGCTGCGCCACCAATTCGCCCATCATCATCCCCGGGTGCCAATCCGTATTCGAGGTGCGAAACCCTGCGCCCGCACGTGTGGATTTCGGGCCCGTGATTTGGCGTGGAACGACCGAAAGTGGGTTGGCGCAGCGCTGTGACTCTGGTCAGTCCTGGGCGGTGATGTCCTGCGTAAACGTGTACATGACAATGTGGTTCTCATGCTCCTCGTGGCGTTCGATCCACAGGAGCAACTGCTCGATGCGCCGGCAACAGTCGCGCACGAGCAGGTTGTCGGTCGGGGCAAGCTGATGAAGCGCGGCCTGGATGTCGTGCAGAATCTGGAGCAGTTCGATGTGCTCATGTTTGATCATATCGACCGCTTCGGACAGGGCTGGCCGCAGCTCGCGCACTTGCGCGAGGTATCCGTCTTCTTCCTCTATGGTCATGTGCTGGTCGAGGCGCTTCACGAACTCGTCGAAGCGGCCGCGCAGGTCCGCAATCCACGGACCCAGGTTCTCGCGCGGGGCACGCGCGATCAGGGCCCTGATCTCATCGTTCAGAGTGCAGATCTTTTCGTGCTCCGCCACCATCCAGGCCGCGACTTCCTTGGTCTCCATGCCCTTACCTCCGCAGATGCCTACTGGTCGGTGCCGTGCTCACGGTGCCTGCAACCTCTCGTCGCTCGTGTCATGCTGCCGCGTCGGTTGGGTCATGCGCGCCACCTCTGGTGCCGCCTTGCTGAGCACGTAGAGGACGATGTGATTCTCGTGCTCTGCGTGGCGTTCGTGCCAGCTCAGCAGGCTCTCGATGCGCTTGCAGCAGTCACGCAGCAGGAGGTTGTCGGTGGGGGCGAGTTGATGCACCGCGCGTTGCACGTTGTCGATCATGTGGACCAGCTCTTCGTGCTCGTGCCGCAGCAGATCCACTTGGGGCGCGAGGGCCGGTTGAATATCCAGAATCGGCTGAAGATAACCGCCGTTTTCTTCGGCGCTGATATTCTGCCGGACGCACGCGGCGAAGTCATCGAACCCCGAGCGCAGTTGCTCGACCCAGATGCTGCGGTTCCCGCGCGGCGGCTTGACGGCAGTGCTCCGCAGACGGGCGGCGATTTCGTGTGTGTTGTCGTGCTCGTCGCGCAGCCAACGGACAACGTCTTTCATCGACATGTCGTCACATCCTCCCACCACGAGCGCCGGCCCGCCGACGCCGTCTAGACCCAGTCCCGCTTCCGGCAGCAACAGTCCGATTCACGCCACAGACCACAGGACGCTACGCCGCGCGGCCGGCGGTCGGACTCCGGATCCCATTATCCTACAACGGAGCCATTCTTGGCAACCCATATCTTGGCTGGCGAGCCCGGTGCGCGTGGCAGAGCGGGGCTGGAAAGGTCGGCTGTCGGCGTTGTCGCTCCGTGTGCCGGCCTTAGGCGCCGTCGCCGGGCACGCGGTGTGAGGGGAGCATGGACTCCTGGATCCACTGCTCCATGATCTGGGTGAGGTTGGCCACGTCGTTGACCATGATGGCCAGGTTGCGGGTTTTCCAGCTACGGTCCTTGACCATACCTTCGAGCACGGCGACCGTCTTGAAGCCGAGCTTCTCGAACATCCGCACGGCCCCCAGGTTGTCCTCGATGACGTGGGCCTGGACCTTCTCCAGGGCGCGCTCCTCGGCCAGGGCCACGAGTTCACGCGTCATAAGGGCTCCCAGTCCCTTGTGACGGTGTGACCGTGCCGTCACGAGGCGCACATGCCCGACGTGGCGCATGCACTCGTGGGGCATGATGTGCAGGCTGGCGCTGCCCACGAGCTCACTATCATCGTAGGCTACGAGCGGAATGACCCGCGCCAAATCGAGCTGTTCGGTCCACCTGTGGATCAGCTCGGGGTCGCGCACATCGTCGCGCAGAAACACGCGGTCTTCTTCGGGCAGGGCCGTGAAGAAGTCGAGCAACTGCTCGAAGTCGCCGCGGGCGAGCGACCGGATCACGATCTCGGTTCCGTCTTTTAGCACAACGGTCTTCGGATATGCGTCGATCAACATGCTGCGACTCCCTTCATCGCGGCTTGCGGAAAGCCGTCCTGAGGCCCGGTTCGGCACATGTCAGATCTGTGTGCGCGGTCTTGGGGAGGTTGGCGTCCCACTAGTCCTGCCCGGAACGCGCCCACTTGCTGGTGGTCGCCACGACGCCCTCAATCTCCCCAGCTTCTGGTAACGTACCGCGCCCCCCTGCCGCGGGCAAGAACAAGTCGAGCTTGCGGCGGGAATGAAGCGCGACTGCTCTTGACGCGGCCGGGGGGGGTGCTATCATGTAAGTGGTTAAGCGGGTTAAATAGGAATGGGGTTAAGCAAGTGTCCGGGGACGCCGGCGAGTCTGGGTCCGAAAGACGCGTGCACGGGAGCCGAAGGGCCAGCAGCGGCGCCGGCTTCCTGCGCTTCTTGCGTGACAGCCACATCTTCGCCGCCGCCATCCACGAAATCCTGGACGTGAAACTGCTGCAGGAAGTGAGTCCCTGCCCGTTGACCCCTTCGCAGTTGCACATCCTGAAACTCATGTCGCTGAACGGACACCACCAGGTGGGCCAGGTGGCCGACCTGCTGGGTGTCAGTCCCCCAGCGGCCACCAAGAATATCGACAAGCTCGAACGTTTGGGCCTGGTCGTGCGCGAGCCGTCCAAGGGCGATCGCCGCGCGACCCTGCTCTCGGTCAGCCGGCGCGGGCGCCGACTCGTGCAGAAATACGAGGAGCTCCGCGCGGCCCGCCTGACCCCGGTTCTGGAGGATTTCCGGGCGGAGGAAATCGAGCAGTTCACGCGTTTGCTCGAGCGTTTCTCGGTCTCGCTGCTGTCGCAGGAAATGTCGGGCGCCGGCTTCTGCCTGCGTTGCGCGGGATATATCGAGGACGATTGTCCGGTGGGGCAGGTACACGGCGGCTGTCGCTACCAGCACGTGCATGACGCCCGCCAAAGCGAAGGCCTCGCCGAGTAGACAACCTGGGCCTGGCGGCAGACGGCCAGCGGCGGTCGGCTCACCGGTGAGCTTTCCGACCGAATTGCTCGCCGCCGGTTCGAACGGGAGTGGCGCATGAAGTACTGGCGAAAACCCCTGGATCTAGCGGACATCAAGGTCCCGCACGGCGAGGTGCGCATCATCGCCGAGCGCTGCAAGGGCTGCGGCTTCTGTGTCGAGTACTGCCCCAAGGACGTCCTGGTGATGTCCGAGGAGTTCAACCGCAAGGGGTACCACCCGCCCAAGGTCATCAAGATCGGAGAGTGCGTCAACTGCGGTCTCTGCGAGATGATCTGCCCCGACTTCGCGATCTACAGTGTGGCCGTGCCGGATCACGAGGCGGAAGGCCAGGCCACTTGAGCAACGTTGGCGGTTCGGCCGCAAAGGAGGTCGAGAATTGAAAGCTGACCCGGCCGGTGTCCTGACCGGCGCCCACTACCTCGACGGCGACTTCGCCTGCGGCGAGGGAGCCATGGCCGCCGGCTGCCGTTTCACGGCCGGCTACCCCATCACCCCGTCCACCGAGGTCGTTGAACGCATCGCGCGCCGCTTCCCGATGATGGGCGGCACCTTCATCCAGATGGAAGACGAGTTGGCCAGCATGGCGGCCGTCGTGGGCGCCTCGTGGACCGGCACCAAGACGCTCACAGTCACCAGTGGGCCCGGCTTCAGCCTGATGATGGAGAACATCGGGCTGGGGGCCATGATGGAAACGCCCCTGGTCGTCGTGAACGTACAGCGGGGGGGGCCTTCGACCGGCCTGCCCACCATGACCGGCCAGGCCGACATGATGCAGGCCCGCTGGGGCTCGCACGGCGACTACGAGCTGATTTCTCTCAGTCCCCAGTCACCGCAGGAAGCATTCGATCTGATGATCGACGCCTTCAACCTCTCCGAAGTCTACCGCGTGCCCGTGATGTTCATGATGGATGAGTGCGTCGGGCACATGACCGAGAAGGTCGTGATCCCCCCGGCGGATGAGATCGAGATTGTGCCGCGCAAACTGACCGACCAGTCGCCGGACGAGTACCTGCCCTACCGTGCGAACGGCAACCTGGTTCCCGAATTCGCGCGCGCCGGCGACGGCTACCGCTTCCACACCACCGGCCTGACACACGACGAGCGCGGCTACCCGGTGATGAGCGCCGCCTGCCAGGAGCAGAACGTCCATCGCCTGGTCTACAAGATCCGCGACAATGTCGAGCGTATCGTGCGCTTTGAGGAAGAGGATACCGCTGGCGCAGATGTCGTGCTGGTAACCTATGGCATCACCGCCCGCGTGGCGCGCATGGGAATCGACCTGGCCCGGCGGCGCGGCGCGAAAGTCGGCGTGATCAGGCTGGTCGTGGTGTGGCCCTTCCCCGAACGGCGCATTCGCGAACTGGCCGGCCAGATCAAGGCCTTTGTGGTTCCGGAGATCAACTACGGGCAGATGGTGCTCGAAGTGGAGCGCTGCGCCGCCGGCCGGGCCCCGGCCATCCTGGTGCCCCACGGCGGCGGTGGCGTCCACGATCCCAAGGACATCTGCGAAGCGATATTGAGGGCAGCCAAATGAGCGTTACGCTGGACGAAACCGAGGCCGCCGCGCTAGCGCATCCTATCGCCCCGTTTCTCCGCATGGACCGGATGCCGCATATCTGGTGTCCGACCTGCGGCATCGGCACGGTGATGAAGTGCTATGCCCAGGCGCTCGGGGATTCGGGCATCAACCTGGACAAGGCGGCCATCGTGTCGGGCATCGGCTGTACGGGCCGCGTGGCGGGTTACATGAATCTGGACGCCTTCCACACCACGCACGGCCGGGCCATTCCCTTCGCCACCGGCCTGAAGCTCGGGCGGCCGGAACTGCTGGTGACCGTGTTCTCCGGAGACGGGGATCTTTCGGGCATCGGTGGAAACCACCTCATCCATGCCGCCCGGCGCAACATGGATCTTCTGGTCATCCTGGTGAACAACTTCATCTATGGCATGACCGGCGGGCAGAATGCGCCGACCACGCCGCTCACGGCCCGCTCTTCGACCATGCCCTACGGCAACTTCGAACCGCCCTTCAATCTCCCGCACCTGGCGGAGAGCTGCGGAGCCAGCTATGTAGCGCGCTGGACCTGCCTGCACACGCGCCGCCTGACAAAGTCGTTCACGGAGGCCATCGGGCGCAAGGGCTTCCGCTTCATCGAGGTCATCGCGCCCTGCTCGACGCTCTACGCCCGGCTGAACAGGCTGGGCACCGGGTTCGATCTGATGCGTTTCTATCACGACAGCGCGGAAATCCGCCACGGCGGGGACACGCGCGACGTGGGCATCGCCTTCCAGGACAAGATCATCTGCGGGAAGTTCGTCGACGAGGAGCGCCCCGCGTTCCTCGAACTGATGTACAACCACTACAGCAAGGTCCTGGGCGACAAGTATGTGCCGATGCCGGCGGAGGGAGGTTGGCTCCATGAGTAGGACGGAAATCCGCATCACTGGCTTCGGGGGACAGGGTGTGGTGCTGTCGGGTTACATCATCGGCCGCGCTTGCGCGATCAACGCCGGCCAACACGCCACGATGATCCAGAGCTTCGGTCCCGAAGCGCGTGGCTCGGCCTGCAGCGCCATGCTGACCGTTTCGGAAACGGAAGTGCTTTACCCCTATATCAGCCGGCCGGACATCTTCGTGGTCATGTCTGGCGAGGGCTACGACAAGTACGCCGACGAGCTCAAGGACGAGGGGACCTTGATCTACGAGAAAGACCTGGTGCACGCGACGATCAAGGATGGGCAGCCGTCGTTCGGCGTGCCCTCGACCCGCATCGCCGAGTCGTTGGGCCGTTCTATTGTGCAGAATATCGTCATGCTGGGCTTCTTTGCCGCGGTAACGCAGATCGTCGCCCGCGCGGAGATACGCGCGGCGGTGAAGGCCTCGGTGCCGCCGGGGACCGAGGAGTTGAACCTCAAGGCCTTCGACGGCGGCTGCGCGTATTTTGACGAAAATTACGGTAAAGCTGCCCAGGCTGAGCAAGCCGCGGCCGTCGATGCCTGACGGGCGGTGTGAGCTGTGGACTGTCGGTGAACGGTTGAGACTTCAGGGCGGGCAGAGACCCGACACCAAAGGAACAAGGCGTGGAGGCACAACCGGACAGTGCGGCCGCTGAGATGGCCCCGGTGACCGAAAAGCGGGCGCTGGTGATAGGCGGGGGTATCGCCGGCATCCAGGCCGCCCTCGATCTGGCCAACGCCCGTATCCGCGTGACGCTCGTGGAAAAGTCGCCCGCGCTGGGCGGCCGCATGGCCCAGCTTGACAAGACTTTCCCCACGATGGACTGCTCGATATGAATCCTGGGGCCTAGGGCCATGGATGCCGGTCGGCATCCGCTTATCGATGTGGTCACCAACGCGGAAGTCATCTCCTGCGAGGGGGAGGCGGGGGATTTTCGTGTTCGCGTTCGCCAGAACCCGCGCTACGTGCGCGAGGATGCGTGTGTGGCTTGCGGCTTGTGCGTGGATGCCTGCCCGGTGGTGGGCGGAAACGAGTTCGACGTCGGACTGAAAGCCCGCAAGGCCATCTATCGCCCGTTTCCGCAGTCGGTGCCAGCGGCCTACGTGATCGAGCGTGAAGCCTGCCTCAACCTGTTGGGCTACCTGTCCGAGAAGCAACGCCAGCGACTGGAGAAAGTGCAACAGCTCAAGCAACGCAAACGCGCCGACTATCAGCCCAACATGCTCGTTTGCGGGCACTGCAGCAGTGTCTGCGAAGTCGATGCGATCGACTTTGACATGCGCCCCGTGGAGACCGAACTGGCCGTCGGCGCCATCCTCGTGGCCGTCGGTTTCCAGGAGTTCGACGCCCGCAAGCTCGGCGCTTACGGCTACGGCCGCCTGCCGAACGTCGTCACCAGCCTGGAGTTCGAGCGGATGCTCAACGCTTCCGGCGTCACGCGCGGGCACGTGGTACGCCCCTCGGACATGCAGACGCCCCGGCGAATCGTGTTCATCCAGTGCGTCGGTGCTCGCGGCGAGGGCGGGCGCCCGTACTGTAGCCGCTTCTGCTGCATGAACGCCGTCAAGGACTCGATGCTGGTTCGCCAGCACGATCCCGAAGTGGAGGATGTAACCATCCTCTACACCGATCTGCGGGCGTTCGGGAAGGGCTTCGACGATTTCGTGCAGCGTTCGCGCGACGAGCAAAGCGCCAACTACGTGCGTGGCCGCCCTGCCAAGGTCGACTACCTGCCCGAAGACGACACGCTCGAAGTCTTCGTAGAGGACACGCTCGGGCACAAGCAGCAACGTATCCCCGCCGACATGGTCGTGCTCTCGGTCGCCGCCGCACCGAATGACGGCGCCATGAAGCTGGCCGAGACCCTCCGCATCGAGACAGATCAGTACGGCTTCATCGCCCGCCGCGACCCGGCCATCTCGGCGGTCGAGTCCACGCGCCCGGGCGTGTTTGTCGCCGGCAGTTCCGTCGGCCCGCAAGTCATCCCGGACTGCGTCGCCCAAGCCTCTGCCTGTGCCGCGCGGGCTCAACTGTTCCTCACCGGCCATCGCGTCGAGCAGGAGGAGAAGACTGTCGAACCGCTCGATCTGTCCGGCCCGCCGCACGTCGGTGTCTTGATCTGCCACTGCGGCATCAACATCGCCGGCGTGTTGAATATCGACGATTTGGTCGAGCACGCCGCCAAAATTCCCGACGTGGTCGTGGCCACGAATAACCTGTTCGCCTGCTCGAGCACCGGGCAGGAGGCGCTGGTCGAGTTGATCCGCGCGCACAAGCTGAACCGGATCGTGATCGCGGCCTGCACGCCGCGCACGCACGAGCCGCTGTTCCGCGACACGCTGCGCGAGGGCGGGATCAACCAGTACTTCTTCGACATGGCCAACAT
>JAHJAR010000291.1 GCA_018814045.1 Planctomycetota bacterium | reverse complement strand
TATCCCGCCTCACGGCCAAAGAACCCCTGGGGCCGGAAGAGCAGGACCGTGATGATGACGCCAAGACCAATGGCCTGACTGGCAGCACCGCCGATGAACATCACGATCGCCAGGCAGATGGCCACGACCGGTGTCAGGCCATCCGAGGGCAGGACGATGCTGCCGGGGCTATTGAGCAGGCCGATCAACAGCGCGAAGCGGATGGTCCGGCGCAACCTGGCGTAACGTCGCTCGTCCAGGCTGTGCGGTTCCGAAGTCGTCAGTAGCCACACTCCGTGCAGGGCCAGCAGGCCGCCGACGACCAACACCGGCCGTCCGAGCAACGGGTGGATGGTCAACAGCGCCACCAGGGCGCTCCAGAGCACGGTCAACGTCAGTCCCAACAGGACGAAGCGCAAGCCGCGCGCCATCCGGTCGACCCAGGCCGGGTCGGCGTAACGCAGCAGGTCGCCCGCGCGCGAAAGCCCGATCGCCGCACCGCACTGCGGGCAACGCCCGGCGCTCGGCTGCCCCCGCAAATTGTGGGCACAGCGTCGGCAGGCCAGAAATGATTCGATTGTGCCGGTATCGTCGAGCAGACTCGCCGGCCGCTCTTGCGTTGTATCTGTCACCAGGCCTCCTTGCCGATAGCGATCATTCCTGAATGCCCGGGATTGACGGGGGCTGACTGGCCGGTTCGTTGCCGGCGCTCGCGGCGGCCCACGTTGACCGCGCTTCCTGGGCCTGCTGGCGGAAGACCTGCCGCAGGTTGTACATCAGGCGCACGTAGAGAAGCAAGAACACGAGCGCGGCGATCCCCAAGACCGCCATGAAACACCCAAGCACGGCGATGCCCGCCGCAAGCCCTCCGCTTGGTCCCCCGGTCGGAGCCACGGCGGTCATGAAGCCGAACAGCCCGCCGACCACAATTATGGCGCCGTAGCAGATCGTCCAGGCCCAGCGCAGGAAGCGTGCCCGGTCTGCGGCCCTCTGATCCGGAACGCGCAGCGCGAGCCTCTGGAGATAGAGCAGTTTGGCAAATTCGCCAGCGAGACCTACCAAGCCGGCCAAGCCGGCCAGGGCGAACAGGATGATGCGGAGCAGAGTTGGCAGGTTCAGGCCGGCGACGATGACCGCACCGATGCTGTACAGCAGGCCGATCAACAGGGCAAAGCGGATGAACTTGCGCGCCGTGACGTAGCGATCCTCATCGATGCCGCTGGGATCGGGTTGGGTCAGCAGCCAGGCTCCATAGAAAGCCACGAGACTACCCACGAAGCCCAACATCACTCCCACCGCCGGCGCGATGAACCTGTGCGCGATCCCGCCCATTGTGCCGAACACTATATTGGCCAGGATGCCCCAGAGGATCAGATTCAGGCCGCGCGCCAGATTCTCGACCCAGTCGGGATCGGCGAAGCGCAGCAGGTCACCGTGGGTCGACAGCCCGACGTTGGTGCCACACTCGGGGCAGCGGCCGTCCCGGTGCAGGCCACGCAGGTTGTAGCCGCACCGCCGGCAAGCCAGATCGCAGATGATCGTTTCGGCCTCGTCGAAGAGTTGGTCCGAAGCAGCGTTGGGTGCTTCCACGTGCCTTCCTCCCGTTACAATGTGATCAGACTTGACCTGTAGGGCAGCGGGCGCCTCATTCACCCGCCCGGGTCACTCCCAGGCGGGGGCCGAAACTCGGAATACCGCCAACCACACCCGATGGCGCGCCGGTTCTGGTCGCAGCTTGGCGTCACGCCGCACTGTTCCTCACGGTTTCCAGGTTCCTCGAGCCCGGTTCCGCGCCGCCGGGTAATGTGCGTGCGCGAATCGGTCTACACCAGAATCGGTTTGCCCAGCTTGCGCCGCACGACAACCAACTGGCCGGCGTGCATCAGCTCGTGCAGCCCGACCAGCCGTAGCACGTCCGCCACCGTGGGGGCGTACTCCCGCATCTCTTTCGGGCTCGGTGTTTCCAGGTCCGTCTCGGAGGTCGCATCGAACGCCGCCATGGTGACGTTGCGTTGTTTCTCCATCAGTGCGATGTACTGGTCCTTGCTGGGGAAGTTGGCCGGATCGTCGGACTTGGCTGCTTCCTTGTCATGGGCCTTCTCAAAGCCGGCCGGCAATTCTGGCATTTCGTGCCCCAGCGCGCTCATCATTTGCCGCTCGGAACAGATCAGATGACCCAACTGCCAGGCGATGTGGTTCGCCGACGGCACCGGCCGCATGAGCAGGTCGGCGTCGCTCAGGTCCTGCAAGTACATGTTGGTGACCATGCGGCAAAAGGCCGCGGTGGCCTTGAGCTCGTCTATTCTCGTCATCGGCTGCTCCCGACAGGGACACGTGCCGCACCGCGGTTGTCCCGGCAGTGCGTCCAGCGCGTATCCTGACGCGCCCGGGGGGATTTGTGAAGGGCGCCGGGGCGGCGGGCAGGGCGCGGGCGATCGACAGGGGCAGCTTGCGCGCGGCAGGGCACGTTGTGTTGGGGGCGCGTATGCTCGACAATGTGGGCCTCTGTCAGGTCAGCGGAGGATGTCATGGCTGGGGTAACGCTCCGGCGCCTGCTGCGAACAGCGATCGAGAACAACGCCTCCGACCTGCACGTGCAGGCCGGTTCGCCGCCGCTGGTGCGCATCGATGGGCGTGTTCGTTACGTCGACTGCGCAGCGCTGGAAGCCGAAGATTTGTGCGAGTTTGCCGACTTAGTCCTGGACGACATCTCGGCTGGAATCCTGGCCCGGGAAGGGAGTTGCGATCTGGCCTACGCGTTTGGCGCCGACGCCCGGTTTCGGGTGAACGTCTTCTACCAGGCCGGTTCGCCGGCTCTGGCCTTTCGGCGGGTACATGCGCACATCCCGACCTTCGCGGAGCTTAACCTGCCATCCGCGTTGCAGCAGATCGCCTGTCTGCGGCGCGGATTGGTGCTGGTGGCCGGGACGACGTCGAGCGGAAAAAGTACCACGATCGCGGCCATGCTCGGGCACATCAACCGCACGTACGCCCGCCGCGTGATCACGATCGAGGACCCGGTCGAGTTTGTGCACCAGAGCAGGAAGTCGCTCGTGGCGCAGATCGAGGTCGAGCGCGACACCCGCAGCTACGAAGACGCGATGCGGCACGTGCTGCGGCAGGACCCGGATGTGCTGATGGTGGGAGAGATGCGCGACCTGGCCAGTGTGCGCGTGGCCCTGCGGGCGGCCGACACTGGTCACATGGTGCTCGCCACGGTGCACGCCACCAATGCCCAACAGACGGTCGAGCGGATCATCGCCATGTTCGATCCGGCCCAACACAACCTACTGCTTACGCAGTTGGCGCTCAACACGGCGGCCGTGATCGTGCAGCGGCTGGCCCACGCGCGGGCCGGCGGACGTCTGCCAGTGTGCGAGATCATGCGCGGGACCGGAACCGTGCGGAAGTTGATTCTCGAAAACCGCGTGCGTGCCATCCCGCAGGCCCTGGTCAACCGCGACCAGGGCATGCAGTCGTTCGACCAGCATTTGGAGGAGCTGTTCAAGCAACGCAAGATCACGGCCGACGAGGCCCTGCACCTGGCTACGAACGCCGAGTCGCTGACGATGGCCTTGCGCGGCTTCTCGACCCGCGACATGGAGCAGGGGCTGGTCCGGTGAGCGACGTCCGTATCATCGGCATTTTGAATCTCACGCGCGATTCCTTCTCCGACGGGGGGCACTACCTGGCGGCTGACGCGGCGAGCGCCCACGCGCGGCGACTACTCGCCGACGGGGCGGACGTCATCGACCTGGGGGCCGAGTCGAGTCATCCCGATGCGGAGGACGTCTCTGATGCGGAGCAAATTACGCGCCTAACACCAGTGCTGGAGAGCCTGCAGGCCTGGCAGAGTGATGCACCGGGCGGCGCGACGTTTCACATTTCGGTGGATACGTACCGCCCGGCGGTGATGCGCCAGGCACTGGGTCTGGGCGCGGATATCATCAACGACATCACAGCGCTGCGCGACCCCGAGGCGGTGGCCCTGCTGCGGGAATCGGCGGCGCGCGTGATCCTGATGTTCTCGCGGGCGCCAAGTGCGCGTGCGCGGCGGGCTGCGGCGGGTGTCGATCCGCGCGACACCGGCACGATTGATGAGCCAATCGCGTTCTTTGAACGCCGCATAGCGGATCTGGCCGCGGCGGGCATCGCACCCCAGCGCCTGATCCTCGATCCCGGAATGGGATTCTTTCTGAGCACGCGGCCAGAGCCGAGTCTGGCGGTGCTGCGCGGATTGAAGCATCTGGCCGCGTTGGGTTTGCCCATTTGTGTTTCGACGTCACGCAAGTCGTTCATTGGGGCCGTGCTCGGTACGCCGGCTGTGCCCCGACCAGTCGGCGAGCGTGCTGCCGGAACACTAGCGACCGAGTTGTGGGCCATCCAGCATGGCGCGGCGTACATCCGGACGCACGACGTGCGCGCTCTGCGCGACGCGCTGACAATGACGGCGGCCATCCGGGCGGCAGATGGCGACACGCCGCGCGCGGCCGCGGCATCACGGGCGGAGTAGGCGAACGAGCCGGATCCGCCGAGTACCAACACAAAGAGGGAACATGATGACAGTCTTCGCTGGAACGCTGACCGCCCTGATCACCCCGTTTCGCGACGGGGAGGTGGATCAGGCCGCGCTGGCGGAGCATGTTGCGCGGCAGATCGACGCGGGAGTGGACGGGCTGATTGCTGCCAGCACGACGGGTGAGGCGGCGACACTGACGCAACGTGAACACGACGCGGTGGTAGAGGGCGTTGTTGCGCTCGCGGGTGAGCGCGTGCCCGTAATCGCCGGCGTGATCAGCAACTCGACGGCGGAGGCGGTGCGCCAGGCGCAACACGCTGCGGGTTGTGGGGCGGCGGGCGTGCTCGTGATCACGCCCTATTACAACATGCCGACGCAGGAGGGGTTGTTCCGGCATCTCTCGGCGGTGGCGGCGAAAGTGGATCTGCCGATGTCGCTCTACAACCTCCCGCAGCGCTGCGGCGTCGAGCTTTCGGTTGCGACTATTCGGCGGCTGTGGGAGATGCATCCGAATATCGTCGCGATCAAGCACGGCACCGGCCGTTGCGAGGACGTCCCCGAGATCATGCAGGTCACGCGGATCGCCGTGCTCTCCGGCAGCGACCTGTTGACGCTACCACTGATGAGCATGGGGGCCGTCGGGGCGGTCAGTGCGCTGGCGAACCTGGCTCCCCGGGCGGTTGTGCGGCTGACGCAGGCGTTGCATGCGGGCGATCTGAGCGCTGCCCGCGACGCGAATGGTGCCATGTATCCGCTGGCGCGGCCGCTCTTCGCGCTGGCTGACAACCCGCTTCCGATCAAGACCGCTCTGGCGTTGCGGGGCTGGTGTGCGGAGGAGTTCCGCCTGCCGTTGTGTCCGCTGGCGGCCGAGCAGCGCCAGCGGTTGGAGCACCTGCTGCTGGAATTCCCGCTGGAGTGACGTCGAGCCGGGGGTGTTCCAGCGCGCGGCGCGGGATCAGTCCGGCCACTCGCCGGTGAACACCTCCGTGGCTGGGCCGCTCATGAACACATGATTCGACGCCTCATTCCATTCGAGCTCGAGCTCGCCTCCGGGCAGCCGGGCCGTGATGGTCCGCTCGGTAAAGTGGTTGAGCACGCCGGCGACGCAGACGGAGCAAGCCCCCGAGCCGCAGGCCTGGGTGGGGCCGACGCCGCGTTCCCACGTGAACATGTGCACCAGCTCAGGCTTGATGACCTGCGCGAAGTTCACGTTGGTGCGCTGGGGGAACAGCGGGTGGCGCTCGACTTGCGGCCCCCACTTGGACAGGGGTACCTGACGCCAGTCCGGGACGAAGAAGACCGCGTGCGGGACACCCATCGAAACGCAAGTCACCGACAGGATCTTCTCGCCCAGGGGCATCGCCACGCCGACCACGCGCTCGCCGCCGAGGGCGACGGGAATCTCCTTTGGGTCGAGAATGGGCGGGCCCATGTCGGCGCGGATGCTGGAAACCCGTTGGTCCGGGTCGAGCGTCAGTTCGAGTGAAGTCACGCCGGCATCTGTGGCCGCGCGCAGCGGGTTCTGCCGGGCGAGGCCGTGCTCGTAGGCCAGCTTGCCGACACAACGGACACCGTTGCCGCAGGTTGCCGCGGGCGAAGCATCCGCGTTGAACATGCGGATGCGCACATCCGCCTCGTCGCTTTCGGGCGGACCGATGAGGATGAGCCCGTCGGCGCCCACCCCACGATGTCGATCGCAGATGGTGCGCGCGAGCTTCGCCGGATTGGCCACATTCTGCCCGAACATGCTGATGACGACGAAGTCGTTGCCCAGGCCGTGCATCTTGGTGAACTTCAGCGGCATGAGACCACCGTACTCGACCGGATCATGGCGTCAGTCGTTGTGGATGCGCCCTGGTGGCCGGAGACATCTGCCAGCGCCGAAGACCAACGCGGCGCATGTCCGGGGTTTGGGCGGGACAGCGCCCGTTGTATTGCAGCGGTGCTAGCGTTTGCGCTCGTTATTCTGGTTGACCAGGGCTTCCACCAACTGCCCGCCGCGCCCGGTTCCGAAGAATCCTTCCGGGCGCAGGTTCTGCGGGCCCAACCGCGGCAGCGAGGGGAGTACCGGAGCGACGAAGTTGGCCCGCCCCGCTTGGCCGAGCGGGGTGATGGTCGAAGCGTGTGACACGTTCAGCACGAGACCGCGGCCAAAGCCCGGATTCAAGATGCCCAGGCCGTCGAGCCCGGTTCTGTTGAAGGCGACATCGATGCTGTCCTGGCCCCAAAGGTCGGGGACGGCGACGTTGCGGCGTACCGCGGCCTCGGCGAACCAGCGGCGCATGACCTCATCCACGGTCTCGCCGGGCAGTAGCCCGCGGGTCTGCCCCGTGACCTTGTTGAGCGCGTCGACGAGGCCGAAATCGAGCAGGAATACTTCGAAGCGGCCTGTTCCGCGCTCGTACGACAGTCCGAAGTTCCACGTGCCGCGTTTGGATAGCGTGGCGACCGGGCTGTCGACGGTGAAGTCACTTTTGAGTCCGCCCTCGGCCACGCCGGCCCGGATGGTACCGTAGCCGACGCCGACCCGGACGCGTTTGCTCTCGGCGGTCTTGAAAGCTTCGCTGAGCACGACCAGCCCGACCCGCTCGATCACCAGCGCGGTGTAAGGCTCTTCCTCGCCGATCCGCAGCTTGATGGAGGAGCGCAAACCGGTGCGGATCTTGGTCTGCTGGGGATACTCGTCGTCCGTCTGGCAAGGCTGCCAGTCGCGTGCGCCGACGGACGCGTATTGCACGTCACCATGGACGGCAATGACGCGGGTCATGATGGCCGTGTGATCGGCGGGGGCGGTGGTTGGCCGCGTGCTGGGTTCGTCCTGGGCCCCTGCGGAGCCAGTCAGGACGAGACAGGTGGTGATAGTCAACACCCAGGCTCGATAGTCGCCTCGTATACGTGACATGTGCAGTTCTCCACGACAATGCCCACACCGTCGCCGTGTGGGGCTCTGCCATGTGGGCATTATCGACGTGCAGCCGTGTGGGTCAACGTGTGTTTGTCGCAGGCGGGCATATTTAGCCGGCCAGCCAGGCCCGCAGTGGGTCGGCGTAATCGGCGGCCGGTAGCAGGGTGGGCCAGATTCGCGGGGCCATGACGATAAAGGCGATGTTCAGTCCGGTGACGATATCGTACTGGATCGTCCCGCGCGGATGCCGCCAGGGCTGGAAGTGACCCGGCCAGCCGGCGTCAGGGCCGCGGGGCGGCAAGGCGGCGTTGCGATCAAGGGCGGTTGTGGCCAGGCGGGCATAGTTGATCCGCCGCACGACCGTCAGGAACCCCAGCACGGTCAACTGCCACAGCACCGCCGGCATGTGCCCCGTAGTGCAGCCGATCAGCAGGGCGGCAAAGCGCTCACCGCGCAACCAGTAACCCGCGGAGCAGTCCGCGATCACCGTTTCGGCCCGGGCCTTGATGTAGCTGATGAGCACGGCGTTGCACAAAGCGGCCATAGCCAGAAGCGCGTAGGTCAGGTTGCCGCGCAGGGCGAAGAACGCTGCGCAACCGAGGAAGATCGCCATATCGCTGAGGCGATCGACGATGGAATCGAGGATTGCCCCAAAGCGGGTGTGCATCCCCCCGACGCGGGCCACGGCTCCGTCGAGCATGTCACAAGCGCCCGACAGGAACACAAAGAGTGCCGCCCACGCGGGCCACCAACCAACCGGGCCGTCGCCGCTGTAGAAGTAGGGAACCTGCTGGTCCGCGCCGCGGGCGAGGCAATAACCGGCGCCGCAGGTCATCACGAAACCGAGGATGGTGAGGCGGTTCGGCGTGGCGCCCAGCCGTATCAACACGCGGGCCACGGCATCGCGTGCGTCGCAGAAACCCTGCCCGATGGTCTTGCTGATTCCGGGCGCCTCACCGGTTTCGCGCAAGCGCTGGAAGTCCTTCGACGGCGGCGCGGGCGGTGCTGAAGCTGGCCTGGTTGGCCGTTCGCTCGGCATTCCGTAGGTCTACTGCGAGTCGCCGCTGGCGGTGGACGAATCATCCTCGGGAGCGTTCTGCGCGCCGTCCGTGGCACCCGCGTCGCTTTCTTCAGTGGGCGGCTCGGACTCGGTCAGTTCCGCGTCTTCGGTCTCTTCGTAGAAGATCTCCGTGCTGTCGGTGGCATCCACCTCGCGCCGCAGCAGGTAATACATCTGCACGCTACCGCAGAAGAAGAAGTTGACCACAAAGGCCCCCACCAGGCCGACGACCATGAAGACCCAGAAGGCGATCAGGCCGAAGGCGAGCGACTCCCCGGCGCTGAGCGGCGCGTTGGCGAACGTGCCCCAGAAGGGGATCGGGCCGGTGGAAGGCAGTAGCGGCAGATCGGACCAGGCCGGCATCCGCCAGATCGCATCCAGCCTGCCGATCGTGCTGGTATTGTCACTGGTGACCCAGCCAAAGACACCCATGCCGGCGCCGCAGAAAACGTGGGTCAGCTTCAGCAGCAGCAGGGCGATCAAACGCACCAGCACTAAGCACACGCCGCCATACAACAGCAATACCATGGCGTAGAAACCGGCGTGCCAGGGGCGCTCGCCGACGTAGCTGGCGGCGCGCGAGAGCGCGTCGAATGAGTCGGAGCCCTCCACCGCGATCGTAGGCCAGAGCAGATTGAATCCCAGCATGGTGGCCAGCAGGATCAGCGCCAGGGCAAAGCCGCCCAGTAGTGCCAGAACGAAGAACAAGCCGGCCAGGAATTCAAACACGGCTCCGATGACCGGAATGGCGCCCAGCGCCCCGAGCAGGCTGCCCAGGAAGATCAGCACCGCGCAGCCCACGAAAATACTCAGCGGCAGCAATGGTGCGGTGACGAACTGCGCATACTTCTGGCAGGCGAAGCCCAACGACCTACCTAGCGAGAGGCTCTCGTCGCGGGCGGATTGCACGGCCGCGCTGCGGCAAACCGCCCCGCCAAAGTACGAGCAGGCCAGAAGCACGACGAGCCCGTAGATCAGCGCGAACCACGGGCGCTGCGTGATCAGCCAGACCACGCCCCGCCCGGCGCCAGCGATGCTGCTCAGCAGCGCCGGTTCTTCGGACAGGGCCGAACCGGCGAAGCCCCAGTTCCCGGCGCAGACGCCCTGAACCGCAGCCGCAAGACAACGTGCTTCGAACTGCAACATCGTAATGAACGGCCCGCGTGGTTGACGCCGGTCAAGCTCGGCCAGGGCGCGCTCGCGTGTGATCACGTTGCGCAGCAGGGCCTCGTCAGCGGGGCGTTGGGCCGGGTCGAGGTTCGGATCGGCTCCCGCGATCAATCCGAGCGCCACCTCGCGCTCGCTCGAGGGGGCGAAGCGCATCTGCTCGCAGCCGGCCAGCGTGAGCCGCAGCGTATCCGCCGCCTCGTACAGGCGCCGGCGTTGCTCGGCGCGCTGCTCGGCGGTCAGCTCCTGTTTGCTGATCAGTGCGGCCAGCCCGGCTGTCAGACGTGTCTCGACTAGCTGACGGGCTTGCGCGAGTTCGTTGGTGCTTTCCTCGGCCTGCGCCATGGCGGCGGTAGTCTCGGCGAAGCGCCGGTTCTGTTCGGCTGCCGTCTTCAGCCACGCGGCCAGTCCTGCGGAGTCGTAGCTGACATAGGCTTCGACCTCGGTGTGGATCTCGTGCCCGACGACCTGGACGGTGACCTTGTTCGCCGCGGGCCAGAGCGCGTCGAGAACGCGTCCACCCACGTAGCACGTCAGCACGCACATCAGCCCCAGAAGCAGGCGGCCAGCGTGCAGTCCGGCCAGTCGGAAGGTGCGGAACAGAGATACAAACGGAAAGGCGCGCGACCAGGAAATGCTGCGTAGCTCAACACCGTCATCCGGCATGATCTTCTCCACTCGTGCCAGTAACCGCCGGTCGATAGCCTTCGGCCTGTGGATCCCGACCGACGGTCTCCTTTTCCGCTGCCCCCGGGGTCATACAATTGCTGTCGCCCCAGCCGCGCAGCGCATTATAGGCCGTTGCCCACCCGCGGCAAGGAGCGCAAGGCGGGCGGCTGGTGCAAAACGATGTGGCCAAGCGCGAGGGGTTGTTGCTGCCTGGTTGACGGCAGAAGATGCCGGCGTGGAGCGCTGGTGCTATTCGGTCTTGACGGGAATCAGGGAGAAGTTGGCAATACGCGTCGGATTGCAGCGATCCCCGTTCCAGTGTCGATCCCAGAATAGATAACCGATGTCTTCACGCCTGAGGCGCAGTGCGAGTTCCCCCCAGCTCAAGTCCGACCTCTCGGACTTGTCCTCGATTATGCACTGCAGCATGTCGTTCGTTGTGCTAAAAGACGCCGTCTCGTCGCCCTTCCCCGGCAGCAACTGGCCCAGGTTGAGGCGTTTGCGTCCAACTTTCTGCCATTGTCCGGCCAGCGTCGGCACACACCACATCCCGGCGCGGCGCCAAGCCGGCCGGCTACCTTTGTGGCCCGGCTTCAGGATGTCGCGCAGTGACGTTGCCGTCGTCGGCACCAGCGCCCCCTGGCCGTCGAGCTTGCTTACCGGGCGGGACTGGAATTTCACCTGTTCCCAGTACACGTACCAGAGCATTCCGTCCGGGGCCAACACAACGCCGTAGGAGTTGTTGTCCGATCCCTCCAGTGCGGCGCCCAGTGCCTGACCGAGCAGCGCTTCACCAAGATCGGCGTCGGTGCTGTAGGCTTGGCGGAAAACCGCGGGTGTGCCGAACTGGCGCAGGCGCTCCGTGGACATGATCCGCCAGATCTTCGGTTCGGTTGCGCTCGTGATGCGTCCGGCGTCGTCTGTTACCGCCCGC
The DNA here is from genome assembly GCA_018814045.1 of Planctomycetota bacterium. GTDB lineage: Bacteria > Planctomycetota > Phycisphaerae > UBA1845 > Fen-1342 > JAHJAR01. The sequence continues at coordinate 1,844 of JAHJAR010000291.1, read as the reverse complement.
CACGCGAGCCCATAGACGTCCTGTGGCCCCAGGAAGTACTCGACGAAGACGACCGGGAAGGGATGCTTCGTGCGGTCGGGCGCGATCAGGTCCTGCAACATCGTGCTGACCGCGGCCAGACGCGCGGTCGCGGCCGCGCCATCGTCGAGTAGGCTTGCCAGCGGCTGATAGGCTTCCTGGCCACATCTGGCGATCTTCGCGCCCGTGACGTCTCGAAACGCATCGATGAAGACGTCAGCGGTGAGCTGGGCGACGCCGCCCCCAGCGGTGAGATCTGCCAACTTGGCCTCCGCCGCGGCGGCGGGCGACAGTGCCGCAACTACCTCGGCCGTTGGCTCGTCGTAGCGCAGCGTGCTGTTGTTCCACTGGGCGGCGTACCGCGTCAGGCGCCCATCGTCGCCGCGGACCTCGACCACCAGGGCGTCGTCCTGCACTTTGGGCGGCAGTTCGGTCGCCGGTTTCTTCAAGCTGGTGGCCAGACTTTGTAGCACGTCGTCCTGGCGCCGCTTACGGAACTCCGCGTCGCCCGCCAGAGCACGCAATTGCTCAGCCACCGCTAGTTTGGCCGGTGCCGTCGCCTCGCTATCCCAGCTCAGCAGGCCGTCGACGAAGCCGAGCCGCAGCGTGAGACTGAGGTGCTCTGTCTGCGGCGATTGTGGCGGCCCGATTTCTCCCTCGACGGCCAGCGCGAAGACGTCGTCGGGCTGGTCGGTAGCCGGCTTGAACGCGACCAACTCACAGCTCGTGAAATACGCGGCGCCCGTCTGCGGCGCGGCTGGCCCGGCGGCGGCTAGAACGGCCGGCAATTGCTGTGTCAAACGCCGCCGTTCACTGGGGACGTCAAGCAGTTTCTGCACTCCGGCTCGAATGCTCGTCAGGGCGGCGTCCTGGTCGCTCAGCACATATGTGAGTTGTGCCACGTCCCAGCTCAGCGGGATGGTTGCGATCGCATGCTGCGCAGCATCGCTCACTGAGAGTGCCAGCTCGTTGCCGCCCTCGAAGCCCGTGGGCAAAACGGCTACCAGCTTGGCCGGGATGGCAAGTGCCTGGCGTGCGGCCTGCGCGCCGGCTGTGGACTGGTGTTGCTGCAACAGCTTAAGGTAGGCTGCGAACGCGCTGCGCGCTGCGGCGTCGCCGGTAAGCGTTCGCTCGCTCAAAGCGCCGCTGAGCTGGAAGCTCGCTTTAGGGCGCGGATCATCGCGCAGCCGGGCTGGCAGCGTAATGCTCACGTTGTCGGTGTCCGGGTCGATGCTGATTGGTCGCGCCGCGGAGTCGCTGTCGATCAGTGCAACCGCTGCGTCATACGTGCGGTCGAGCTGGACCGTGATATCCGGCGCCGCGCTCACGGCCGTCAATGCGTCGATCTGGCTCTTGAAGTGCGGAGCTACGTCCGCCGCGCTCGGGGTCAATTGACCGGTCTGCGTGTGGAAACGCAGATTGGTGGCCGGTAGCAGTGCGCGCTCCTTCCAGCTTCCTTGGACCGTGACGGCGCCGTTCGCGGCGGGAGGACTCGGATCGTCAAACGTGGCGCCTGGCAGCAGCGTTTTGAGTTCCGCGAGATATGCGGCGACCGCGTTGGCGAAATCAGCCGGCGGTGGGAACAGGCGGTTGCGCCAGGCGCTAGTCAAGATCAGATTGGTGAGTTGCTCGGCCGAAGTCACTGTTGTGAGTGTGACAGAATCGCCGTCGGTCTCCTGAATAATGAGCGCTGTAGGCAACTCGGCCTGCGGCTCGAACCGGGCCGTGAAATCACCCGGACTGCGGCCGGCTTGCTGCTCCTCGGCCGCGGCGCGGCGAATGTCGCCCTGTACCCGTGCCTGAGCTTCGGCAATAAGCGCAGCGAT
>JAHJAR010000290.1 GCA_018814045.1 Planctomycetota bacterium | reverse complement strand
TGCACGATCTGGTCGGCCTGCTCTACCACCAAGGCGATGTCCAGATGGCACACGCGCGACTATCGATGTTTCTCCAGCGGCAGCCGAACGCCGACGACCAGTTCCTCACGCGCGAGAAGCTCGCCCACCTCGAAGCGATCATCGCGTCACTGAACTAGTGCATTTTCAGTCTCTCTGTAGCGGCCGAGCCCCGTATCGGCCGTAGACGCCAACGTCCGGTGCGGGGCCCGGACGCTACACCTGAATTGAAAACGCTCTAGTGCTCACTCCGCCATGAAAACAAGGGTGGCTCGGACGTCCCGCCCGCGTGAATCTCGAACCAGACGCCTCGACTTCCCGCCGTTGCCGGGAACTACACCCCGCCTGCCGAGTCAAACTTATAGCGGATTGCCGGGAACCTGTGTCCTCGGTCTACAGCGCGGTCGGTGCAATCTGGGAGGCAAGACATGAGAACTCTCCTGACAATCGGACTGGTTATCACCGTGACAGCTTCCGCAGCCGTCGGACAGAACCGATCGACGAGCTGCTCCGACGCGGCCGCGCGGTCCCACACTTCCAGTGCGCTGACACTCCTGAACGAACGGATCAACGAGGTTTCTCTCCAGGAGGCGCCGCTTGATCAGACATTCGAATGGCTCGGCGGCTTTACGCCCCTGAATGTCGTCGTTCGCTGGCAGGTGCTCAAGGATCTGGGCGTCGAACAAGACACGCCGATTACGATCGAGATTCATAACCTGCGTCTGTCTCAAGTGTTATGGCTGATCCTGCACGAAGCAGGCGGGACGGACGTCAGGCTTGCCTATCGGGTCGATCCCGACCTGCTGATCATCTCGTCCGCGGACGACCTCGACCGCGACATGCTCGTCAGGGTTTACGACGTCAGCGACCTGCTGCTTCGAATCCCGCGCGTTGCCGACCGTATGCAGATCGACATCACCCAACCGGGCGAGAGCGGCAGCGGATCGGCGGTCAGCAGGCGCAGCGATGCCGAGCCGGAAAGCGAACACTCTGGCGCCCGCGGTCATCACGATAAGGTCGAGCGGTTGATCGAGCTCATCACCGAAACGATCGAGCCGGACAGTTGGGTCGGTAATGGCGGGCGGGGAACGATCCGCGCTTGGGGCAGCCTGCTGGTTGTGCGAAGCAGCATTCCCGTGCATCAGGCGTTGGGTGGCTACGTCGGACAGAGCGATTAGTTGATAACACGGCCCGGAGCGTCACCGCCTCGTAGGCGGCAATGACGCATGCGCGCAAGCCGGTCATAACTGCTGCAATCTTGCAGGGTTACGACAATTCGGCCAACAGGCACGGGGATGAGCCCCGTGCACGCCCCTAACATGGCAAAAATTCATGCCTTTTTTAGGAACTGGTGCTGGGTTACCGAGTTATTATACTTATGGCTCGGGATGTGGATCCCCGAGGCAGAACGACGGCTGACACGGACGCAATCCTGGAGTGGTAAAATGAGAGTTCTCATAGCAGCGGGACTGGTAGCGACCTTGGCTGCTTCCACGGCGGTCGCGCAGACTCAGACGGGTGATCAGCGCAGCGGCGGCGCGCGGGCCCGCGTGCCCAGCACCTTGAGATATCTGAATGAACGAATCGACGAGGTCGCATTCGAGGAAGCGCCGCTCGATCAGGTTATGGACTGGCTGGGCACGCTCACCCCCATGCAGGTTGTCCCACGCTGGCAGACGCTCGAAGACGCCGGTGTCGAACGCGACAAGCCCATCACGATGAACGTCCGCGGGCTGCGACTCTCGCAGGTGCTGTGGATGATCATGAAGGAGGCCGGTGGCCCCGATGTCGTCCTAGCCTACCGCGCCAGCGGGAGACTCCTGACGATTTCCACCGCCCTCGATCTGAGTCAGGAAATGGTCACGCGCGTCTACGACGTTGCCGACCTGCTGGTCCGCGTCCCGACCATCCCCAACCGGATGTCGATCGACCTTACCCAGCTCAGCCAGCAGCAGGGGCAGGGTGGCGGTGGCGGTCAGAGCATCTTCGGCGGCAGTGGCGGTGGCGGCCAGCAGGATAACGACGATCGAGGCCGGGAAGGCGACAACGAGGACATCGACGAGCTGATCGCCCTGATCGTTCAGACGATCGAGCCCGATTCCTGGGTGGACAACGGGGGGCGCGGAACCATCCACGCTTACAACAAACTGCTGGTCGTCTATAACAATATCCTGGTGCACCAGAAGTTGGGCGGATACGTCGAGGAAGAAGACTAGGCTGGTCAAGCTGCTGCTATCCTCGCGGTCACGCTGCCTCCGGCAAGCGTGACCGCATCGCTATTGAACGCATGCCTCAGATCACGCAGTTACTCTGGTATATCCTCATAATCGGCGTGATCGGGGTCGGCGCCATACTGCTCGGAGTCCTCGCGGCACGCCTGCTGAAAAAGCGGCTACACACCACCACCCCCGCCGCGCCGTTCACCATCCAGGATCTGCGCGAGATGCGTCGGCGAGGAGAGATCACGGAGCAGGAGTACGGCGCCACGCGGGCTGCGACCATCGCCCGGATGACCACGCCACCTGCGCTTGAGGAACGAGAGCCGGCCCCCAGCGACCCGGATGCACGGCAACAGAGGCCTGACGTGGCCTCCGACCCCCCTGCCGCCGAAGATTCATGAACTGGGAGCGGATGCGCTCGCTTCAAACTGGACGCCTCTCGGTGTAAAATCAATTCAGCTGACATCCGGGACACGTCGAAAGGATAAGGGCCGGCTGACCGTCGCAGCCGCGCCGGTTGAGGTAGACGAATGAGCGGCAACCGAGGCACGACCGGCAGACGCAACCGCAGGGGAAACGTCTGCAGTTTCTGTGGCAAGGGCTCGCGCGATGCCGGCCCGATGGTCGAGGGCGC
>JAHJAR010000289.1 GCA_018814045.1 Planctomycetota bacterium | reverse complement strand
TGGTTCGGGCAAGTCCACGCTGTTGCAGATCGTCTGCGGCACACTGGGGCTCAGCGAGGGCACAGTGTCGGTGAACGGCCGCATCTCGGCGTTGCTCGAGCTGGGCACGGGTTTCAACCCCGAATTCACCGGCCGTGAGAACGTATTGGTGGCCGGCAGCGTGCTGGGCCTCGAGCGGCGCGAGATCGAGCAGAAGTACGATGGGATTGTCGCCTTCGCCGACATCGGAGAGTTCATCGATCAGCCGGTAAAAACGTATTCGAGCGGCATGTACGTCCGGCTGGCGTTCTCCGTGGCGATTGCCGTCGAACCGGAGATCCTGGTCGTGGATGAGGCCCTGGCGGTGGGTGACATCTTCTTCCAGCAGAAATGTGCCCGGCACATGCGTGAGAATCTGGCCGAGGCCACCAAGCTGTTGGTCACGCACGATATGCACGCCGTGACAACTCTGGCAGACCGCGTGCTGGTGCTGGATCGCGGGCAGGCGGTATTCACCGGTTCGCCGCTGGAGGCGGTCGAGTACTACACGAAACTCATGCACAACGACGCGTTTGGAACGGGCGCCGCGCCGACTCCGGAATCCGCGGCGGCGCCCACGGCTTTGCGGAAGCTGGGCGGAACGCTGCCCTGGATTGCGGTGCCGGAGGAATCGCGCGGCGGGGCCCGGGCGATTCAAATCGAGCGGGTGGCCGTTACGCGTGCGGATCATCAGAAGCTGACGACGGTGCGCGCGGCCGAGCGGGTGGTCGTGCATATGACGCTGCGCGCCGCGCGACCCAGCCGCGAGATCCTGTTCGGCTATATCGTCAACGATCGCCTGGGCAATGCCATCTTCGGGGAGAACACGGTGAGCATGGCGAACGGCATCGTGGATTTGGCCGTGGCGGGGGTCTATATTGTCCGCTTCGAGTTCGACTGGCCTGAAATCCAACCGGGAGAGTACACGATCACGCTGGGCGTGGGAGAGGGCAACGATGCCCTGAGCCACGTGATTCAGTGCTGGGCGCACAACGCAGTAGCGGTTTCGGCCATCAGTCCGGACAAGGTGGTACACTGCCTGTTCAACAATCCGATCCTGGATTTGGAGGTCGCCGCCGTTGAGTAGAAGCGCGTGGCTCATCAGCGATCCGCAGTTTGAAGCGGATGACCTGCGTCCGCAGATGGCGGTCGATCCGTGGAGCGGCCACCGCAACTTCGGTTACGACCTGGTTCGCTTCGTGCGTCCGCGCCGCATGGTGGAACTGGGGGCCCATTGGGGTGTGTCGTTCTTTGCGTTCTGTCAGGCCGTGAAGGATGCCCAGTTGACGACCGAACTGGTTGCGGTCGACACGTGGCAAGGCGACGATCACACGGGGCCGTACGGGGACGAGGTTTTCACTTTCTTTCAGAACGTCGTGCGGGAGAAATACGCGGGGCTGGAGATTCGCCTGCTGCGGATGCTGTTCTGCGAAGCGCGCGACTCCGTTGCGGATGGGTCGGTGGATATCCTGCACATCGATGGTTGCCACAACTACGAGGCGGTTTCGGAGGACTTTCGCGCGTGGGTGGACAAGGTGCGTGAGGACGGCATCGTACTGCTCCACGACGTGGCCGAAACGAGCGGCTACGGGACGACTCGCTTCTGGCATGAGGTGCGTGTGCAGTACCCGAGCTTCGCCTTCCCGCACTCGTGGGGGCTGGGTGTTCTGTTTCCCAAGGGGGAGCGGCACTACCAGGCGCTACGCGAAAACAACCTCGCCGACCGCATCGAGCTATACCGCCTAAAAGCCGATCTGCAACTGGCCAACATCATGCTGGCGGACACGACCCGGACGGCTGTGCAGCGCTATGATTGCATGGAGCGGCAGTCCGCCATGATCAAGGAGCGGGACGACGCCAATCAGCGGCTGGAGGCGATGATTCGGGCCCGTGACGAAGCTAATGCGGCACAGACGCACATGATCAACGCGCGCGACGAGACCATCGCGGCGCAGCTGCGCTTGATCGACGAGCGCGACACAGCCCTGGCCTCTCAGCGGAGACTGATCGATGGGCGCAACGAGACCATCGCGGCGCAACAGCGCTTGATCGACGACCGCGACGAACTGGTGGCCAGGCAGGACGGTCTAATCGCTGATCGCGACAAGGCCTTGGCCGCCCAGCAAAAACTGATCGACGAGCGTGACGTCCTGATCGCCGAGCAGGACCAGTTGGTCGCCGCGCACGACGCGGCTCTGGCGGCCCAGAAGAAGCTGATCGACGAGCGCGATGAGTTGATCGCCAAGCAAAACGTCCTGGTGGCCGCGCGCGACGAGGCCCTGGCCGCCCAGCAAAAGCTGATCGACGAGCGCGACGCCCTGATTGCCAAGCAGGGCGACCTGGTGGCCGAGCGCGACACGATGATCACCGAGCAGGCGCGGCTGATCGCGACCCGGGTTCGCCGGATCGAGGAACTGGAGGACCAAGCCCGAGCGCAAGAGAGCCGCAGGGCGGCCCTGGAGCAACAACTGGCCGCCCAAGCGAACACCATCAGGCAACTCAGTGCGGAATTGCACGAGTTGCAGGGCAATCTGCTGCGCCCCGGGTATTGCCTCAGAATGACCGGTCGCTCGCTGCTGCGACCGCTGGGGCGACGGAGTTGAGAAAGAAGTGAAGCACTACGAAATCGCCATCCTGCTTGGTTACCCGGAGATTTCCGGGGGCACGAACGTGATTTTGGAGCACGCCCTGGGGTTGACGCGGCTGGGGCACAGCGTCTCGATTGTGACCGAGCAGCCGTTCGATCCACAGCGGCTGTCGTGGAAGCCGGCCGCGCAGGAGTTGCCGCTGCTGTGTCACGCTGATTGCCGCGAGCGCATGTTTGACGTCAGCGTCGCGACTTGGTGGCGCTCGGTGTTTGACCTGCCGCACGTGCCAGCCCACCGGTACACCTATTTCTGTCAATCGATCGAATCGCGTTTCTTCAGCGAGCAGGAGCCGGACATGAAAGCGCTGGTGGACTTCACCTACCGCCAGCCGCTGCCGGTCGTCACCGAGGCCTCGTGGATTGCCCAGTATCTGCGCGAGTACTACGGGCGCGAGACGGCGCTGGTCCGCAACGGAATCGACAAGAGCATCTTCCGGCCGGATGGTGAGCGCCTGGCCCCGCGCCCCAGGGCCGGCCTGCGCGGGTTGGTCGAGGGCCCGCTGGGCGTCAGCTTCAAACGCGTCGAGTTCACCATCCGCCTCTGCCAGCAGGCGGGCATCGAGGACATCTGGCTGCTGACGTCCACCGATTGCAGCAGCTACCCCGGGGTGAGTCGGGTCCTGTCCCGAGTGCCCATGCAGGAGGTCGGTGCCGTCTATCGCTCGTGCGACGTGCTGGTCAAGCTCAGCACAGTCGAAGGCATGTTCGGACCGCCGCTGGAGATGATGCACTGCGGCGGCACAGCCATCACCAGCGATGTGACCGGGCACGAAGAGTACATGCGGCACGGCCAGAACGGGATCGTAATCCGCCGCGGAGAAGAAGCCGAGGTTATCGACTACCTGCGGGCGCTGCACCGGGACCGGGCCTTCCTGAATCTGCTGAAGGACGGAGCCCGCACCACCGCCGCGGAGTGGCCGGACTGGTCGCACGCGACCCGCGAGATGGAGCAGTTCGTGTGTGAGCTGTGCCAGCGCGAACCGACGCACAAATCCGTCCAACACGACATGTTGACGCAACTGCGCGCCGCGCTGCGCCTGGCGGGGCCGCTCCGCGAGGCGGTAGCGCCCGATCACTCCGGGCGGGAGCTGCTAGGCATGGCCTGGGCGAAGCTGCGCGCCAAGGTGGCCCGCAAGCTCGGTCCGCGCCCGACGGCGGCGAACGGCGCGCCC
>JAHJAR010000288.1 GCA_018814045.1 Planctomycetota bacterium | reverse complement strand
CCTGGTTCGGGCGGCAACACGGCCAGCACCTGCGTCCGCTGTTTCGCGATGTATTGGGGGTGGCCGTGCGGGCGGGACTAGTCGGCTGGGACCACATGCCGCTGGCCGGCACCAAGCTCGAGGCCGACGCGGGCAAGAACTGCTCCGTAAATTCGGCTTTTCATCCCCCGAGGGTGCGGCGCAAGCCCCATGAGAACTCGGATGGACGTCGTAATTGTGAGACGCTGCACTAGCGGCAACCGCGTGGCCTCGGCCGCGTTCGCTGAGAGGAATCCAACAGCGTCCCCCACAGCGACAAGCGATCCAGATCCGCGCCGGTGTGGATTGTCACGGGGATCTCCCGCACCGACGCCGCAGCGATGCGCTTCTCTTTCGGGGCCGCGGCGACGAACGCCGCCAGATCCTGAAAGTCCCAGAGTGCGCGACCCACGAGACGTCCCCCGTGGTCCACCACCCGACACCCATGGTAGTCCACCAGCGCCCGCGTGGCGAAGCGATCGCACATACCCTCCTTGCGCCGCGGCGAATGACCGGCCCGCTTGATCAGGTAGTGGTAGAGTTCGTGCAGGTACACGAAGAGCACGAGCTGATACGCATCCGCGAGAATCAGGCGATAGTTTTCACGCCACCAGTGCGTTCGATTGCTGCGCGCCTTGGCGATATGCGTACCCATGGCGTAGGGGTAGGCGGTGTGCCGGCCCAGGTTCACGTAGATCAGGGCGTCACGGTAGTAGCACGATCCGGAGAAATCCGCCCCGCGGCTGTAGCGCACCCGGACCCGCAAGCGCTCGTGCTTGTGGGGCTGCGTGTGCCGCAGCAAGAGCGCCTCCAGCTTGTTGTCGTCCAGGTCGGTGGAATTGCGAAAGTCCATCAGCCACCAACATTGCCCGGGCGAGTGGAACCGCTCGCCCGGAGAGTGCGCATCCAACTCGACACATCAAACCAATAGAATGCGGCGTGTGCAACCCGGAGTGATTCCCGAGACGATCGGCTGCTTGTGGATGGCAAGAGTCCCCCAGAGAGCCGCGAGCGAGTGGGAGGCACACCCTCCCAGCGGGAGCCAGAAACACTCCGAAGCGGCCACAGTCTGCGAACTCGGGGCCGCCTGAGCGGCGAGTCTGTGGCCTGGTCACATTCCCGTCGTGCGGAAATATGTCGGCGGTGAATGATGTTTCATTCTAGTGAACGGAGAGCCCTGAGCGGTTGTGCGTTATCAGACGAACATGGGCGGCGAAACCCGCGCAGGGGTTGATTTCGCAAGCAGCCCCCCCGTATAGTGCTAGTGTGTGGGAATGCGCTGGGGTGTGGCACCTTGAGTCACGCCCGAGATCGTAACCTGTTGGGATAGAGGGAATTGTGTAAGGTCTGGTGCGTGGCGCGCGACCGGAAGTCGCTCGTTTGCGCATCTCTGCCGTACGTTTGCAGAGGAGACGCTGATGAAGCGGCTGATCGGATTAGGACTGGGATTGGGTGTGCTTGGGCTTTGCTATCTGGGCCTGATCGGCATGAGCCCGCAGGATCAAAGCCAAACACGCGAGCCGGCGCAGGCCGTGCCGGTGTTGGCCGAGCTATTGGACTACAGCCTCCAGGCGCTGGACGTGCCGGAGCACGCTGGTGAGGCCTTCAGCACGGTGGTATCGCTCGGCAGTGAGAGATACGCTCTGACGCTGGAGCCGTTCTCGCTCCGTTCGGATGACTTCCGCTTGCTGGTGCAGGGCGCCGATGGTGAGCTGCGCGAGGTTCCGGCTCCGCCTGCGGCTACATATCGGGGCGTGGTGGAAGCGATGCCGGGCAGCGCGGTCACCGCGACTCTGGTTGATGGCGAGCTTTCCGCCATTATCGACCTCGCACCGGGCGAGCAGTGGGCCGTGCAACCGCTGTCGAAGCTCACGGCCGAACCGGTTGAGCGAGGTCTGCACGTGGTCTACCGTGGCGAGGATGTCGCGCTCACCGGGCCATATAAATGCGGGGCCGACGACATCGAGCAGCCGTTCCGCAACGTCGACCGCAGCACTGAGGCCGGCGGCGATGCCGGCGGTGGCATTGCCAACACCGGCTACGTTATCTGCGAGATCGCTTGCGACGCTGACGTTGAGTTCTACAACTGGAATGGCAGCGACGTGGTCGCCACGATGCAGGACATCGAGACGGTGGTGAACCGTTTCGAGGATTGGTACGAGAGAGATGTGGCCATCACTTATGAGGTAACGACGATCGTCGTTCGGACCGCGGAGCCCGACCCGTACACGTCGACGAACGCCGGCACGTTGCTCGACCAGTTGCGAAGCGAATGGAACGCCAACATGGACGACGTCAAGCGCGACACCGCGCAGTTGTTCACCGGCAAGGACCTGGATGGCGGTACGATCGGTGTGTCCTGGCTGAGCACGATCTGCGACGAGAGTTGGTCCTACAGCTTGGTTGAATCCAATTTCTCGATCTGGCTGGGGACACGGGCCTGCCTCTCGGCACACGAGTTGGGCCACAGTTGGGACGCCGGGCACTGCGACGGCGACGCCGATTGTTACATCATGTGCTCGGGCCTGGGCGGCTGCGCCGGGGTCTGCAATGAGTTCGGTTCGCGGTCGATCGGCGACATCGCCAGCTTCCGCAACAGCCTAAGCTGCCTCAAGGACGAGCCCGACTGGTACTACCCGCCCTTCAGCGACACATTCCCCAGCACGACGATTGATGGCGACAAGTGGGTCTGGCGTGACCATGCCGCCATCAGCTCCAACGCCGTCAACGAGCCGAGCGCACCATACTCCCTGAATCTCGATGCGACCGGCTCGGGCGAGTACGAAGACGACCAGATCCGCACCCATTTCATCCAGATGGACGGCGGCGAGACCAGCATCACCGTTTCGTACTACACGCAGCACCGCGGCGTGGAGAGCGGCGAGAAGCTGGTCGTGGAGTACTGGTCGCAACCGAAGATCTGGGTCGAATTGAACACCATCGTCTCGGATGGTGTCGATCAGGACAATTTCGTCTATCACGAGCATACGCTCACCAACGTGGAGGCGCTCTGGAACCAGTTCCGGGTGCGCTTCCGCACCGAAGTCAACAGCGTCGATGATGATTGGTACATCGACGATTTCTCCGTCACTGCCGGCAGCGCGACGGCCTACACGCTCTCGGTGGGCTCGACGCCGCTGACCGGGGTATCCATCCAAGTCAGTCCGCTGGACAACAACAGCAACGGCGCTGGCACGACCGGTTTCGACCGCGTCTACGACGATGGCACCGACGTTACGCTCACGGCCCCGGTCCGGCCGACGGTGGGCGGCGATGAGTTGACGTTCTGCAACTGGGACGTGGATGGTGCCAACCAGGCCGACGGTCAATTGGCGCTCGTCCACACGGTAGGTGCCGATGCCGCACTGACGTCCGAATACCTGCTGGTCGGCGACATGAACGGTGACGACGCCGTCAACGGTTTCGATATCGACCTGTTCATCGAAGCGCTGGATGATCAGGTCACGTTCGAGGCCACGTACGGGCCATGCCGCCTGCGGGCCGCGGATACCAACGGCGATGGCAACGTGAACGGCTTTGATATCGACGGGTTCATTCTGCTGCTGGGCTAGGCGCCCGGTACTCTGAAACGCGCTTCACGCCCGCCGCACCTGGTCAGCCGAACTGGGTGCGGCGGCTTTATTCGTGCTGTGAGTTGGGGAGTCCGGCGGGCGGTTTCGGGGCCGGGCCAGGGGGTGGTTCGCCCAGCAAATGGTTGACTTTGCGGCTGTCGTTCTGCTAGGGTTGAAGCTGGAAGGTCGAAAACCAGGCTGACCCGTGGGCAGCGGGCATGCATTGCGATTCGTGCAGGCCACATCGGTCCTCGGCGGGCGGGCTGGGTATGGTGATGGAGCGGGGGACTACAGGAGAGTTGACCATGATTGGCACGCTTTGCTGCCTACTGATAGCGCTCGCCTTGCCGGGGCCGCGCGAAACGGTGTTCGACTCCGGTGATCCGGTCCCGCGTAACGGTGAGGTGGCCTTCGTGAACTTCTGGCAGGTTCTCGATCCGGCGGACAACCTGTGTGTGCGGGTGATCGCCCCGATTGGGGAGCTGACGCACCCCACGCGGGTGACGGGGTTCGCGTTCTACGCCTTCAATCCGAAAGACCCGTGCAACAAGCGCGTCGAGATCTACCGCGGTACCGACGCGACCAGCCCGGGTACGCTGTGGAAGACGATTGAGTTTGCCAACCACCTGGATGTTCGCCAGGGCTGGGCGCAGTTCCGTTTGCCGCGGCCCATCCTGCTGCCGCCCGGCAGCTATGGCATCGCCTTTCACGCCGAGTGTGAATTCCACAGCTATTGGGCTCCGAACGCGCCGCACGGCTCTGACTATGCGTGGGTGCGGCCGAACGACAGCATCGACTGGTTCAAGGGGGATGAGGACGAGTTCGGCTTTGTGCCCAACTTCGCGGTGCGTGTCTACGGGCGCAACCTGCAGCAAGGCACCGGCGGGGCCCAGGCGCTTGCGGCCGGCGGCGCAGAACAGATGGCCCCCGGCCAGAGCCTGGCACCGCCCGGCAGTGAGGGTGGCGACGATCAGCCCGGCAGCAAGGGCAACCTGGACAGCACCGCATCACGTGAGGCCGCGCCCGACACCGATGCGGCCGGCGATCCGCACCGCTACGAACCGGGCCGACGCGAAAAGCTGCTGCGAGTGATCTGGCGTCCAGACCGGACACTCTCGCCGTCCGGGGCGGGACAGCGGAACTAGGCTGCGCGTGCGAGCGCGTAGCGGAAAGAAGCGGAGATCACCTGGAGACGGCCCGGCGGCGGCGTGCGCAGGCGCTTCTCTGTGAGACGCCGCCAAGCGGGGCACCGACGAGCGGATCCAGGAGAATCCGGGGCTCTCGGCGAATGGAGGTAAGCGGTGATGCGCGTTGCTGAAATGGCGAGAATCAGGCTGCACGCCGGCCTGCTCTGCATGCTCGCCGGCGTTGGGCTGGCGGCGGTTGGACAGCAACCGGAGCAGATTTCGGAGATGCAGGAGCTGAGCCGGCCGGACCAATCGGGCACTGTCACGGTCGCGCCGCCCTCCGTAGTCGAGGACAACGCGGTGGTGACAAAGCGACAGCTTGAGCATCCGATCGGTGACGTGTGGTCGTACGGCACACTGCTTCGGGACAACGCCGGGCCGCCCGAGCTTATTGGCGGCTACGTGGATTTTCTGGCCGATCAGTCCGGCGGCAGCACGACGGGTGTGCTGAACAGTTGGAATGCCGGCGGTTCAAGTGTCGTAATTCCGCCGGACCCGATCCTGGCCGTTGGTCCGGGGCACGTCATGGCGTGCAACAACGCCACGGTCCGGGCCTACACGACGGGCGGCACGCAGACGTTCAGCTATAGTTGGGCCGTCTTCTTCAGTGGGGTGTTGCCGGGCGGCACCTTCACGACTGATCCGAAGGTCATCTACGACCACTATAGCGGGCGCTGGTTTATCATCATTCTGGCTCTGAGAACCAGCGACTACTACTCGCACTACATGATCGCCGTCTCGGATGATTCGGATCCGAACGGCACGTGGAAGAAGTACGCGATTGACTCGACCACGGAGGGTGGCAGCGCGTCGAACACCTGGTCGGATTTCCCCGGATTGGGTGTCGGTCCGAATGCGCTGTACATCACCGGGAACATGTTCTCGCGGACGACGTTCGTCTACCGCTATTCGAAACTGCGCATCTTCCCTAAACAGCAGTTGCTCGATTTCCAGAACACGCTGACCTACAGCGACATCTGGAACATCGCCGATCCGGGCGGCGGAACCGCGTTCACCATTCAACCGGCGCAACATTGGGACACGCCCCAGGCCCCCTTCCTCGTCGATTCCGATCCCAGTGACAAGATCAGCGTCTTCGGTGTCAATGACCCGCTCGGCACGCCCACGCTGACCAAGCTGGCGGCCACGGTCGATACGATCCTCGACCCGCCCAGCGCCGACCAGAAGGGCGGCAGCACCAAACTCGACACGGTCGATACGCGCGTCTTCAACGCGGTGTGGCGGGACGATTCGGTATGGTTCGCACACAACATTTCGCGCAACAGCCGCGCCGCGTGCCGCTGGTACGAAGTCGACACGAGCAACTGGCCCACGTCGATCTCCGTCGTGCAGAGCGGGACGAGCAGCGGCAGTGCCGTGCACCACTGGTTCCCCTCGGTCGCGGTCAACGCCGCGGGGACGATGTTGATGGGCTTTTGCCGCTCGGGCGTCAACGAGTATGCCTCGATCTACTACGCCTTCCGCGAGGCCGGAGACCCCGCGGGCGACATCTCGTCTCCGAAGCTGATGATGGCCGGCGAACGATACTACACCGGCGAGGGCGGCAGCCCGGTGCGCTGGGGTGACTACAGCGGAACGGTGATCGACACCGACGATGTGACCTTCTGGCACTACAACGAATTCCCCAACCCCGACAATTCCGCCGGCTGGCGCACGCGTGTCGGCCACATTTCGACGGACGACATCGTCTGGGACGTGCTCATCACGTCCGGGCCGTTCGCGAACTACGTGGATATAGGTGTTGATCCGGTCGATTACAACGGGAATGGGGATGGAACCACCGATTTCAGCCGCACTTTCGTCGAAGGCACCACCGTCTCGCTCACCGCGCCGGCCAGCGCGCCCAACGGGCACGTTTTCATGGAGTGGCAACTCGACGGAGCGCCGCAGACCACTAATACGACGCTGGTCTTTGACGTGCTCGGCGAGACGACCGCGTCAGCCATCTTCTACCCGGAAGTGGCACTCAACGTCGATAGTCTGCCCACGGACGGGGCCTGGATCGGCATCGAACCGCTCGACCGCAACGGGCAGGGGACGGGGCAGACGCCCTTCAGCCGGACGTACTTGCTGTACGACACGGCTACGCTGACCGCACCAGCGTCGCACGGCGGGCTACCCTTCAGCCACTGGACGATCGCGGGCGACGATCAGCCGGCCGGGCAGACCGTTGTGGCCGTCCAATTCACGACGCCGTCCACGGCGGCGGTGGCCAATTACAGCGCTTCCGCCACTGGGACACTCACGATCGGCTCCACACCCCTACTGGGCATCTCGATCGAGGTCAGCCCGCCGGACAAGAATGGCGAGGGTGACGGCGTGACCGAGTTCGAGCGCCTCTACGACAGCGGAGCCGACGTCACGCTGACTGCTCCTGAGCGGCCGACCGCGGGCGAAAGGCTGCTGACGTTCTGCAACTGGGACGTCGCGGGCGACGATCAACCGGACAATCAGACCGTCCTGACGCACACCGTCACCGGCGACGCCAGCCTATCGGCCGAGTACCTGATTGTCGGTGACACGAACGGCGACAACGACGTCAACGGATTCGACATTGACTACTTCATTGAGGCCTTGCAGGACCCGGATGCGTTTGAAGCCACCTACGGACCGTGCCGCTTGCGCAGCGCGGATATCAACGGCGACGGCGACATCAATGGTTTCGATATTGACCCGTTCATCGACCTGCTGATTGAGTAGACGCCGCCCGATCTGGACAAACCGGCTGCCGTTACGCGCCGTTTCGGGCGGCGCGCGCTGCGTGTGGGGGATTTATCGGCGACTCGTTGCGCGCTATGATCCCCGTTTCCGTAGTCTCCTGTGTGGGACATTTGCAGAGCGTGTGGACGCACCATGGCCCATGATCGCCAGACATTCGCACCGGACGAGATGGCGATGGTACTCAGCCACTATGATTTGGGCGTGATCCAGAGCGCCAAGGAGTATCCGCGCGGCTCGCGCAAGTCGCCCAAGCTCCTGCTGGTGACCGAGCGCGGTCGCTACCTGCTCAAACGTCGTGCCGCCGGTCGCGACGACCCGGACAAGGTGGCGTTCTCGCATGCGCTGGTGAAGCACCTGCGCGAGCGCGGATTCCCGGTGCCGGCGCTGGTGGGTACGCGAGACGAGGGAGATTCGCTGCTTCAACTGAACGGTCGGGTGTACGAGCTGTTTCGGTACGTGGCCGGCAATCCGTACGACGAATCGCTGGAAGCGACGATGCACGCCGGCAAAACGCTGGCCCGCTATCATCGCGCCGTGCAGGAGTTTCGGACGGACTGGCTGCCGCCCAAGGGCAGCTTCCACGATTCGCCAGCGGTGCGGTCCGGACTGAATGCCATCCCGACGACGCTGAGCAGCCACGACTCGGTCTTCGGGCACGAGGCCGAACTGCTGTCGATAACTCAAGAGCTGTACGAGCATTACGACGAGGCGGCGGACGCGGTCAACGCGCGGGGCTATGATGAATGGGCGGTCGAGATCGTTCATGGAGATTGGCATCCGGGCAACATGCGCTTCCGCGGGCATAAGGTGGCGGTGGTGCTGGACCTCGACGCCGCCCGTCGGCAGCCGCGGATCGTCGATGTCGCCAACGCCATGCTTCAGTTCTCGATTCTTCGGGGCCGCTCGGCCCCCAGCGAGTGGCCCGCGTTTTTTGATGAGACGCGCATGCGGCGGTTCCTGACGGGTTACCTGCTAAGACGGCAACTGGGCGAACAGCAGCGCCGGGCGGTACCCGATCTGATGATCGAATCGCTGATCGCCGAGTCAGTGGTTCCGATCGCGGCCACGGGCTCGTTTGGACGGATTCCCGGTTTCGGCGTGCTTCAGATGGTCCGCCGGAAGGTACGATGGCTTATAGAGAACACCGCCCAGTTGCTCGGCTGGCTTGTGGAATAGTGTGGCAAACGCGGTCGCGGTGCAGCGCGGCGTCGGTTTTCGGGTACAATACGGGGGAGAGAGGGTTTGGATAGAGGGGTCTCGGCCGCCTGGAACGGCCGCAGACGACGTGGTGAGTCGGCAATCCGCCCACCTGGGCATGCACGCGGGAAGGAACAGACGTCATGCAAACCGTCACCGAGGCCCCCTCTCGCCCCACCGAAGCAGTGCACTCGGGAGCGGTTCAGACAGTCTCGTATGCGCGCCAGACCCGGCCCACAAGACGCCGCCGTATGCGTCGCTGGCTGCTGGCTGGGGCGGTCGCGCTCGGGTTCGGAGCGGTAGTAACATCGGTGCTGTCCTCTCTGGGCGCGTTTGACCGGTTTCTAGGTGGCCGGCTGGTGGGCGGCACGTTCTATGTAGTCGAACCCGCGAATCTGCACATCACGCTCACCGAAGATGGCGAGCTCAAGCCGCGACACTCGATCGAGTTGAAGTGCGAAGTCGAGGGGCAAAGCACGATCCGCACGGTGGTGGATGAGAGCACGCGCGTCAAGAAGGGTGCCCTACTGGTCGAACTGGCCTCCGATGCTATCCAGGAGCGGCTGGAACAGGAGGAGATGCAGCAACGCAAGCTGCTGGCAGCGCTGACGGCCGCGGCCGAAGAACGCGACATCACCCAGAAGGAGAACGAGAGCAACGTCGAGAAGGCCAAGATCGACTTGCAGGTGGCTGAGCTCGAGTTGGAGAAGTACATCAAGGGCGACTACGAGGCCGCCAAACAGAATATCGAAATCAACATCGAGCAGACCGAGCGCGACATCGAGCGCAAACAGGAGGACCTCGACAAGAACATCCCGCTGAACGAGAAGGGTTTCGTACCCGCCACCAAGATCAAGGACCTGCGTTTCGAGCTGGAGCGGGCCAGGATGACGCTCAAGCAGCACCAGCTCTCGATGCTGATCCTGGAGAATTACGACAAGCCCAAGGCGCTCAAGCAGAAGGAGTCCGCCGTCGAGCGGGCGCGCGAAGAGCTGGATCGCGTCCAGCAGCGGGCCGCCTCGCGCGCGGTGCAGACCGAGGCCAAGGTCGAGGAACAGGGAGAGCTGCTGAAGATGTGCGAGAAGCGCCTGCGGCGGCTCCGCGAACAGCTCGCGAAATGCCGGATTCTCGCGCCCGTCGATGGCATCGTGCAGTATCCCTCCGACGGCTGGAGTTGGCGCAGCGACAATCAGATCGCCCCGGGCGAACGCGTCTACGAAGGCCAGACGCTGATCGTGTTGCCCGACACCAGCCAGATGATCGTCACAACCCGCATCCATGAGGCCGACCGGCACAAGGTATCCGAAGGTATGGATTGCGTCGTGAATGTGCCCGCGGTGCCGGGACAGTCGTTCACGGGGAAGATCTCGCGGATCGCCAAGTTCGCTGACTCCGCCCATCGCTGGCTTAATCCCGAACTGAAGGAGCATACCGCGGAGATCCTGCTGGACGAGACGGATGCCCCCCTTTCACCCGGCGACAGTGCCGAAGTCAAGGTGCTGATCGAAGATGTGCAGAACGTGCTGGCGGTCCCGGTGCAGTGCGTCTTCACGCGCGGATCGCGCAGCTTCGTGTTCGCGCAGCGCGGCGGCGACATTGAAGCCGTCGAGGTCGAGCTGGGGCGCTCCAGCACGACCATGGTGGAGGCGGTCAAGAACCTGTCGCTCAACGACAACGTGCTGATGCATGTCGGCGAGGAGTTGCTGGCCAAGCTCCCGGCGCCCGGTGCCGCACCCGAAATGCCCCTGCCGCAACCCGTTCACGCCAGCACCGCAGAGCCCCAGGACGAGTCGGCCAGCGCGGTGACGGCGGAGGACGAATCCCGGGCCAACACCGGGCAGGTTGCCGAGGGCGAAGCCGGGGAGGCCACGGCGGGGCAGAACCAGTCCGCCACGGGCACAGAGGTGGCCGAAAGCTCGGACGTCAAGGGGGACCAGAAAGCTCAGCCCAAGGCCGCACCGGAACAAGCCGTCAACGAGAAGAAGGACGAAAACGCCGACACTTGAGCGGCGGGATTGCGCTCAACAGTGATCCGCGGGCGCGCCCCGCGGCGCTGCCGAGTTGACTCACCGCAGGCGGAGTTCCAGGTAAACAACCTGTTCCAGGGGGTTGTAGCGGTATGCTTCGGTCTCCTCAAAACCGAGCGCGCGGTAGAGTGTGACCGCTTCGGTCATTCCCGCCAGTGTGTCCAGACGCATGCGCGTATAGCCGATCTGCCGCGCCTGTTCGATCATCGCCACGCTGAGCGCTCGCCCAATGCCCCGGCCACGGAAGTCTGGCCGCACGTAGAGCCTTTTCATTTCGCAGATGTCGGCGGCGAACCTGCGGAGCGCCACGCAGCCGGCGGTGGTTCCCGCACTGGTCGCGAGCAACAAACGCCCCTTGGGCGGCGCGTATTCGCCGGGCAGTTCCGCCAACTCTCGCTCAAAACCCTGGAAGCACAGGTCGAACCCGAGCCAGTCGGCATACTCCAGAAACAGCTCGCGAACTCGAGCCAGGTGCGGTTCGACATGGGCTGGTAGAAGCTCCACTGGTCCGGGGACCTCCGCCGCCCCCGAAGCGGCCGCTGCAGCTCGCCGACTGACTGCGCCCGCGCGGCTTAGACGCGGGCTGCTTCCGCGGCTCGGCCTACCTGGCTGGGTGAGCCGTGGCGGAACTCGCCGCCAACCAGCGTGGCGGCCGCACGGCCGCGTACGGTCCAACCGTTGAACGGTGTGTTGCGGCTTTTGGAGCACATCTGCTCGGCGTCGATGGTCCACTCCTGGGACGGATCGATGATCGTCACGTCGGCGGGTACGCCCACGGTGAGCGTGCCACCCGGCACACCCAGCAGCCGGGCCGGGCGGGTCGACATGGCTTCGATCAACCGCGGCCAGCCGATCAGACCGGGCTCGATCAGAGCCTTGATGAACAGTGGTAGAGCCGTTTCCAGCCCGATCAGCCCGGAGGGCGCGTTCTGGAACGAGTGCTCCTTGTCCTGTCGGGCGTGCGGCGCGTGATCGGTTACCAGGCAGTCGATCGTGCCGTCACTCACGCCGGCCCGCAGCGCAACCACGTCTTCCTGACTGCGCAGTGGCGGACTCATCTTGAAGTTGGGGTCATAACTGGCACATTCCGCGTCGGTCAGCAGCAGGTGGTGCGGCGTGACCTCGGTCGTGACCGCCTGTCCCCGCCGTTTGGCCTGGCGTACGAGCTCCACGGTGTCCGCGGTCGAGACGTGGGCCACGTGGTAGCGCACTTTGGTCTGCTGCGCGAGCGTGATGTCGCGCTGTGCCATGATGACCTCAGCGACGGCCGGGATGCCGGGCAACCCGAGACGCGTGGCCGTCTTGCCCGCGTTCATGCAACCGCCGCTCAGCGAGCGCTCCTCGCAGTGCTGGATGAAGAGGCGGTCGAACATGCTCACATAGCGCATGGCGCGCTGGCACACGGCGGCGTCACCGATCCCGTCGCCGTCATCGCTGAAAGCGACCGCTCCGGCGCGCACCATAAGGCCGATCTCCGCCAGTTCTTTGCCCGCGCGACCTTTGGTGAGCGCGCCAATCGGGTAAACATGCGTGTGTCCCACGCGCGCGGCCTGCCGCAGCACGAACTCGATCTCCGAATCGCTATCGAGCGGCGGATCGGTATTAGGCATGCAGGCCACAGCCGTAAACCCTCCGGCGGCTGCCGCGGCGGTACCGGTCTCGATCGTCTCTTTCTCCTCGTAGCCCGGTTCGCGGAGATGGACGTGCATATCGATCAGGCCCGGTGTCACGATCAACCCGCTGGCGTCGATCTCGATGTCCGCCGAGGTTGGTGCCTTGGGCCCCAAGGCAGCGATTCGGCCGCCGGCAATCGCCAGATTGCTGACTTCGTCGATTCCCTGGGCCGGATCGACGACCCGTCCGCCGCGGATCAGGATGGTGTCGCTCATGGCTGTGACTCGCTGTGCAACGCGGCGCCGCTGGCGCCCGGAGCTACGGCTACCAAACGCGGCCGTATAATACTCGCTCAGCCGCTTTCGTGCAGGTGGCTCTGGAGGAGATCGGGTGGTGTCGGACCAAGGCGAGGCGCTGCGGCCGCGTCTTGAACGCGGACGAATGGTGCTCGACGGCGCGACGGGGACCGAGCTCGAACGGCGTGGAGTCCCGGCCAGCCCGCCGCTCTGGGCGGCCGCCGCCCTGACCACGCATCCCGACGTGGTTGAAGCGGTCCATCGCGAGTACATCGCGGCCGGAGCCGAGATCATCGTCGCCAACACGTTTCGCACGAACCAGCGCACACTGCGCGCTGCCGGCTGCGAACGTGACGGAGCAATACTGAACCAGCGGGCCGTCGCGCTGGCACGCCGCGCCACGTCAACGGCTCTCAGTGGCGTCCGGCCGCTGGTTGCGGCGAGTGTGGCCCCGGTGGAGGACTGTTACTGCCCCGAGTTGGTCCCGCCGGAAGCGGTGCTGGCCGACGAGCACGCGCGGATGATGGCGTGGTTGCACGAAGCCGCTCCGGACCTGGTGTGGATCGAAACGATGAGTACGGTGCGTGAGGCCCGCGCCGCCGCCCGCGCCGCGGCTGAGCGCCACTTGCCGCTGGCGGTTTCTTTCGTTGTGCAGGAAGGTGGTGATCTGCTCAGCGGCGAGCGGCTCGAAGACGCCGTAGCGGCGGTGGAGCAGTTTGCCCCGCTGGCGTTGGGCTTGAACTGCATCCCGCCGCGTGGTCTGACGGCGATTTTGCCGCGTCTGCGGCAGGCCACGAGTCGCCCGGTGTCGGCTTACGCCCACATCAACAACGCGGTCCCGATTCGCGGGTGGAACTACAGCGAAGCGCGTTCGCCGGCGGAATACGCCGCGTACGCGCGGGCTTGGGTCGATCTGGGAGCCGAGCTGGTCGGCGGCTGTTGCGGCACGACGCCGGCGCATATCCGCGCCGTGCGCGCGGCGCTGCGTGTGGGGCGCTGAGCGTGGCGCGTCGTGCCCGCGCTGGTCAGGGTTGGAAAACGCTTTGCCAGTCGGGATACTGGATGCGCTCGATGCGGGGCGGGGCGATGGCGCTGATTTGCCAATCGGTGCCGGTCTGCGCAAAGGTGATCGTCCATTGCGAGCGCACCAGTCCCGTGAACATGTCCATGGCGACATCGGCCTGGTAGGCGGTATCGACCATGAACATATCCGCGCGTGAATCGGCCACGTGCAATGAGGTGCGCCGGATGAGCTCGATATCCACGGCCTGCAACTGCCGCTCCACATACGAAAGAAAGGCGGCGCGGTTCATCCGCCCGGCCTGAAAACCGGGCACCAGGGCGGCGTCCAGCGCAGCGGTTCGGCCGGCGACCAAGTCGGTCTCGATGCGGTCCAGGATCTCCCCGGCCCGCTCGCGCCGGGTCACGACTAAGCCCTGGATGATCAGCAGAAGCACTCCGACGGCCAGTCCGGTTTGCAGCGGGCGGGGCCGCCCGCTGCGCCGCCAGTGTACCAGCAGCCAGAAGCAGACCAAGCCTAGCGCGCCCGCCAAGGTGGCCGCAGACTCGAAAAGGAACCAAATCAGCCACTGCACGACGAAGACTCCTGGCAGGCCCGCTGGCGTGCCCCGGCACTACGGCGCACGAGGACGGTAGGGTGCCGGCCCGCGCCGGTCAAGCCGCTGGACCCGGCCACGTGCCCCTCCGGTTGCCGCCCTGAGCCGTTTGCACTAATGTCGCCACCATGAAACTCGGCGGCAGATTTATCGTCATCGACGGCCCCGACGGCTCGGGTAAGGGCACACAACTCGCACGTCTGGAGACCTGGGTCAACTCTGCCGGCGGGCAGTGCGTTCGCGCCAAGGACCCCGGCGGTACGCAAATCGGGGATCGCATTCGACACGTGCTGCTGGACTACGATCTGTCGAGCATGGACCCGCACTGCGAGACACTGCTGTTCATGGCTTCGCGGGCCCAACTCGTAGCCGAGATCGTCCGTCCCGCCCTCGCGGCCGGGCAGACCATCCTATGCGACCGGTTCATCTCGGCAACGTGTGCCTACCAGGTGGCGGCCGGTTTTCCGCGCGCGCACGTGCTGGAAATGGGGCGTCTGGCTGTGGGCGATACCTGGCCGGACCTGACGATCATCCTGGACGTGCCGCCGAAGGTCGGCTTCGAGCGCACCGGTCGCAAGCCGCAGCACGTTGCCAAGCGCGGCAACAGCCACACGGTGGGGCAGCTCGCGATGTTCGACGGCGCCACGCCGGATGCGATGGAGCGTCGCCCGCTCGAGTTTCATCGGCGTGTGCGGGCGCTGTTCCGCGAGTTGCCGGATGTGTATCCGCGGCCGGTGGCGGTGCTCGATGCCGCGCGTCAACCGGACGTGGTGTTTGCCGATTTGCAGGAGGTTGTGCGCAGTGCGTTTGAGTGATATCCAGCATCAGGAGCGGGCGATATCGATCATCACCCGCGCCCTGCGCAGTGGTCGCACGCATCACGCGTACCTGTTCGCCGGGCCGGAGGGGGTGGGCAAGGAACAGGCCGCACGGGCCCTGGCGGCGCGGCTGCTGTGCGCCGCGCCCGACGCCGGCGGCGGTGGTTTGTTTGCCCGGGCGGCGGACGATGACGTGCACGATGTGGATGCCTGCGGGGCCTGCGCGTCATGTCAGCTCTTCGCCTCTGACAATCACCCCGATTTCCATCTCATTCACCGCGGGTTGCACAAGCTCCATCCCGAACGCACGATCCGGACCGGGAAGGGGCTATTCCTGGTGGTGGACCTGATTCGGCATTTTCTGATCGAGCCCGCGGCGACGAAGCCCAGCCAGGGGCGGGCGAAGGTCTTCCTGATCCGTGAGGCGGAGCGAATGAACGAGGGGGCGCAGAACGCGTTGCTCAAGACGCTGGAAGAACCTCCGGGCAATACGAGCCTGATCCTGGTAACCTCCTCGGCCGGCCGACTGCGCGAGACGATTCGCTCGCGGTGTCAACTCGTACCATTCGCCCTGCTTCCGCCGAGCTACGTGCAGGAGCAGCTCGCCGTTCAGGCGGGTGCGGATGTTGACACGGCGCGCACTCTGGCCGGCTTGGCCGGGGGACGCTTGGGAGTGGCTCTGTATTGGCAGCGCTGCGGACTGCTGGACGCTCTGGGCGCCGTTACCGCTGCACTGCAGGCTGTACCGCAGGGCGATCCGCCGAGCTTCGGCAGCGCCCTGGTCGAGACGGCCAACACGTTGGCAGTACGCATGCTCAGCCTCGCCACCGGTGAGGACGCGAACGACCAGGCTGCCACAGAGGGGGATGGACCAGCGGAGCGCGGCACTAAAGCTGGTGCCAAGACCATCCCGACCGATGACTTCCGCGCCGCCTTGAAGCTGGTGCTCATGCTGGTGGCGGCGCTGGGCCGGGATGCCCTGCTGACGCAGGCCGCCGCACCGCAGCACTTGCGCAACATGGCGGGACAAGCCGCTGCGGTGGCGGCGCTGGCCCGTCGCGTTCCGGCGGGCGTGCTGGAGGAGTCGATCCGCGCCGTCTCGGTCGCGGAGATGATGCTCGACCGCAATGTGGCGCCGCAATTGGCATGCGAGCGCCTGGCCGTTGCGTTGCAGGGGGGAATCCCGGCGACCTAGAGCATCATTGCCGGCGAGGCAGCGGTCGGGCCCTGTCTCGCTTGCGCTTCGTCACGCTCCAGGCTGCGGGTTGCGCGGCCCACTTCTTCAGACGTGGAGGACGCGAACTGGCCGCCGACTCGCGTCCCTCACGGCTGACGTCATGGTCCGCCCAACCCGCAAACGGAGGCGTGACGCAACAACTAAATCACCGTACGTGGTCTTGCGACAGTCCATCGGACGTATGGCCGCGCGGGCTGAAGCCCGCGGCTCTTCGGTGTCGCCGAATCGCGCACGGTCAATCAGTGTTCGTCGTGCGTCATGTTGAGGGATGCACCAAGCGACTCGGCCAGCGCCTCGAGATCGCTGAGGTCGAAATAGCGAACGCCGGCCGCGCGCAGCCGCTCCTTCTCCGATGTGACCATATCCGCAACGTTGTCGGTGAAGGCGAAGCGGATGCTGCCATCATAGGCACCGATGTGATGGATGTTGGCCGACTCGATCCCGTGACCGTCGCGGTAGGCGACTTCCAATTCCATCTTGGCCACCAGTTCCTGGTCGGCGGCGTCGCCGGAGTGGAAGTTGCGGGCAATAAGCACATACAGTCCCTCTTCGACTTCCGTGACCGACACGTCTTCGGCGGCTTCCGAGATGGCCGCGACGATCTCGTCGATCTGCTCCCGCGAGGCTGTGCCGGACAGAAAGCTGCCGAGCAACTCCTCGAGCTGCTTGTCGGCCGGCGGCGCGTCCAGAGTGACCACGCCACTCACGGTTAGCTGCCCGTCCTCAGGGAGCGCTGCCTGAGAAGCGACTTCGTCGGTGATCACCTTGGCCGTGCCGCCTTTCCAAAGCTCCTTCGCGAGCACGTCGGTCAGGTCGAGTAGCAGCCCGCCGCGCAGGAAGGGCACCACAACGGCTGCGAAGGGCTCTTCCTCCAGGATCTTGTTGGGCAGGCTTGGCAGGTCGACGAAGACCCACCCGTTGTCTGGTCGCGCCCCGAATTTGACCGTGAGATCCAACCCGGCCAGATCCTCGTCGCCATCAGCTTCGCCCTTCACCGCGAGATCGACGTAAAGCGATTCGAGTACCGCTGCGACGTCGATGTCTTCGTTGGCGACCAGGTCGCGGAGACTGACGCGTTCGTTGAAGCTCAGCAGTATCTGGCCATTCACCAGGGCGCCTTCGGCGCCGACCTGCTCCAGGGTTAGCGTCAGAGCGTTCCACTTGCTTTCGCGGAAGCTGTTGAGAATCGTGGCCGCTTCGACGCGTGTGGCTTTGAATGGCACGAAAAGGAACACGCACAGCACGATCGCCGCGGCGACGGCTGAGCCGGCGGTGGTTAGAAAGCGTATCTGTCGCATTCGTCTGACTCCTCGATCCAGGCGGATCGTCTGCGTCATCCGGCTGGAGCTCTGCTCCGCCGGCGCGTTGAGTTTCCAGGTTACTCGCTGCCGTGCGGTTGGTTCGGACGGCAGCTCCAGGTGCCGGCCGATCATGCGCAGGTTGCGCTGGACCAGCACGTCCTGCCTGTCGTCTTGTTCGGCCATGGCCGTCTCCTTAGTCACCGGCCGAGCCACGCTCGGCCACATCCAGATGCTGCAACTTCCTTTGCAGGGCTTGGCGGGCACGGTACAGCCGCCCTTCCACGGCCCGCTCGCTCAGGCCTGATTCCGCGGCGAGATCCGCGTGCGAACGGCCGTTGAAGTAGTGCCCTACGATGAGTTCCTGCTGGCTGGCGGGCAGCTCCGTGAGCGCCAGCAACAACTGCTCCTGTACCTCGCGCCGCGTGAGAATCAGCGGCGGCAGTTCCTCGCTGACCAGCCGTTCGGCCAACTCGGCGGCCAGGGCGGGATCGGCCAGCGGCACGTGCGCCGGCCGCCGCGTTTGCTTTCGCCAGTGACTGCGCAGCAGGTTTTTGGCGATGCCGCGTAGCCAGAACTCGGACTCGTTGGCCGGGACGTCCGCGCGGCTGCCGGCGGCCTGCACCCAGACCTGCTGCATCAGATCGTCGGCCAGGTGCGTGTCGCCGCCGGTGCGCACGACGAAGTAGCGGTACAACGCCGGCGCAGTTCGATCGAAAGCGCGGGGCAACGCAAACGACGAAGTCGCAGCACTGCCCGCGGCGGCCGATAGGGTTGGAGCTGCACTGGTCACGCGTGTTCTCCCGACGGGACGGCCATCCGCTCGTCTGTCACTACTCTAAACGCGCGCGAACCGGTTACCCCACGGGGACGTGTAGTTTGTTGTCGGACGCGTGTGGCTGCGCGCAGGTTGGGTGCGCCCTGGAGCGTGAGCACGAGTGTGTGGATGAGACAAGTGGCGAGGATGCCCTATTCCGCGATCAGGTCCACGAAGGCGTCGATGTCAAAGCCGTTAACCTGGCCGTCCTGGTTCAGGTCTGCCAACCACGGGTCGCAGAGCGGGTAGGGGTCGCCGTCGTGATCGTGCCTTTAGGTGTCCCGGTCGCTCAGGGCCTGGATGAAGTGGGCGACGTCGCGACTGTCGACGGTATCATCGCAATTCAGATCGCCGAGCCGCCGCGCCCCGTCGCACATGCCTGAGAATACCGTCTGTGTGGCCGAAAGTCCCGCAAAAGTTGCGCGCCCCGGCGGACGGGCGGAGACGACACGCTCCGCGGAAGCCGCCGTGTGAGCGTGCGCGAGGCCGTGCCGCAAGACGTCAGATGCCCGTTCCGCCCGCGCTATTCTGGAGAAACTCGTCCAGGACGTGCAACGCCGCCGCGCGCGAATCGAGCGTTTCCTCCAGTTGACGCGTGTATACCTCATCCAGAGCTTGCTTGTAGATCGGCCCCGGCTCGATACCCCGTGCCAGCAGGTCGTCACCGGTCACGAACGGGGCGGGCTTGATCGCCTCGGGCGCGATCGCGGCGAGGCGCTGCTCCAAGGCGACGGCGCGTCGCGCGCCGTCTGGCACGTTCTGAAAGCGTGCGGCGGTCAACACGCGCAGGGCGTCGAAAGCCCCATGCGCCATCAGCCGTTTGAGAGCGGACAGACGGACCGCCGCCGCGTCGTCCAGGTCCGCTTGGTGCTGCACCAACCACACGACCGTCTCGCGTTGTTCGTTCGAGCAGGTCAAAGCGCGGCAGATGTCGTTGACCGGCTCCGCTTCCCGCTGGGCGAGCACGGCCGCCAGCGCAGCTTCGAACGGCGCCACCGCCGGCAACCGGCCCAGGAGGGCCTCCGCCGCGGTGATCTGTTCCGCGGTCCACGCCGCTCTCGGCCACAAGTGCGGCAGGAGCTCGAACTCGGCCAGCAGCCGCAGGGCCCGGCTTCGGCCGGCGGGCAGAAGCATCTTCTCCAACTCCTCGCGGACACGCTCGGGGGCCACGTCGCGCAGTCGGGCCGCACGCTGGCGGATCGCGGCGCGCGTGTCCGGTTCCACCGCGAAACCCAGGCGGGCCGCGAACCGCACGGCCCGCAGCAGTCGCAGGTGATCCTCGCCGAATCGCCGGCCCGGCTCGCCGATCGCGCGAATCAGCCGCGCTGTCAGGTCCGCGCGTCCACCAACGTAGTCAATCACGGTGTGCTGGAGCGGGTCGAGGAACATGCCGTTGATCGTGAAGTCACGCCGCAGCGCGTCTTCGCGGGCGCTGCAAAAGGTGACGCGCTCCGGCCGGCGCCCATCGCGATAGGGGCCGTCGCTGCGAAACGTGGCCACCTCGATCCAGCGCCGCCGCTTGCGAACCAGCACGACGCCGAACTGCGCTCCGACGCGTCGCGTCGCGCGGAACAGGCGGCAGACGCGCTCCGGCGGGGCATCGGTGGCCACGTCATAATCCTGGGGCAGGCAACCCAACAGCAGATCGCGCACACAGCCCCCGGCCAGCAGCGCTTCGTGTCCGGCGCCGCGCAGCTTGTGGACAATCTCGATCGCGGGCGCCGCGGCGTCCGGCAATGCCTCCGGGAATGCGCTCAGGTGGCCCATGTGCGCATGTTACCTCGACGGAATTCGCGCGGCGCGTGAAAACGGCCGGACCCGCGGGCCCGGCCGCACGCTTGTATCAGGCGCTGCTAGCGGCCCCAGGCGAAGTGCGCGAAGGCCTTATTGGCATCTGCCATGCGGTGCACGTTGTCGCGTGTCGTCATGGCCGTGCCCTCGTTGCGGAAAGCTGCCATCAACTCGTCGGCCAGCCGGCGCGCCATGGGGCGGCCCGACTTGGATCGCACAGCGGCTAGGACCCAGCGAATCGCCAGCGACTGACGCCGCTTCGAACTCACCTGAATCGGGACCTGATAATTGGCACCGCCGACGCGCCGCGACCGGACCTCGACCGCCGGCTTTACGTTCTCCAGCGCGGCTGTGAACACGTCGATTGCCGGCGTGTCCTTGATCTTCTTGCTGATCTGATCCAGGGCCTCGTAAAAGACGCGCTGGGCGACCGACTTCTTGCCGTCCCGCATCAGGTTATTGATGAACTTCGACGCCAACCGGTTGTTGTGCCGCGGGTCGCCGCGAAACTGCTTTACCGATGCAGTAAAATGCTTACGAGCCATTTCTCACCCGAAAGAGACCTTGCCTACTTCTTCTTCTGCTTGACGCCGTACTTGCTGCGACCACGGGCGCGCGGCTTACCCTCTTTGTCGGCGCTGACGCCGGCACAATCGAGGCGCCCGCGGATAATGTGATAACGCACACCCGGCAAATCCCGCACGCGGCCGCCCCGCACGAGCACGATCGAGTGCTCCTGTAGGTTATGGTCCACGCCCGGGATGTAGGCCGTGACCTCGCGCCCATTGGTCAGGCGGACACGCGCCACCTTGCGGAGGGCCGAGTTCGGCTTCTTGGGCGTCTGCGTCTTCACTTGCAGACAGACACCGCGGCGTTGCGGCGACTGTTCCAGGTCACGGACCTTCGACTTGGCCAGCACCTTGCGGCGTGGCCGGCGGATCAACTGGTTGATTGTCGGCATAATACACTCGCTAACGCGACGTTCCCTCGTTCCCTTCTGCCGACCAGACAGGCAGAGAGCCCCGTAGTATAGCGTCTTTGTGGCGCTTGCCAAGCTGATCACGGCCCAAAACCTACTCTCCACCACCGCCGATCCGAAACCAGGCGCTACCATACTGACGTGGGACGGGCGGTGCGGCGGGGGGCGTTGGGAGAGGCGTGATCCAGATCAGCACTGCGAAACGCGCCCGGCGCCGGGAGTACCAGTAGCTGGCCGAGGCCCGAATGCCGCCATTATAACGGGCGCGCAGCCGGCGAATGCGCGCGGGAGTGAGGCGTTCGAGCTGCACGACGCGTGTGGCGGCATATGTTCCGATAATGCTGCCGCCGGTGAGCTTGAAATGAATGTGGTCGCCAACACTCACCCTGTTGTATGGCAAGCGCTTCGAACGCGTGAAGCGTGACTCGATGCGCTTGCTGCCGTCAGCCAGCCGGGACGCAGCTTCCGCTCCTACGATGGCCACATGCACTGCCGCCACAATGTGTCCTCAGCTCACCGGCGCCCACCGAGGCGCCTGATCGGCCCAAAGTTGAACGGGCGTTCACCCTAGCCCGGGGCGGCGGCGAGCGCGCGACGCGCCGCCTCGAGCGACGGGTGAATGGGCACTGTCTGCCCGATCCTGGTCAGACGCAGCAAGCGTTGCACCGCCGGCTGGGGGCTTGCGATCCGCAGATCGCCGGCGTGGGCCAGGGCGGATTGGTGGGCGGCGATGATCGCCCCCAGGCCAGCCGAGTTGATGAATGCCAGATGGCTGAGGTCCAGAATAATACGTGCGGCGACCGGTTCGGCGAGGCTGAGCAGCCGTTCCCGGAGGCCGCCGACCTGGTCCATGCTGGCCGAGCCCTGCAACGCCACGATGGCGACGCCGCCCTCCAGGCGCACGTTGGTCGTCAGGGATTGCCCGAGTTCTCCACCGCCTGCGGGGGAGTCGCCGTTGTTCGCTCCTTGAGCATCCATACTTCGTTGCCCGTCGTGTTGAAGCACACCTTGGTCATGTAGGACTGCATCAGCATGAGCCCCCGTCCGTTCGGTCGTTCCAGGTTCTCCTCGACAGTCGGGTCCGGAACCGTCGCCGGGCAGAATCCGTCCCCCTCGTCGCGCACCGCTATTACCGCGCGCGCATCATCCACGTAGTGGCGGATCACAATGCGCTTGGATGGGTCGTTCTTGTTGCCGTGGCGCACGGCGTTGGTAAGCGCCTCTTCGATGGACAGCTTGATGGCGAAGGAAGCGTCGGTGTCGTAGGCGTGCCGGGCCAACTCCTCCAGAATGCGGTCCTCGACTTGCTTGGCATCACGCAAAGTGTTGGGAATGACCGCCTCGGCCAGGTCAGCGTCGCATACACCGAAGTCGTCGGGTACCTTCATCACCGTACCCTAATGCTGCCGCCCGCTCACCCCCGATCGGCCGCCAACCCTATGCGAACTTGCCCAGCGCTTCGTCGGTCGTGTCGTAGATGTCGAAGACACGATCGAGCCGCGTGATTTTGAACACCTCGAAGATCTGCCGGTTTATCTCGGACAGCTTCAGCGTCCCGCTCTGCTCCTGGATCCGCTTGTTGAGCGTAATCAGCATGCCGAGCGCCGCGCTGGAAAGGTGGTCGACCTGCCGGAAATCGAGCAACAGCTTGATGGCCGGTTCGGCCTCGACCAGGCGGGCGAGCTCCTCTCCAATCTCCTGGATGGAGAGTTCTTCGAGGATCTTGCGGTCGGCGAATTCGACTACCGACACGCCGTTGGAACGCTTGATTCGCAGGTGTGATGAGGGTTGTTCCATCGACGACGCTGCCTCCTGGCATTAGTAGTCCGCACACGGCGCCCTAGGCCAGCCCCAGGCCCTCGCCTCGGGCGAATACGCTTCTGGATTCTCCCTCGAATTCTCCGGGGGCGCACCGCGCGTGTCAACCCGGGGGCGGCGGCGGCACCCGCGCGCCGCCGTCGGCAGACCGGCGGCCCGACGTTTTTGGTGGCGTAGGTTTGGATTCGCGTGGCTATGGCGGTTAGACTACATGACCCGCGAATCGAGCAGCGGTTCGCGTGGCATCCGCTGTGCACCGACGGCGATCCGCCGATCGCGCGTTGGCCCAACGAACCTGCTCGTATGTTGCCAGAGAGTTGTCACTTGTCCCAAACGGCCGTACAACGGTTCTATCGCTACCAGGCCTGCGTCTACGACAGCACGCGCTGGATGATTCTGCATGGCCGCCGCCGGGCCGTGGAACGCCTCCGCCTGCAACGCGACAGCAAGGCCCTGGTGATCGGCTGCGGTACAGGCCTCGATTTCCGTTACTTCCTTGAGCGGCTCGATCCCGAGCGCGGTCGCCTGACCGGCGTGGACTTCTCGGCGGATATGCTGGCGCGCGCGGAACGGCGCGTGGTCGCCAGCGGCTGGTCAAACGTTGAACTAGTGCAGGCGGACGCCACCGAATTGGCCCTCGGCCGCCGCTTCCACGCCATTCTCTTCTCCTATAGCCTGACGATGATCCCCGAGTGGGCCACCGCGGTGGACCGCGCGTATGCCCACCTGCAGCCGGGCGGCCGGCTGGTGGTACACGATTTCGGGACGTTCGGCGGATGGGGACCGCTTGGTCCTATAATGCGAACGTGGCTTCGGCTCAACCATGTGGAAACACAGCGTCCTTATCTGGACAAGCTGAACCGGGTATTTGCCAATCTTGAGACCACGCGCTGGCTAGGCGGGTATAACTTCACCGCCGTCGGACGGAGGCTGAGCGATGATCTCGGTGGTTGACCTGCCGCACCCCGGTAAGCGCGGTCTGCTCGAGCGGCTCGTCTTCCGCGGCATCGTGTTCAACATGTCGTGGGAAGACCCGGAGATGGACCGGCGCGCGTTGCGGGTCGGTCCGGATGACGCGGTCATCTCGATCAGCTCGGCCGGCTGCAATCCCCTGAACTTCCTGTGCCAGAGCCCCCGGCGCCTGATCAGCGTGGACGGCAACCCGGCTCAGAATGCCATCGTGGAGCTCAAGCTCGCCGGGCTTCGGGGCCTGGACCATGCCACGTTCTTCGACATCTTTGCGGCCCGCAAGCCGGCCGTGATTGCCAAGGTCTACCGCATGCGTTTGCGTCCTCAGCTCTCCCCCGGGGCGCGGGCGTTCTGGGACAGGAACCTGTGGATGGCCAGCCGGGGGTTGTACGACTTCGGCAAGATGGGCATGGCGGCGCGGCTGGTACGCTTTCTGCTGCCACGCCTGGGGATCCAGCCGGCACGTATCGAGCAGTTTTTCGAGTTGCAATCGCTGGAAGAACAGCAGGAATACTACGAACGCTATGTTGCCCCACGGCTGTGGGGGCCTTTCGTAAAGTGGCTGTGCAAGTCGCGCTGGTTCATGTACCTCTGCGGTGTGCACCCGCGGCAGTTCGACCTCGTGGACGGCCGCCACGACATGTACAAGTACGTCAAGGAACGCATCGAATATGCGCTCACGAAGGTCCCCATCTACGACAACTACTTCCTGAGCGTGACCGTAACGGGGCGTTTTCGCGGCAACCGCGTGCCGCCCTACTTGCTCGAAGAGAACTTCGAAACACTGCGGAACAACCTGGGCCGCGTCACGGTCGTCAATGGCTGGTTGGGGCCATACCTGGACTCCCAGCCGCGGGGTTCGATCAACAAGTTCAACCTGTTGGATATTTTTGACTGGATGACGCCGGAGCTGTTCGAGGCCACGCTGCGCAGTGTTCTGCGTGCCGCCGCACCTGGGGCGCGGCTGATCTACCGATCGGGCAGCTATCGTCTCGATCCGCCGCCGGCCATCTTGAGCCAGCTCGAACCGCACACGGAGTTGGCGCGGGAGCTGTTCGCGGCCGACCGTTCGGCCACGTACGGCAGTTTCTACGTCTACTCGGTCAAGAACGGCTACGTGCCGCCGGACCCTGCCCCAACCACCGCGCGCGATCTGGCGACAGTCCACCGGCCGTGAGGCCGCGCGGGCTGAAGCCCACGGCTCTTCGACGTCGCCGAAATGCGCGCGGTGATCGAGCGACCGCCAAGGCCCGACGTACCCGCCCAGCCCCCCAAGCCTCAATCGGCTTTCTCGGCGTCTAGTGGTGTCTCGGGCAGCGTCTCGCCCGCGTGCGGTGGCAGTGGGGGTGGTCCCTCGGGCGGGCGAACAACCACCGCGTCCCCGCGGGCCACGCACTTGCCGCTCGGCAGACGTTCGCCGTTCAGGTTGATCAGCGCGTTGGCACCCTTCTGTGCGGCGAGGGCCTTCAGGGCAGCCACGGCCTTGGCCGGCGTCCGGTGACCGTCGGTGAAAACCGCCTCGACTTGCCGGATTATGGCGAAGCCGGCGATGGTCTGTGTGGAGCTGGTCGCGACGATGCGGTCGCCGAGTCGCTCGATCTCCTGCTCGCGCATGTGCAGCACGTTGTACTGCTTGCGCAGCTCGGCCTGTCGCCGCGCCGTATACGCGGCCTCGCGCCGGCGGCGCCAGATGTATCCTACGAACGTGAGGACGATCACGCCCGCCGCGGCCGCGACTACCATCGTAACAACCGGGTCACCCATGCCGGGTAGTATAGCAAACGCCCCGCACGCAGCCGGCGCAGCGTCGTGACATTCCGGTATCCGTGTCGCCCGGGGCCGCGACGGCCCGATGTGGTTTTTCGTTAGCGTCACAGACGTTAGCATGATAGCCGGGGATTGCGGCAGCGCAGCGGAGGCCATCCGGTGGACACCAGTTTTCGCACAATCGCCACGCCGGCCGGGTACGTCGGCATCGTCGCTGGCCAGCGCGGTTTGTGCCGGGTCTACCTCCCGGAAAAGCGGCTCAACGATTTGAGAGGCGCCATACGGCGCGAGTACGCCGGCGCGGATGAGGACCAGGCACTCATGCCACAACTGGCGGATGAACTGCGGCGCTACTTTGCGGGCGAGGCGATCGAGTTCCACGCGCGGCTCGACTGGTCGGCAGGTGGACCATTCGCGTCCGCGGTGTGGCGGGCCTGCCGGCAGGTTCGCTATGGCCGCACCGTCACGTACAAGAGCCTCGCGGAACGAGTCGGCCGAGCCGGCGCGGCGCGCGCGGTCGGCACGGCGATGGCGCGCAATCCCTGGCCGATCGTCGTGCCTTGCCACCGCGTGCTGCGCAGCGACGGCTCGCTGGGTGGGTACTCGGGCGCTGGCGGGGTCGGTTTCAAACGCCGCCTGCTCGCGATGGAAGCACGCGAGAGCTAGTCGGATGTGCCAATCCGGTCCGTGCCAGTATGAGGGCCTAGTGCGGTGTCTCACGGTCGCGGCTCGGGTTTGCCTACGATGCCATGATCGCGAGACACTACACTAGCACCGTGGGAGTACTGCGTTGCTGACACTGCTGATCGCTGTGGGTGCGTTTGTCGGCTATTTCATCGCCTATAATACGTATGGACGTTGGCTCAGCCGCCGCGTGTTCGGTCTTGATCCGGCGGCGGTCTGCCCCAGCGTGGAAGTGAACGATGGGCGCGACTACGTCCCCACCAAACGGGAAATCATCTTCGGCCACCATTTCACCAGCATCGCCGGAACGGGCCCCATCGTCGGCCCAGCCATCGCCGTCTTCTGGGGCTGGTTGCCGGCATTGCTCTGGGTTCTGGTCGGCAGCGTGTTTATCGGGGCCGTGCACGACTTCGGAGCACTCGTGGTCAGCCTGCGCAGCCGTGGGCAAACGGTCGGCGACATCGCCGCGCGCATGATCAATCCGCGCGCCCGGCTGTTGTTTCTGCTAATCCTCTTCATGGCGTTGATGGTCGTCATCGGCATCTTCGGCCTGGTGCTGGCGGTGATCTTCACCGTTTATCCGATCACCGTGTTACCCATCTGGATCGAGATTCCCATTGCCGTCGCGGTCGGGTACCTGACCTACAAGCGGGGTGTCAGCGTGCTGCTGCTGTCGCTCGGCGCGCTGGTCCTGATGTACCTGGCGGTTTGGATCGGGGCGTACTACCTGCCGCTCGATCTGACCGCGCTGGGACTGGCGGCCAACGGTGCGGCGGCAGCTCAGGCCGGCCAGTCGGCGTACGCCAACGCCATTGTGGTGTGGACGCTGATACTGCTGGTGTACTGCTTCGTGGCCTCGGTGCTGCCGGTGTGGACGCTGCTCCAGCCGCGCGACTTCATCAACAGTCATCAGCTTCTCGTGGCGCTGGCACTGTTGTTTGCGGCCCTGCTGCTCATGCCGCTGCTCGGCCACCGGATGGAGTTCGTCACTGCCCCGATCAATGTCAACCCGCCGGCCGACGCGCCGCCGATCTGGCCCTTCCTGTTCATCACGATTGCCTGTGGCGCGGTGAGTGGCTTTCACTGTCTCGTTTCGAGTGGGACCAGCAGCAAGCAGATCAAGCGCGAGACCGATGCGCGGCTGGTTGGCTACGGCGCGATGTTGCTCGAGGGCGCTTTGGCCGTCATCGTGATCCTGGCCTGCACGGCGGGCCTGGGCCAGGGCATCTACAGTTACAACAGCGACATCCGCCGCTACGAAGTGCGCGTTGATGAGCAGGGCAGCCCGATTGTCGGCGCCGCCGCCTGGCACGAGTACTACGGCCAGTACAACTGGAAGGACCTGACGCTGACGCGCAAGCTCGGGGCCTTCATCGAAGGTGGCGCGAACATGCTACGCGGAATCGGCATACCGGCCACGCTGGGCATCGGCATCATGGCCGTCCTCGTCGCATCCTTCGCGGCCACCACCCTGGACACCGCCACGCGCTTGCAGCGCTATGTGATCACGGAATTGGGCACAGCCCTCAGCCTGCCGGTCGTCACCGGCCGCTACGTAGCCACGACGATCGCTGTGCTCACCGGCGGTGCATTGGCGATGATCTCCGGTCCGGCTGGTCCGGGTTCGGGAGGGCTGATCCTCTGGCCCGTCTTCGGGGCCACCAACCAGCTCCTGGCTGGCCTGGCGTTTCTGGTTATCGCGTTCTACCTCATCCGCCACAACCGCCCGACCTGGTTCCTGATCGGCCCGCTGATTGTGATGCTCGTGCTGCCGGCGTGGGCCATGTGCATACAGATCGGCCAGTGGTGGCTTGCCGATCAGTACCTGCTCTTCGGTCTAGGCTTGCTGGTCGAGGTCATCCAGATTTGGATCGTCGTGGAGGGCGTGCTGATGTGGTCCAAGGTCCGCGGTGTGCCACCCGAACCACTGCCAGCGCTGCGCCCGGCAACTGCCGTCGTCGAGAGGGCCTCGCCCGCGCAGTGAGCGCCCACCAGTGCCTGGCGATTCAGGGCGCGCGCCGCTACTCCGAACCGCCGCGCAGAGTTCCCAAGATATCGAAGAAGTCAGGGAAGCTCTTCGCCACGCAGTCTGCATCCCTGATGACGATCCCGTCCGTCGCCAGTCCCGCAACGGCGAAGCTCATGGCCATGCGGTGGTCGTTGTAGGTCTCGATCGCCGCGGGCGTGATCTGCCGCGGTGGCAGAATCGTGAGGCCATCCTCGCGGACGTCGACCTGCGCCCCCAGACGCGTTAGCTGCGTCGCCAGGGCCGCCAGGCGATCGGTCTCTTTTATGCGCAGATTCGCGACGTTGTCGATGCGGGTCGGTCCCGTCGCAAACAGCGCTACGATCGCCAGCGTCTGCACCATGTCCGGCATCGCGTTGAGGTCCTCGGCGATGCCCCGCAACTGGCCCGACGGGGGGCCCTGCACCTCGATAAAATCCGGCCCAGCCTGGACTTGGCAGCCCATCCGCTCGAGCAACTCGACGACATGCACGTCGCCTTGCTGACTTTCGAGCGATAGCCCGCGCACACGCGCTCGTCCGCCCGTCACGGCGGCCGCCGCCCAGAAATAGGACGCACCGCTCGCGTCGGGTTCGATCGCGATTTCGCCCGCCGCGTAGCGCTGCGTGGCCGGAACGACGAAGCGCTGCCCCTGTGACTCCAGCACCTCGACCCCCAGCGACCGCATCACTGCCATCGTCATGTACACGTACGGCCGACTGGGCAATGGTTGCTGGACGCGGATCAGCACGTCCCGTACGGCGTAGGGTGCCACCATCAGCAGCGCGCTGACGAACTGGCTTGACGGGGGATCAGTGAGGGTAACTTGACCGCCAGCCAATCCGCGCGCGACGATCGTCACCGGCAGGCAGCCTGTCACCAAGTCGTACCCGATCTGTGCTCCCAACTCGTGCAGGGCTGTGACCAGCGGCCCCAACGGCCGTTCGCGCATGCGCGGCGACCCATCCACGCGGAAACGACCATAGCCCAGGCAGGCCAAGGCGGTTATGAAACGCCCGGCGGTCCCCGCATCGCCCGCGCTCAGTTCGGCTTCATCGGCCGGGAAGTGTCCGCGGCACCCGGAAACGATGATGGTCTGGCGGTCCGGTTGCACTTCCACGGCCACGCCGAGTTGCCGCAGCCCGGTCATCATTGCCAGCCCGTCCTGCGACAGCGACGCCCCTCGCAAGGTGCTGCGCCCGTCGGCCAGTGCCGCGCACAGCAGGTGGCGGTTCGTCAGGCTCTTCGACCCCGGCGGCTGCACCTCCGCCTCGAACGCACCGCTACGCCGGATCCGAACATCCGTACCCATGCGTTCGACGAGCACTTGAGAGACCTCCGTTTGCGGACCACTCGTGCGACATACCCGAGGCTTGATCCGCGGCGGTTCGGCTCACTTCGTCCGCGCCCGAACGCTGGGCGGTTCACCCTCTGAATACGCTATCGGCAGCAGTCGCGCAAGATTCCAGAGACACGGCGGTTTCACGCGGCGGGGCTCAGGCGGCAGAGGACTTCCAGCGCCCAGCGAAGCTGGCTGCGATCCGCGCGCTCGTCTTCCCAGGTCGCCAGGCACCCCAGACGCACCTCGGCCTCGCTTTCACCCAGCCAGATGCGGCAGCGTGCGGCCTCCTCGCCAGCCAGCTTGAGCAGGGCCGGCCGGCCGACGTGTGGTCCACCGCCGGCTGCCACCACCACGATGTCCCCCGCCTCGAACATGGGCTGCATCGTGTCGTCGGCCAAGCGTACGCCAAACGCCGTGGGTAACGCTCTGGCCAGCTCAGGACCGTGCGCGAACCGGCGAGTTTGTCCATCGGAGCAGCGAATGGTGACAATGTCCAGCGTTCGCGTCGCCTGTCCGCCGTCACGAGTGGCCGGCACCGACAGGACCATCGTCTCGCGCGCGGTCACGGCGCCGTCGTCGACCAGTACTGGCAGTCGCCCCGGGCCGCCGTCGGGACCCGAGTCGGGAGCGGGCAGCGCATCCGGCACCTCGTCCACCGCGTAGATTGCGATCAACTCGCCTGCCACGGTGCACGGCAGGGCCGGCGTGGTATCCTGCTGGACACGGCGTCCCTCGGTCAACAGGTCCACGAAAGCCTCCAGGGGGGAGGCCAAGGTGGGTTCCTCGTCGAGCATGGTGGCTAGCTTGGTCAGTAGTGCCTGATGCCGGTGGCGAGTTCCCGAGATGACCACCGTGCTGCGGGCGGCCACGCCAGTCAGCAGCCATTGCAGGTCTTCCCCCGTGACCTCACACATCCGCACCATCGTCTCGGCGGCAGGCAGGACGCCGCGCTCGTACCGCTCGTATTCCGCTACCGGAACTCCGAGCCGACGCGCGAATTCAGATTTGCCCCGCGGGCCGAATTGGCGACGACGCAACTCTCTGATTCGTTCCCCCAGTGCACGTTCCGGCTTTCCCACGACTGCTTCCTGTAGCGCTGGGTGGCGCCCCGTCCCTGCCGCGGCCGCCGCACCTGTACGCATCCCCTGTACAACACTAACCCCCGCTCGCGCAGTTTAACCGACCGGGCCGGCGGGGCAAATCCTGCTTCCGAAAACGAAACCGGGCGCCATCGCCGGTCAGCGGTGGCACCCGGTGAGAGATCATATTGGGCTCGGCGTATTAGCGATACAGGCGCCGCCCATAGCGTCGCAGGCCACAGAGGCCAACCAGTGTCAGCGACAGCGTGAAGAACCCTAAGAAACCGCAGCCGAAGGTCTGGGGCGACTGGTTGGTCGTGTCCGGTACGTCCTGACCAGAATCGTCACCGGCCGCGCTGGTCACGCTGATCTTGGTGGTCGCCGCGCCGGTGGCGCCCTTAGCATCAGAGACCACCAGGACGACCGAGTATTCGCGCGGCGTGGTGTACGTATGCGCCACGACCGGACCGAGCTCCTGGTCCGAGCCATCGCCGAAGTCCCACGCGTACGAGAGCAACCCGCCCTCCGGATCGGTCGAACTGCTCGCGTCGAACGTCACGGTGAACGGTGCCGCACCCTGTTTACCGCTGGCCAGGATGCGGGCCACCGGGCTCTGATTCGCAGAATTCGGATCACCCGTGACGACGACCACGATCGCAGCCGAATCTGTCTGGCTGCTCTTGTCGGTGACGGTCAGCTTAACGTTGTAGACACCCACAGCCGCGAACTCGTGCTCGACGATCGAGGCACCGCGGACGATCGGCGTCCGGTCACCAAAGTCCCAGGCGTACTCGAGCGGCAACTGCTCCGGATCGAACGAGTCACTGGCGTCGAACATCACAAGCAGCGGCGGTGGCCCGAAACGCCGGTCGATCGTAATCGCCGCCACCGGCGGTTGATCGGCAGCCGGCCCGGTAACGCGAATCTCAATCGTCACCACGGCGGCCTTGTTGTACGGCCGGTTCGTGACCGTCAGCGTCGTGCGGTAGATGCCGGCTTCGGCATAGATGTGCTCGGCGTTTCGCGTCGTTACCGGGGCCGAGTCGTCGCCGAAGTCCCACACGAAGTCCATCTCGGCACCCTGCGGGTCGGTGGTCAGGTCGCCGCGGAACTGCACACGCAGCGGCCGCATGCCTTCGATCGGCTCGGCCGTGGCCCGCACCGTCGGAGCCGAGGCTTCGTTCACCACGATCTGCACAGTGTCGATGTCTGACAAGCCGAACGAGTTTTCCACCGTCAGCGTGACCGTGTAGGGCCGCGT
This sequence comes from Planctomycetota bacterium, assembly GCA_018814045.1. Taxonomy (GTDB): domain Bacteria; phylum Planctomycetota; class Phycisphaerae; order UBA1845; family Fen-1342; genus JAHJAR01. Next base: position 95,082 of record JAHJAR010000288.1, on the reverse strand, counting down.
GGACGGGATGGTGAACTCGTGCAGCACCGCTTCGTCGGGGTTGCTGGTCGTATACAAGGGGGAGTTGTCGCCGAAGTCCCAGGTGTACTTCAGGGCCGCGCCGTGAGGATCGCTCGACCCGGCGTGCTTGAACACCGCCACCAGCGGCGCCAGCCCGCCAGACTGACCGCTTTCGAGCGTTGCCACCGCGGTCGGTGCCGCGGGCTCGACAACTTCGCCTTCGTGGACCAATATCGCCATGCTGTGCGGCGTGAGGCCAGTGGTCAGGAAGGTGAACTGATCACCCGCCTGGAACGGGACCGTCCCGGCGCTGATCTTGAAGGTCAAGGCCTGGCGTGAGACGTTCCCAGGGGCGATCACGCTGTCCGTGTTGTAGGCCACGCCCGTGACGGGCTGTCCGGCCTGCGTGCCGGAGTAGTAGCCCACAACGCTCCACGTCTCGGCATTCGGCGGGGTAGGATTGACGCAGGTCACTGTCCAGGCCTCGAGACGCGAGATGGCCGGATCCACGCCCAAGACCTCGAGCGAGCCATCGCCGGCGTTGTCCAGCCTCGCCCGCGGAATAGACCAACTGTTCTCCACGTTCGTGTCGGCACCCTCACCGGGGACGAGCTTGGCGTAGAACATATAGGTCCCGTCATCCAACCGGCTGATGTCGGCCGCGTAGACGCCGTCCACCGCACCGGGCGATTTGGTCTTGTCACCCAGGTCGTAGTCGGGCTGGTAGATGGGCTCCTGGCCGGGCACTACGCGGTGGGCGTAGAACTCGATCGTGGTTCCGCCATACTGGTCATACGCGTGGTAGCGCAGTTGGTAGACGCCATTCACCGAGACACCGCCCGGTGGTTGGACCCACGAGAAGGTCGGCAATTCCTGCGGCGACCAGCGGAACGTCACATCGGTCGAGTTCATGTTCTGCTTGATGGCCGTGATCGCGAGGCCGCTGCCCTGCCCGTTGTACCAGCGGTTGTTGGGGTCGGTATCGCGGTTCCAGGTCTGGGCCAGCGTGCTGCCGGGCCAGGGGTCACCGGCGTCACCGGAGTTCTCGAAGTTCTCGAGTTGCTGCAAGCCGTCGGCCTGGATCATCTGGTAGATGAAGTGCGTACCGATGCGCTGTTGCTGCGGCAGACCTTCGGGGTTACCGGTGCGGTCCACATGCATGATCAGCAGGCCGTAGCCCGGCTGGCGAATGTCGAATGCCTGCCGCGTGACGTTGCCGGCCGTATTGCGCACGCCCGGCGAGTTCCGCCAGAACCAGAACTCCTCGCCCGGAGCCGACGGGTTCTCGTAGACGTATACCGTGCGGTCGCGATTGAACTCCCAGGCCGGGAAGTTGATCGTGGTTTCACCAGCCGGCATGAGCGCGGCGGTGATGTCCGTCGACGTCAGCCAGCCCGAATCGGCCTTGAGGATCGGCGTCGGATGCACCGAGCCACCCCAGGCCATGATGTCCCAGTCGCCGACCGGGTTGTTGATAATGTTGTCCTCGTCATCTTCGATGACGTCATAGTCGTACAGGTCGGGCCAGCCTTCCCAAATGTGGCCGTACTCGTGCTGCGACCAGCGCATGGCGTAATTCACGTTGTCCGAGAAGGGATCAACGGACTCCTGCGCGCTGCCATCGTTCAGGCTGATGCCCATGCCATCCCAGAAACCGATCGGCACAAAGTGGTCCAGTCCCGCAACGGATGGATCGACCACATCGCGCGTACGGATCGGGTAGCCCAGAGAGGACGCCGGCGGCTCGAAGGTGTCGCCTGGCGTACGCGTCGAGATGATCATCGTCCCGGAAATCAGGTTGCCAAACGGCGGCGGCCCGCCCAGGAAGTCGTCCCAGTCCACGCTGTCGTCCAGGGCTTCGACCGCATCCTCGATCGCACGCCAGCGACTGAACGGATACTCAGTATTGGCGCCCGTGATGCGCGTCCCAGGGTTCGTGTCCACGCAGTAGTTGGATTGCGACGGTCGCCCCGCGCCGCCCGGCGGCAGGCCGAACTCGCCTGGATTCCCGGGTGTCTCGCCCAGGTCGATCAGACCGTCGAGGTTAATGTCGCGGTGATAGTACTGATAGACAAAGTCAATCACACCGTCACCGTCGAAGTCGAACTCCTCGGCGCGGTCGGTGCTGCTCTGGCCATCTGTCCGCCAGGACAGGTACTCGATATTCAGTTGATTCCCGGCATCCCAGCCGCCATCGCCGTGCACGTTGTAGGCCAGCGGTCCCGAGGCCGGAATGCGGCTGTCGGGCAGCGGAGGGGCGCTGGGATTGTTGGCGCCGATGTCGTGTCCCCAGGTGGCCTCGTTCTCGGGCGACATGACTTCACCAATATCCTCGTCGCCGCCCATGTGATAGATCGAGGACGGCATGTCGTCGTACTCGCGCTCGGCGTCGTACCAGCCATCGGCCGCATCGGCCGGGTTCGGCCGCACCGTACCGTCGCCGGCGGTGTATCTGCCCTCGGTGCCCGGCTTCCAGCCGTAGAAGTCCGGATTCCCCAAGGCCATGTGCGGGCCGCCGCGATCCGGCTCGAACGGCATCGCGGGCGCTTCGCTGTCCGAGGCCCGCTGCGGAATCGGCGTGCCGGGGTCGAACTTGCGCAGGTAAGGAATCTGAGTTTCCCACGGTGGGGCGGTTGTACCGTAGCGATCCTGCCAGCACTCCTCGAACCAGGGCCGATCGTTGTAGTTCCCCGGCTTGGGCGTGGTGCGGTTGCTGCGTCGGCGCTGCTCGGTCTGCTCGGTCGCGTCGGCCAGCAGAGACCGCACGCGCTGCATCTTGTTCGAGCTGTTGGCGGCGCCGTTGTTGTTCCAGGAATCGGGCGAGTCATAACGGCCGTTGCCAGTGCGGGCGATCAGCTCATCGACGTAGCCCGCGGAGGCATCCGCCGGGTAGTTGTCGATAATGTACTTGAAGCGCAGGTTGTAGTCCGATTGCCCCGGGTTATCGATGCGGACGAAGGAGTGGGAGCCCGCATCCCAGCGGCGCAGGAAGTCTTCGAACGGCTCGGGGAAGTCGAAGTTGTCGTTCCACTGCTCGTCGAAGTACTCGGTGCCTTCTTCTTCCGGGTTGTTGACCTGGATGATGTATTCCCACATGGTTGCGGGCTGGTCACCCTCTTCGGGCTGGGCTCGATCGCCGACCTCATAGTTGCCCGGGTCGCCCGGCGTGACTCCACGATCGATCCAGATCTCGGTGCCACCCCAGTCACCGCGGTAAACGGCGTAATTGGCCTGGCCGCCCGACTGCCGCGGCATGCTCAAGACCATATCGAAGTACACGAGCTGGTCCACACCCCACTGCCCGTCGCCGTTGCTGTCAAACCACTCGGCGCTCTCGTTGATCCAGGAGGTGAAGGTGGGCGGATCGTCGTCATTGTCGGGATTGTCATCCTGATCGGGGTAGAAGACATTCGCGCCAAACAACTGGTAAAAGTCGGACGCCTTCGCGCCGACCTTTCCGTCGCCGTTCTTGTCAACCCAGTACTCGCAGACGCCGGCCTCGTAGATGCCGTTTGCGTTAAGATCGAGGAAGCGCTCACCCGGTGCCCAGACGGGATAGCCGTAATCGTCGGGCGGGATCGGCGGCGTGGTGTGAAACATCGCGAAGGGGTAGGTGATGCCGCCCATGCCCGGATGCGGGTGGCGCCCTGCACCGTAATTGCCGTTGAACGGATCCTCGCCCTGTCCGTCCATGTCGATCTTGAACTTGGTGTCAGTGACGTTGAAGTTCTCGCCCAGGCCCGCGAAGTAGCTGGAGTTGCCCTGCAACTCAACGTGCGGGATCACGGCTTCATTGTTGTCGTTCGCGACGCCGGCCGGCCGCGTTCGCCAGGGTAACTGCACCCAGCCGAAGACGTTTCCGCTGACCGTCACGTCGCCGTAGGAAACTTCTTCCCACCACTCGGCGAACGAGTCGAAGCGTGGTCCGGGCTGACCCGCCTCGGCGTTCTTGCTCTTGTCGAAGTAGCAGTCCCACACCTCGTCCGGGTTGGGGAACGTGCCCGGATGCGCTCCGTCCTTCGGGAAGTCTATTAGGAGGACGACGAATTTACGTTCTTCCGCCGTGCTGGTCGGTGTCAGCAGGGCCAGCGGCCACGCCAGCAGCAACGTGAAGATCGGCAACCATCCGAAGATTCGACGGGAATCAGGAGCCATGGCTCAGATACCTCCTAAAGTACGACCATGCTCGCCGCAGCGCATCCGCCACTGCACCGCTTGGGCACCAGGCGGGTCCGGCACGCAACGAGATTTAGGCGCGCTCTGTAACCCGGGTCGCGGGCTACTCCAGCTACTACATTGTAACCGCACCGATCAAGGGCTGTCCTGCCCTGACCTGGCGACGGTTTCCCTCGTCGCATATTAGCACAACCCTACGGCGGAGTTAAGTTCATTTTGGCCGGCGAACTATTATCGCCTCGTGCGCATCACGCAGCTTATCGGTTCCGTAACCTATTGTCCCGATAAGAGATAGGAAAACCGCTACGCAGACGCCGCACGCCCCCCGGCGCCGCCGAGCAGGTCTACCAAACCTCGGTGCTCCCCCCGCACGGCGGCCTCGTTTTTTGTGTCGTTTATCCGGACCGGGCTCAATGTGTCCGCCGCACCGGCGCCAAGGTCAGCCGAGCCAAGGTGTCTCCCACGCTCAGTTTCAGGACCCGGAAGCGCGGTTTGCCGTTCGGCCAGGTCCAGTCATTCTCGAACGCGATCGCGCTGCCAGCGACGCGTCTAGTGCCGAGTTTGCCTCTTTGGGCTGCCGGGCGCAACGACTGCGCCAGCCAGCCCGCGGGGACAGGGATGTGCCCTACGTGTACCGCTTCGACCTGCACCAGCAATTCGTCGCCTGCCAGCTTCAGCCGGCATATGCCCGAGAGGACCAGCGACAAGCCTACGCGGTTTACGGTAGCCGCGACTCGTACCCGGCCGCCGCTGAGAAAGCTCAACTGCGGATGGCGCCAGTCAGCGAGCATGGCCAGCTCGGTCTCTGGCAGCATCTTGGCCCGGGCCGTAATCCAGCGGTTCAGTTGCTCCTCGGTCAATTCCAAGTCGATGGTGCGGCCGCGGTTAAGCGCGCCGCCAATCTCGTCGAGCGTATTCATCAGGGCCTGCTCATCCGCCTTCAGACGCGCGTGATCGATCGAGGTGGGAACATACCAGGCCGGACGGCAGGTGGCGGCACAGCCAGCGGCGAGCAACGTCAGGAACACCGCCGTTACGAACAGAAGCACGAGCATCCGCCAATGCTGCCACGACCAGCGTACAAGGCGGACCGCAGCGCCGCGGGGGGCCCTGGCATACGCTGAGCTGGAGTCTGCGGGTGAGGTGGAACGCATCACGGCTCCGGTCGCCCAAAGGAGGTCACGTGGCTTGGCCGGGTGCGCGGCGCGGTTCAAAACCTGCCTGAGGATCTGGGTTGCGGATCGACCACAGTGCGCGGCCCAAGCGCCGGTGGCGAGGCGAGATGCATCGTCTGCTAGTCTTCGGTTTCGTCCTCATCCTCGTCAGAAAGGGACTCGAGCGCAGAGATGGGGTCGTCCAGATCGAATTCGATGTCGTCCAGATCCAGCAACTCGTCGTTGTCGAGCGCTGCCGCGGCCGTCTCGGTCTGCACGTCTTCGGGCTTGATCGTTGCTGGTTTACCGTCGATCTGCACCACGAAGACCACCGGCCCGAGCGCCAGCCGGTCTCCGGGCCGCAGCGCCGTCTCGGCTATGCGCTTGCCGTTGACGAACGTCCCGTTCGAGCTGCCGAGGTCTTTCACGGAAGCCTCATCCGGTCCGACGGTGACCGCGCAGTGTTGCCGCGAAACGTCGCCGCTCTGAATCCGCAGGTTGGCGTCCGGCCGACGCCCGATGATGCACTTCTCTTGGGTGAGCCGTATGTCACGACGCTCGGCGCCTTTGAACCTCACCAGGACGACTTTCATTCCCGCATTCCCTCACATCGCCGCGCTGCTACCGCTCCGACATCGCCTGTGGGCGAGGCCCACCAGCCCTGGCAGGCCGCTATCATAGGCCCCGAAAGGACGTACGTGTCATCCTATACCAAACTTTTGGACCTGACAACGCCTGTGCCGATTCGTTCGCTCTACGTGCACCTGCCGTTCTGCCGCCGCCGCTGCAGCTACTGCGATTTCCACGCTGAGGTGCTGGCGCCCGGACTCGTCCAGCCACTGCTCTGGGCACTGCGGAGCGAACTGGCGCGCTACCGGGTACGCTACGACCTCGCCTTCGAGGCGATCTTTGTTGGCGGAGGAACGCCGACCGTGCTTCCGGCTGCCGACCTCGGGCATTTGCTGGAGGAGTTGCGGGCCTGGGCGCGTCCCGGAGCGCAGCTCGAGTTCAGCATTGAAGCCAATCCGGCCACGGTCGCACCGGCGATGGCCCACGCGCTGGCCGCCGCCGGCGTCAACCGCGTTTCGCTCGGAGCCCAGTCGTTCGAACCGGCCGAACTGCGCGTGCTCGAGCGCATTCACACGCCGTCGCAGGTGAACGAGACCGTCGCCGCCTGCCGTGCACAGGGCATTCCCCAGATCAGCCTCGACCTGATCTTCGCGATCCCCGGTCAGACGCTGGCCTCGTGGCAGACCACATTGGCCGCGGCGCTGGCTCTGCGCCCCGAGCACATCTCCTGCTACGGCCTGACATACGAGCCGGGGACAGGCCTGCATGAGCAGCTACAGGCCGGGCGGGTCGAGCGCACCGATCCGGACCTGGAGGCAGACATGTATGAGGCGGCTATCGATACGCTCGGCGCAGCCGGCCTCGAGCAGTACGAGATCAGCAACTTCGCCCGCCCCGGCTGCCGCTGTCGTCACCATCTGGCCTGCTGGCACAACGAACCATACCTCGGCCTGGGTCCATCGGCGGCCGGGTTCGTCGACGGCATCCGGTACCGGAATGTCCCCGACACGGCCGCATACATCGATGCCATGCAGGCCGACCGCTCAGCCTGGGTGGAACAGGAACAACTGGACGAAGACCGGCGGGCAGGCGAGACGGCCATGCTCGCCCTGCGCCTGATCGAAGGGATCGATCGGCGGCGGTTTGCCGAGCGGTTCGGGGATGATCCGGCGGAACGGTTCGCCACGGCAGTTAGCCGACATGCCGCCGAGGGGCGAATCATGGTGGATGCCAACGCTATTCGACTGACGCGTGCCGGCCTGCTGGTGGCAGATACGGTCCTGTCGGACTTTGTCTAGAACCTGTCCCAGAACCGTCCAGAGGTGGGTAGCCGAACCGAGCCGAGCGCGTGCGCAAGCGGTTTTTCGGCAACCGCTCCCGTGCGGTCGCGGCTGCTCCGTGAATTCGGATTTTCATCCCCCGTGGGTGCGGCGGAAGCCCCATGAGAACTCGGATAGGATGGACACAGCGCGAGAGACTGCGCTAGCGCGCTGGGCGCGGGAAGGCGGCGGTCTCTTCCAACTCCGGCGCGGTCGGGACCACGGTCGGACTGCCGGGACGCGCGGCGCGGGGCCGCGACGCCCAACCGAACGAACAAAGTCCAATCGCGTAGAGCAGCAGGAATATCCCGCCGATGTAGCGGTCGCTCCGCAGGAAAACGAGCCACTGCACGAAGCAGCACCCGCCCAGCGCCAACTCGAACAACCATAGTCGTGAGCGCAAGGCCTGGTAGGGCGAAGCCCCGGCGCGCCGCCCGGCGCTGCCCGACTTCGGTGTCCGAATGAACTCGCCGCCGTGCTGGACCAGTCCCTGGAGCACTGCCGCGCAGTTATTCACTGACAAACCCAGACCGAGCACAATGAGGTGGACTATATGGCGCACGCCACTGAGACCGCCTCCCAGCGACCAACGCGCGTAGACGTAGGCGATGGATGGTCCGGAGATCAGCACGGGCAGCAGGAACCAGATCCAGGCGAACCAGCGCTGTTGGGTCTCGGGCGTGATCAGCCATAGCAACGGGCGGGCGAAGAGCGGCACGAGCACCATAAAGAGCGAGATGCAATAGGACGTCAGGTGCAGCGTGCCCTCCAGCTTCTGCCAGAACGTCAGTTGCGAGCGCCAGACGGCGGGCAATAGCTTGCGGGCCGTCTGCATCGAACCGGTGGCCCAGCGCCGCTGTTGAGTCTTGACTGCATCGACGTCGGCCGGTACCTCGGCAGGGCAAACCTCGTCGGCGCAGTAGATGATCTTCCAGCCGGACAGTTGCGCGCGGTAGGACAAGTCCAGGTCTTCAGTGATCGTGTCGCCCTGCCAGCCGCCGACCTGGGGGTCCTCGATCGCCGCCCTGCGCCAGATTCCGCCGGTGCCGTTGAAGTTGAGCAGGAAGCCGTTCCAGCCGCGGCCGGCCTGTTCGATCCCGAAGTGGCCGTCGATGCCCAGGGCCAGTGCCTTGGTCAACCAGGATTCGTCGGCGTTCAGGTGGCCCCAGCGGCCCTGCACGCAACAAGCCCGCTCCTGCGTCGCGATCAGCGGAATCAGCCGGCGCAGGAAACCCGGATTGGGTACGAAATCCGCGTCGAAGATGGCGAGGTACTCGCCGCGGGCGCGCTCCATTCCGTGGGCCAGGGCGCCGGCCTTGTAATTCTCCCGCGTGGGACGGCGCACGACGGTCACGTCGTGGCCCTGCTGGCGCAGCGCGGCACAGACCTCGTCCACCGCGCGGCACGTTTCATCGGTGCTGTCGTCGAGCACCTGCACCTCATGCCGGCCGGCGGGATAGTCCATCCGCGCCACCGCTTCGATCACGCGCCGCGCAACGGGTAGTTCGTTGTAGAGCGGAATCTGCGTTGTCACGCGCGGCCAGTCTTCCTCGGCGACCTGCGCGTGAAACCGTTCGACCACTTCACGTTGGTGTTGGCGTACCGCCGTGCGGCGCCTGTGCGTCAACAGCGAAAGCAGGAGTAGATGGACCCCGTACAAGCCCGGTCCGGTGGTCAGCACCAGAAACGCCAGGACACACACGGCTTCGAGCGCTGGGTGCAAATTCACATCCTCGACAAGTTACGTCGACCGCTTATCGGTACTACGTATGGTTATTACGGAATCCAGTAAGACAAATTCGCGCCGGACGCAAGCCGCTCGGCACAGGCATTTCGTTATGCGGCACACACACCGGCAGAGAGAAACGCGCGCCCCCGCGCCAATCAGACGCGCCTGTTCTCGGACCCCTGGCCAGCGCTTCCAAAGCACGACCACGGTGCCAGCCTGACTGGCTGCCGCTCTGGCGCGCACATCATAGTTCTTCTCGGCCCCCCCGCGAAAGATGCGACAACACTGTTTTTTGTGCTGCAAGACCAAGCCCACCCGGTGCCAACTGCCGCCCGGCGCGGACGCCTTGAACAACTAATGCGACCGCGGCGTGCAGACGATACTCCCTCTGAGGCTGTGGGTCTCCGCTCTCTCGAGCGGACAGCCTGGCTTGGAGGGTCCGAGTTACGGCGAGCTCGGACTCTCTCTTTTTTTGCGTGTGTCGAGTCGTGGTCCGGCGCCGCGCGCCGGTTCACCCGTCTCATTCACCACTTTCGCATCCGGCTCACCTTTGGCGGCCTGCTGCCGCTGCTTGCGGGTCGGCAAGCTGTTCAGCTTCTCTTTGAGCTGCGTGAACATACGCTCGACGGGCTCGTTCAGCTTCTTGTAGGATGCTTCGGCCTGCTCGACTGCCTCGGCCGTGTCTGCAGTCTTGAAGAGTTTCTGGATGCGCTCCATCTCGGCGCCCTTGCGGGCGAGGTAGTTGTCGCGCGCCGTCCGCCTTTTCTCCAGGGTGCGCCGGGCGCTGTTCTGCTGCTCCTCGTTCAGTTGGTATCTGCGAATGAAATCTTCGACATAGCGGGCCCATTCGTCTGTTGCCTGTTGCTGTGCCGCCGCCTGCTTGCCAGGCGCTCGCGGGGAGTTCTGCGGGCGAACCTCCATGGCATGTTGGTATTCGCCCTCGCCGGCTCCATATTCGCCGCCGCCCGCACGGGCGATGGCCTCATGCCGCGCGGCGTTCATGTCCTGTTCGAGCCGCTGCTGTTCCATGTGGTCGATCCGCCGCCGGTCACGGCGGTCCTGCACCCATTCGACTTCCGGGTCGTAGCCGCCCTCGCGCCAGCGGTAGAGCTTAGTGCTCGTGAACTTCACGCCGGTGTCGAATGCGGCCAACTCGCCTGCCAGGATCAGTTGTTGTTCTTCGGTCAGGTACTCGCGCATGTCTCCGCTCGTTTCGTGCACCAGGCCCTGGAAGTCTTCCAGCAGGGGCAGGGCGCGCTGGGCCCAGTCGGCGACGTGTTCCGGGTCCGGGGCCTCCCCCGCCAGTTGGGCCTCGATGAACTCGTTCAAGACCGTCTGGATCCTGGCCCGGTTGTCGGTCAGCCAGCGCGGGAAACGCTCTTTGAACAGCTCTTGCGTGTTGTAGAGCTGATCCTCGTCGAAGTCGTAGCGTTCGGCCAGGTCCTCGCTCGTCCGCTCGATGAACAGCTCCATCATACGCTGCGTGGGCCAGAAGCCGGCCGAGGGTATCTCTTCCTTCTTGTCTTCCTTCTTCTGCTCGCGTGGGCGTTCCTTCTCCTCATCTCCGTACGCCTGTCCCCAAGAGGCCGGAACCACCCACAGCAGGACCGCTAACAGGGCCAAACCTAGCTTGCCGTTCATCTCGTGAAGCCTCCGTGTCTCTGCGGATCCACACGCGGCCGCCGCTCGACTTCTGCACCAGCCGCCACCCGATGGGGCCGGTCATGTTGGCCGCCGATCCAGCGGAACCCGGCCAGACGGCCGCGCCATTGTAGCCCGATCGCCGCGTCCCGCAGCCTCGCCGGAACCACCTTCATACATACTTACACACCAGTCCGCGGACCAGTTGCAGGCCATTTGACCGCGCCGGCGGGGCGGGCCGGCGGCAATCGGTTTGGAAAATCGGCCACGTTGGTGCAAAATGTGGGTTCCATGAAAGACCGTATCTGTGTCCGCGTCCTGGTGATTGACGACGATCGGGCGGTCTGCCGCCAACTGCATGGCTGGCTCGAGGCCGCAGCGTACGACGTCTCCACCTTCACGGAAGCGAGCGCGGGTTTGCAGTACGCGGCCCGGGTGCCGTGTCAGCTCGCCCTGGTCGACCTGCGCCTGCCCGACGCGGACGGGAGCGAGACCATTGAAGCGCTGCTGCGGATCTGCGCCGACACCCGCGTGATCGCGATGAGTGCCTTTCCCGACGGCCAGCAGGTGATCGCCGCCGTCCGGGCCGGCGCGCGCGACGTGCTTGAGAAGCCACTCCAGCAGCCGACGCTACTCCCCGCACTCGAGCGCCAACTGGCCGCCGTCGGTATCCCGGCCCGCTCCGAGCGGGATTTCAACCGTTGGCTCGGCGGCCGGGTCCGGGCCGCCCGCCGCGAGGCCGGCCAGACCCTCAGCGATCTTGCCCGCATGAGCGAACTCAGCGCCGCACAGGTCTCCCAGATCGAGCTGGGCAAGACGGCGACCAGCACCTGGACTCTCGCGCGCATCTGCGGCGCCCTGAAGATCCCCGTCGCGTCTCTGTTCGACCGGCAATGAGCGGCGCGGCCCACCGGAGACACATGTGTGCCGCAGCACCCGACTAGCCGTCCCCCTGACGCACAGCCGCGTACCGCTCGCTGAACAGGTTCGCGCCGCGGTCGCGGCCGGGGCCGACCTGATCGAGCTGCGGGTGGACATGGTCGGCGATTCGGCGGCGGTCGCGCGGCTGCTCTCTCAGCCGCAACAGGTGCCCTTCATCCTGACCGTGCGAGCCGCTCACGAGGGCGGGGACTGGACTGGCAGCGAGGCGGAGCGCATCGCGCTGCTAGAGAAACTCGCCCGCTTCCAGCCAGCCTATGTCGATCTCGAATATGCCACCTGGCAACGTAGCGGCGATTTCCGCGCGCGGATCCAACCGCGGTGCCCGGCGGAGTGTGGCCCGGGCGCGGAGGCCGCGCTGCCCAAGAGCCAGCTCATTCTGTCATACCACAATCTCCGCGAGACGCCGGCGGACCTGGCCGCCCTGTTCGATCGGCTTTGCTCCTCACCAGCGGACGTCATAAAGATCGTCGTCACCGCGCGCGATGCGACCGACGCCTGGCGTGTGCTTGCCCAGCTACGCCGACTTGCTTCCGAACGCGCGGTCATCGCCCTGGCGATGGGCGAAGCCGGTGTGCTGGCCCGCGTGCTGGCCCGTAAGTACGGCGCGTTCCTGACCTTCGCCGCCCTCGACGAGCAAGCTGCATCGGCCCCGGGCCAGCCCACGTTGGCCGAGTTGCGGGAACTCTACCACTGGAAGCGGATCGGACCGCAGACACAGGTTTTTGGCGTCGTCGGCTGGCCGGTGACGCACTCGCTCAGCCCATGCGTTCATAACGCGGCGTTTGTTGCCGACGACCTCGAGGCCCTCTACTTGCCGATGCCGGTCGCGCCGGGCTACGACGACTTCGCGGCTTTCATGGACCTGTTGAGCGAGAATCCCTGGACGGACGTGCGGGGGCTCAGCGTCACGATCCCACACAAGGAACACGCGCTCCGCTGGCTTGACCAACGCGGTTTCGCCGTCTCGGAGCTGGCCCGACAATGCGGGGCGGTCAACACTCTGTCCCGCACCTCGAACGGCGCATGGCGGGGTGACAACACCGACGCACGTGGCGCGCTAGCCGTTCTGCAACAATGCGCCGAGTTGGCCGGACGCGCGCTGGAGAGCTGTGAGGTCGACGTGCTGGGGGCCGGCGGCGTGGCCCGGGCGGTGGTGGCTGTGCTGGTCGGGTTCGGCTGCCGCGTGTGTATCTACAACCGCTCCGCGGAGCGTGCCCAGGCCGTGGCGCAGGAGCTGCGCTGCGAGTGGCAGGCCTGGAAGAAACGCGCGGCCTGCTCGGGCCACATTCTCGTCAATTGCACGTCAGTGGGCATGCGGCCGGACGTGGATAGCTCGCCGATGCCGGCCGCGGCGCTGCGCGCGGAGCAGATTGTCTTCGATACCATCTACACGCCCGCGGAAACACGCTTGCTGAAGGACGCCCGGAGGCGCGGTTGCCACACAGTGCGCGGCGACGCATTGTTCATGGGACAGGCGGTCGCGCAGTACGAGCACTGGCACGGCCGTCCAGCTCCGACGGCCGCGATGCGGGCGGTCCTGTAACACACACGTTGACGCCTGAGCGTCAGTCGAGCCGGGCCGCGACCCGGAATTGACGACGAAATGGCGTCACTTTTCCCCCTTTCGATTTGCCCGCGGTGGGCTTGTTTTGAACAGTACGAGCGTAGCGTCAAGGGCCGCGGGCCCAGACGCGAACGGAAGCCCGGGCGGCAAAGTCGGCCGCGGGCTTCACCGGGACACACAGCAGCAAGTCGGTACCGCTAAGCGGTTAAGTGACGGGACCCGGCTATCCGGAGAGGAACCGTCCGGAGCGAAACCGGGCGCGTAGGGAAGTGTTCGTGGGTGTTGGCAGCTCGGTTTCGCGACCGAGACTCAAAAACGAAAGGGAAAACAGAATGAAGGCGTTGGTTCACCGAGCAAAAAATTTCCTCCGCAGTGAGGATGGTCCGACCGCGACCGAGTACGCGGTCATGCTGGCCCTGATTATTATCGTCGCCCTGGCGGCGATTACTCTGCTGGGCGAGAAAGTGAACACCATCTTCGGGAACGTCCAAACGGCTCTGCCGGACGGCACCTAACAGGCGCAGACGGCTTGGCCGTCTCAACCGAGGACCTTGGACCGGCGGCCCCGCGCTCAGCGGCGGCCGCCGGCCCCGCTTTTTGGCAGGGAAACGCCGCCCAGGTCCCGCCGATGAACCCGGCAGTAGATCGCCGCAGAGGTGCCACTGGCGAGATCGCGTCGCTCCTGGCCGCGGCCCGTTTGGGCCTTTGGACCTGCGACGGTCGCCCGTCACATTTTTGCGCTACGGATTTGCTTGCCAGCCCGCCGTTTTGAACAGTACGAGCGGGTACATAGAAGACTGGCGCTCGGCCCCGGCAAGGGTTCGACCGTCCGCCGTTCGATGGACTGATAAACGTTGTCGCGTCGGCGGCCGACAACCCGCCTGGTGATGGCATGACCGTGGGTCGTGGCGGCGCCCCGACAGCTTCACCGGGCAGTTTCGGCCGGTGGACATCGGCAACGCGGCCGACTCGACGGGGTTCTATCGGGCGGCGGCGGCTGGCGAGGGCGCGTGTCGCCCCCCCTCTTGCTTGCCCGGCGCGCTGGAACATCCGATGAAAGATGCAGCGTATGCCGCGCGTCGGCGTGGCTAGGCGATGGGCAGGGACCCGACCGGAAGATAGGAACGATCATGGACTTCGGCTACTGGGAAATCACGCTGGCCGTTCTCATTCCCGGGATTCTGTATGCTTCCTGGATTGACTACGCGCAACGTCGCGTGCCCAACTGGCTTAACGCAACTCTGGCCGCTGCCGGGCTCATCGCGCAGTCGGCGTTCTTTGGCTGGACAGGTCTGGGCTGGGGCTGCCTGGGGCTACTGGTTGGGTTCGCAGTTCTGATTATCCCCTGGCTGATGCATGGCATGGGCGCCGGGGACGTGAAGCTGATGGCGGCCATCGGAGCCTGGCTGGGACCGTGGCTGACGCTGGTGAGCTTCGCGGCGGGCGCCATTATCGGCGGAGTGGTCGCGGTCATAATGATCTACACCAGCGGCCGGGCCGTGCACGCCTACACGAACATGCAGACCATCGCGACCAAGATGCGTCACCTGAACACCGCGTTCGGCGAGTTCGGGGGCGCCAAGACCTTTGGCGACACGAGTCAGCTTCTGCCGTATGGGGTTCCACTGACCGCAGGCACGCTCTGCGTCCTGCTGGCCTACTACTTCGAAGGGTGGTTACTGTGATTCGGTTGAGGCGGACCAGAAAGAAGCATGCCGATCATGGGGCGCTACGGTGTGGCGCCTCCGGCCGGAGGGCGCGCAGCAGGTGGGCGGCGGCGGCCGTCGAGATGGCGATCATTACCCCGCTCCTGCTCACGCTGGTGTTTGGAATCATCGAGTATGGCTGGGTTTTCAGCGTCAAGCAGGCGCTGGTGCACTCGGCCCGGGAGGGAGCCCGGACCGCGGTACTGCCCGGGTCGAGCGAGGCGGACATTCTCGAGCGCGTCCAGAGCTATTTGCAGCCGCTGGGGCTGACGACCTACTCGGTCGAGTTGACGCGGGCCACGGCTCAGGAACCGACCGAGATTGTGCACGTCACGATTCCGTACGCGGATGTGACGCTGGTCGGCGGCTACTTCGGGAGCACCGACTTCAATCTTGGCAGCACGTGCTCGATGAGAAAAGAAGGCCTGGACTAGGGTCCGACGGGATTGGCTGGATCAAGGCCGGGAAGGGCTTGGCCGCCGCGGCCAGGGGTGTGGCACAGGCTAATAGCCGCTGCGCTTCTGAGTCCCGGCGGATCAGCTTGTAGAAGCGGATTAGAAGGCAGCCGCCCAGTGCGTTGCCACATTCGGCGACCGGCGTTGCACCCGCTCGCCCCTTGTGGTGCGCAGGTGGGCGCATGGGCGATTCGTGGCGTCGGCGGTGCTATTGCCGGCGGTGCATGACCAGGCGGCGCGGCTCCACGTCAGTGTGACCCGCAGCAGCACAGAGATGGAACGAAGGCGATGAAAGGCAAGTCATTCATTCCGCTGATCGCGGGCCTGTGCATCGGTGGCTTTGCGCTGAAGATCGGTCTGGACACTATCAAACGGGCCCATGGCGCCCCCACGGCCACGGTCGACGTCTGGGCGGCAAGCGTGGATATTCCGCGCGGAACCGCGATCGGGGAGGAGATGCTGAAAACCTTCGCCTTCCCGGCCAAGCAGGTGCCACCGGGCGTCATCACGCAGAAAGCCGACATCATCGGTCGTGTGCCGCGCACGCTGGCCCCGGCCGGCCTGCCACTGCTCGACTCCTTGCTGCTTCCTCCGGGGGCAAAAGCCGGTCTGTGGGTCAAACCCGGGTACCGCGCCGTGGCGGTGCGGATCGACGAAGGCTCCGGCGTCGACAATCACCTCGTGCCAGGTTGCCACGTGGACCTGGTCGGCTACTTCAAGATCCGCAGCCAGGGACAGATGGAAACGGTCGCGCGCACGTTGATCGAGAACGCCGAGGTTGCGGCGGTCGGCGCGCGCCTGAGCGCCGGGGGGCAGGAAGAAGAGGCCGCGGGCGGTGACAAGCCGGCCCGGGCCGTGACGCTGTTCGTCAAGCCGGCGCAAGTGCCGCAGCTCCATCTGGCCGAGCAGATGGGCAAGATCAAGCTGTGCATGCGCAACGACGACGACGCCAACCGCGCGTCGCTGTCGTCACTCACGACCGAGCAGGATGTGCTCGGAACCGCCAAGCCGACCCCGACGGTCAACCCGCTTTCCAGTTTCATGCAGATGTTCCAGCATCCGGCGCAGACGCCCGCTGTCGAGGAGCCGGAGCCGCTGCCCCCGATCGAGCAAGCCCCGCTCCTGGCTGTGGCCGCCACGGCACCGCCGTGGACCATCGTGGTCTGGAACGGGGACAACAAGGAGGTGCTCAACTTCAAGAGCATCGACTCGATGGAGCCGGCCGAGCCGCGGGCGACGAATGACGCTCTGACGGCGACGACTTACTCCAGCAGTTCCTCACCGACGGCCGGGCGCATGTCTTCCGCGTCCAGTGCAGTCGATCAGGCGCGTTTCGTCGCCGAAGAGCTAGTGCAGCGCGCTGCCAGCCAGGAAGAAGAGGACCAGTCCGAGCCCAAGGAGCTCCCAGAATGACGCCTCAGCCCCCCATCGCCGATCGCCGTTCCGAACCCGGCCCCTCCCCCCGCTATCGCCTTTTCGCGCTGGTCGCGATTCTGGCGGCCTGCTGGCCGTACGCCCCGGCTGTGGCCCAGCAGCCGGCGTCGGTGGCGACGGCCGAGCACCCCGAGGTTGAGATCACGGTCCGGAACATCACGGAACCGGGGCGTCTGATCAACGTGCCCGTGAACAAGTCCGTGCTGGTTGATTTCAACGTCCCGTTGCGTGAAGTGCGGGTGGCCAAGGCGGACATCGCGGAAGCGGCGGTCACCTCGCCCAAGCAGATCATATTGACGGGCAAGACGTTTGGCACGACGCAGATGGTTGTTTGGCTGAACGAGAACGACCAGCGCATCTTCAACGTGGCCGTGGACATCGATCTCGATCGTTTGCAGGCCAGCATCCGTTCGACCGTACCGCGCGCCAAGGTCAAAGCTCACGCGGTGCTGGACTCCGTGGTGCTGGCCGGCACCGTGCCGGACGCCGAGGCTGCGCAGCACATCATGGAGATCGCGCAGATCTACTCGAGCCAGGTCGTCAATCACATGCGGGTGGCCGGTGTGCAGCAAATCCTGCTGCGCTGCACGGTGGCCGAGGTCAACCGGAGCGCCATGCGCCAACTCGGCTTCAATGGCTGGATCGGCGGGGACAACCTGCACGACGTCTTCGGCGTCAACCAGCTCGGCGGCATCAACCCTGTCAACATCGGGGGGGCGGCGGGCTGGGGGCCGATCGGCGGCGCGAACGCCACTGCGATCCCCTTCGGTACGGACCAGGGGCTGGGACTGCCTCTGCAACAGGCCAGCACGTTGAGCCTTGGTTTCCCGCGGGTACAGATGCAGGTCTTCATCCAGGCGCTCCGAGAAAACGGGCTGCTGCGGGTGCTGGCCGAGCCAAACCTGGTGACCATCAACGGCCAGGAGGCCAGCTTCCTGGCCGGCGGAGAGCTCCCCATTCCGCTGGCCACCGACGAGAAGATCAAGATCGAATGGAAGGAGTTCGGCGTGCGGCTGAACTTTACGCCGGCCGTGCTCAGCCCCGACATCATCCGCTTGCAGGTCGCGCCCGAGATGAGCGAGCTCGACTACAGCAACGCCGTCACGTTCGGCGGCTTCGTGCTGCCGGGGATCACGTCGCGACGGGTGCAGACCGTAGTTGAGTTGGGTCCGGGGCAAACGTTCGCCATCGGCGGTTTGCTGAGCGAGCGTACGCGGGGAGTGACGCGCAAGGTGCCCGGCCTGGGAGATCTCCCCGTACTCGGGCCGCTGTTCAGCTCGGTGGAGTACCAGTGGGACGAGACCGAGTTTGTGGTGCTGGTGACGCCCGAGATGGTCGCGCCGATCACGCCGGACCAGATTGCATACGTGCCGGGCAACGACCTGGTGGCGCCGAACGATTTTGAGTTGTTCTTGCAGGGCAAGCTGGAAGGCACGCCGGCGGAGACGCCGCACACGCTACGTCCGCGTATCAACAACTCCTGGCCGGTGCGTCCGAACGAGTTGTATGGCTCGACGAGCGCGCTGAAGCTCCGCGGTCCGCTGGGACCGGCCGCGGGCGAGGAAGGACTGTGAGCCACAGCCCGGACCCGCTTCTGACGAGGGCTCGCGCGACGACAACCGGTCGGCGCGCGCGGCGCCGACCGCGTCGGGACAGCCTGGCTTCCGAGGATCTGGTGTCTGGTTTCAAACGACGTATTTCAGGAACGGAGGAGTAAAGATGCAACCCAACCAGAACTCTCGCGGCCGACGCGATTCTCGGCCGCCGACGAGCGTACGGGCCGTCGTTGTGGTCCAGGTGGCCGTGATGTCCACGGTCCTGCTGGGCATGGTGGCCCTGGCAGTCGATATCGGGGCCATGTATGTGGCCCAGGCGGAATTGCAGGCCGCGGCGGATTCGGCCGCGCTCGCCGCCGCCGCCCAACTGGCCGGAGACGGCCAGAACGATCCGGAGACGCTGGCCCGTCTGGCGGCCGACGAATATGCCCGCCTCAACTCGGTCTTCGGCACGTACGCCGGCGTCGATATGGCCAACGACGTCGAGCTTGGCAAAGCCTACTTCAACCCGTACACGCAGCGCTTCGAGTTTCAACCGGGCGGTGATGCGTACGACGCAGTGCGGGTTACGGTGCGCCGCGACTCGGCTTCCGAGGGCGGGTCGCTGCAACTCGGTTTCGCGAACATTTTTGGCCATAGCACCAAGGATCTGCACGCCCGGGCGGCCGCCGTGCTGGTGCCGCGCGATATCGCGGTGGTGATCGACCTGTCCGGCTCGATGAATGATGACAGCGAGCTGCGGCACTACCAGTTTTACGACGAGGGGGGACAGATCAACTTGCGCGACTGCTGGTGCGCGCTCGATGGGCCGGCTCCCTCGCGCCCGTACATCCCGGGTGCCGAATGGGAGACCGAATACGCCGGCGATACCGGTCCGACCGTGGGCATCATGAGCACCTGGGGCGATCCGGTCGATCCGGACACGTATGACCCCCGGACCGATCCCGGTCTGTGGTACATCCCCAAGTACGCTGCCTGCACCGAATCCGAGGCCGCGGTCAGTCTCGCGACGCGCGGTTATTCCTCCAAGGAGATCAATGCGCTCATGAGCGGCAGCCAGGATGGCAGCTACAGCACCCAGTGGCGTAATCGCGTGGGAGTGATCCTGGGGCTGGCCTCGTGGGCTAGCGGTATGCCGGGTGGCTTCCCGGGTGGCAACGGCAACAAAATCGTGGCGAACAACGAGATCTCGTGGATCCCGTATCCCTCGTACCGCGTGAACTGGTCGTGGACCAACTACATCGACTATTGCAACAACTGGTCGAACATGCGGGATGCGAACAACTACTTCCGCTACCGCTATGGGATCAAGACCTTCGTGAACTTCCTGCTCGAGAGCAAGGCCTGCCACCATCAGACGAACATCCTCTGGCAGACCCCCGAGCAGCCGGTGCAGGCCGTCAAGGATGCGGTGCAGGCGATGGTGGATGTCATCGTCGCGCTCGAGAGCCTCGACCACGCTTCGCTCGAGACGTTCGCAACCTCGGCCACCCACGAGATCAACCTGACCGATAACCTGCAATCGGTGCCCGACCGGCTCTACCAGATGCAGGCCGCACACTACAACACGACCACGAATCTGGGCGGTGGGATCCAGCGGGCACGCACGGAGTTGAGTTCCGTCCGCGCCCGCGCCGCAGCCGCCAAGATCATCGTTGTCATGTCCGACGGTTGCCCGAACGTCAACGAGAGCGGGACCTACACCTATGACGGCGATCCGGCCGTGGAGCAGTACGTGCTCGATCAGGCCCAGGCCGCGGCCGACGAGGGTATACGCATCTACGCCATCAGCGTTGGCCAGGGTGTCGATCGTGACATCATGCAGCAGATTGCGGTCATCGGACATGGCCAGGAGTTTTACGCATCCGGTACGCCGGAGGAGTACACCGACCAGCTCGAAGCCATCTTCAGAACGCTGGGCGGCAAGCGGCCGGTGGCATTGATCGAGTAAGGGAGCAACCACGCAGCGACGGAGCCGGCCAGACGTCGCTTTTCCTCCGTCGCTGCGTGCGGTTGCCAGGGCAGGATGGCTTCCCCCGGAAGGGCGCGCACAGCGGTGAGCCAGACGATCCGGGTAATCGTTGTCAACGCTGACGAGGAGGCTACGCCCGAACTACGCGCGCATCTGCTCAGCGTCGAGGGCGTCAAGATCGTCGCCGAGATTGAAGAACCCGCCTTCCTGGCCAAATCGCTGGACCAATTTCCGGCCGAAGTGCTGCTCCTCCACCTCGATCCGAATCCGGCCGCGATGATGGAAGTGGTCGCGCCGGTCATCGAGGCCCGCAAGGACCACCTGGCGGCAATCGCGATGACCGAGAATCGCGACGCCGAATTGGTCATGCGGGCCATGCGGGCGGGAATGCGCGAGTTCCTCTGGAAGCCTTTCCCCCCCGAGCAACTGAAGGAGATTCTGCAACGCATCGGCAACGAGCAAGAAGGCAGCAGCAAGCGGCTCGGACGCCTGGTGCCGGTGTGCGGGGCCTGCGGTGGACTGGGCGTAACAACCCTCGTGACCAACGTGGCGGTCGAGCTGGCCCAGCTCGAAGACTGGGGTGATGCGCCCAGCCACAGCGCGCGGCCCCGGGTTGCCATCGTCGATCTCGATTTTCGCTTCGGGCAGGCGGCGATGTTTCTTGACGCCCAGCCGACCTACACCATCGCCGAATTGTGCGACACGCCCGAGGCCCTGGACGTGCAGATGATCGAGCGGGCCATGGTCAAGCACTCCAGCGGTGTGCACCTGCTGGCCCCCCCGACGGACATGGCCCAAGCCGAACGGATTACGGCCGGGCAGTGCGCGGGCGTGTTGTCGGCCGTTCAAGAGTGCTATGACTTCGTGATCATTGATGGCCCGGTGCGGTTCGATCCCACGGCGCGGGCGGTGTTCGACATCGCCGACGTGTGCCTGGTAATGGTGCAGTTGCTGGTGCCGCCGGTGCGCAATACCGACCGCATGCTGCGCGAGTTGGCGCGCGGCGGCTACAACATGGAGCGCATCCGGCTGGTATGCAGCCGTTTTGGACGCGATTCCGGGTATCTGCATCCGGGTGATGTTGAGACGACGCTGGGGCGCAAGCTGGAGTTCCTGATTCCGGACGATTGGAAGACGAGCAGCACCGCCGTGAACATGGGGGCCCCGCTGCTCGACTACGCCCCCAGGTCCAAGCTGCGCCAGTCGTATCAGGCCATCGCCCTGGCTTTGGCGCAGAGAGACGGCGGCGGGAGCGCGGCGAGCGAGCACGAGGAGGACACGCCGCGCAAGGGTCTGTTCTCGTTTCTCGCCGGACAGAAGAGTGGCACTTAGGGATTGGGTGGTGCAGAGGCTATGAGACATCGAGGTAGACGCCCCAGCAGAGCTGTTGGCCGCGCGGCGCGGCGCCGGAGCGTCTCGTATTCGGAAGGTGATTGATGGGCTTGTTCACGAAGAAGGAGAGCACCCCGCCGGCTGTTCCGCCGGTCAGACTGCGGGAGTCGCAACCGGCCGCCGCCCCTTCGCCCGCGGCCCAACCGGAGAACCCACCTCCACCGACGTTGCCCAAGCCACCAGAGCGGCCGGCCGAGCCCCGCCGGAGGCTGCAGGATGACGAGCGTACGCGCCGCCTCCAGGACTTGAAGAGCGTCGTGCACCGCAAGCTGGTCGACCAACTGGACATGACCAAGCTGTCGCGCGACGCGACGTCCGAAATGCGTGACCAGGTCAAGCAGGTCGTGGTGGCCCTGTGTGAGGAAGAGAACCCGCTGCTCAACTTCAACGAACGGCAGCGGCTGGCGGATGAGATTCTGGACGAGACCTTTGGCCTGGGACCGCTCGAACCTCTCCTCAAGGATGATCTCATCTCGGACATCCTGATCAACGGCCCACACCAGGTCTACATCGAGCGCGGGGGACAGCTCACCCTGTCCGAGGTGAAGTTCAAGGACAATGCCCACCTGTTGCACGTGATCGACAAGATCGTCTCGCCCCTGGGGCGCCGCTGCGACGAAGTCTCGCCGATGGTGGACGCCCGGCTCAAGGACGGCAGCCGCGTGAACGCGATCATCCCGCCCCTGGCGATCGATGGGCCTTCGATGTCGATTCGCCGCTTCGGGAAAGACCCGATCACGTGGGATGACTATGTCCGCTTCAAGTCGTGTGCGGCGGAAATGGTGCTGTTTTTCGAAGCTTGCGTGATGGCCGGGTTGAACGTCCTGATCGTGGGTGGCACCGGCTCCGGTAAGACGACGCTGCTGAACAACCTGTCCAGCTTTATACCGGCCACCGATCGGATTGTGACTATCGAGGACGCCGCTGAGCTCCAGTTGCGTCAGCCGCACGTGGTTCGCCTGGAAACGCGCCCCCCCAACATCGAGGGCAAAGGCCGCGTGGCCATTCGCGATCTGCTGATCAACGCGCTGCGTATGCGCCCCGACCGCATTGTGGTCGGTGAGTGCCGCGGCGGCGAGACGCTGGACATGCTACAGGCCATGAACACCGGGCACGAAGGCTCGATGACCACGGTCCACGCCAACAGCACGCGTGATGCGGTCCAGCGCGTCGAGACGATGGTCATGATGGCGGGCTTCGAGTTGCCCACGCGGGCCATCCGCCAGCAGTTCGCCTCGGCCATCGACCTGATCGTGCAGGCGGCGCGACTCACCGGCGGCCAGCGCAGGATCACGAACGTGACCGAGGTGCAGGGTATGGAAGGCGATGTGATAACCATGCAGGACATCTTCAAATTCGAACAGGACGGCGTGAACACCGAAGGGAAAGCCTTTGGCCGTACTGTCTCAACCGGTGTCCGCCCCCAGTTTATGGACCGCCTGATCGCCGCAGGCGCTGTTGTCGATCCGGATTGGTTCACCGCGCGAGACCTCGTTGTGGACGACTAAGCCATGATGCCGTTGACCCTGGCCCTGGAATTGGCAAGCGGCGTGCAGCGCGCGCTGCTGATCATCCTGCCCCTGATGGGTTCGGTCGTGCTGGCGTACGGAGTGTTCCAGGTCGTGGCCGACCTGCGCAGCTCCGACCGCAAGCGTGTCATCGATCGCCTGCGCCCCGGCAAGTCGGGCGGTGCTGGCCGCGACGACCCACTGGCCGCGCTGGCCGACCTGCGAAAACAGACGAGCGAGGCCTCGGGAGGGCTGGCGCGGGCCTTCCTCAAGCTCAGCTTCACGGCCCGTTTCCAAACGGTGCTCGACCAGGCCAACGTGCGCTGGTCCGCGCCGCAAACGCTCGTGAACCTGACGGCCATCGCCACAGTTCTGCTGGCGACCATGCTGGTCCTGAAGATCAGCTTTCTCGTTTCGGCCGGCACCGTGGCCGGTGTCTTCATTGTGCCGATTCTCTACCTGTTCCGGCGGCGCAAGCGTCGACTCAACAAGCTGGTCGGGCAGTTACCCGACGTTTTCGAGCTACTCAGCCAGGCGCTGCGGGCCGGGCATTCGCTGGCCAGCGCCATGCAGCTCATCGCCCACGAAGTGCCCGACCCGGCCGGGACCGAATTCGGCCGCGTCTTCCACGAACAGAACCTGGGACTCAAGATCGAGGATGCCCTCAGGAATCTCGCGCAACGCACGGGCATGCTCGACGTGCGTTTCTTCGTCACGGCCGTCCTGATCCAGCGTCAGACTGGTGGTGACCTGGCCGAGGTGCTCGACAAGATCGGCAGCGTTATCCGCGATCGCATCAAGCTGTTTGGCACGGTGCAAGCTTTGACCGCGGAGGGGCGTCTCTCCGGGTATGTGCTGCTGGCGCTGCCGGTGATCGTTTTCTTCGTCATGTTGCAGGTCAACCGCGAGTACGCCGAGCTGCTCATCGCCGACCCGACGGGCAAGATGATGCTAACCGTTGCCGTGGTCATGCAGTTGATGGGCTGGGCCATGATCAAGAAGATCGTCAATATCAAGGTCTAGGAGGTTGCCCTCATGGACATGATCATGATCGGAATCCTGTTCGTCGTGTCGGTGGCGCTGGTCGTATACAGTGTCATGCCCCGCAAGCAAGACGAGCGCGACGCCGTCAAACGCCGTCTGGCCGGCGGCCGGGCGACCGACGAGGTCGCCCAGATTCGCGAACAAGCCCGCGCCTCGGCCACCGACCACCTCGTCAAACACGCTGGCCCGATGCTCTCCCGGCTGGTCATGCCCACCTCGGCCGAGGAGCGGACCAACCTGCGTACGCGTTTGGCCACGGCCGGCTTCCGCCAGGCCCAGGCCCAGACGTTCTTCCTGGGCAGCAAGACGCTCCTAGCCATCGTCGGCCTGGTGATCGCCGCGCTGGCCAGTATCTCTGGCGGCCTGGACCTGCTGCCACTCGTGAGTGCGGTGGCTTTCGGGACCGGCGCGGGGCTGATGCTGCCGAATCTCTGGCTGACGCTCGCCATCGGCACTCGCAAGGAGAAGATCCGCCACGGTCTGGCGGACGTGCTTGACCTGCTGGTCGTCTCGGTCGAGTCCGGGCTCGCTCTCGATGCGGCCCTGAAGCGGGTGGGCGAAGAGATGGCGCTCGTGCACATCGATCTCTCCGACGAGCTGCGCATCTCCGTGTCTGAAACCCAGATGGGCATCCCCCGGGGGGAAGCCCTCGAGAACATGGCCCGGCGCACCGATGTCGACGAACTGCGCAGCCTCGTCTCCATGATTCTGCAAGCGGAGAAGTTCGGTACCAGTATCGCCAAGGCCCTCCGTAACCAGGCCAACACGCTGCGCACCAAACGTCACCAGGCCGCCGAGGAACGCGCCCAGAAGACCGCCGTCAAACTCATGCTGCCGCTGGTTCTTTTCATCTTCCCGGCGATTGGCATCGTGTTGGGTGGCCCGGCGGCCCTGAAGATGATCGAGGCCCTGAAGAGCAACCCGGCGCTCTCGGGTTAGCGCTGGTGCGTGCCGCCTGTCCGGTCTCCGGTGGAGGGCGGCTGGGTTGACGGTCTGATATTGCCGCCCACTCGCCACGCCATTCAGGTCGGCCCCGCCTTGGCTGCCCGTAGGGGATCATTTTCCCGGGCTCGGTTGAACCGACCGACCCGGTGCAGGTACTATCCCGAAAGGGAACGAAGCCTCGCCGGGGCACTCCGCAAGCCGGCACCGTTGGTGCGCCAGGAAACCTGACACCGGCGGCGGTACTGCTTTCGAGCGGCCGGCCAACAAGCGGGCCCAGCCGTGGAAACCACGCCGGCAATCCAGAGGACAAATGTCTGCCATGCTCCATAAAGAGATCGGAATGAACCAATCGTTGCCCACGACCCCCTGGGTCGTGCTGATGCTGCCGCTGTTGAGTTGCGTGGCCCTCGCCCAGCAGCCTCAGGCCCCACCCGCCACTTCTCAGCCCCGCGTTGTCGGCCGTCCGATGATCGAGCTGTCGGCCACGGAGTGGGATTTCGGTGAGGCCTGGTACGGCGATCGCCCGGCCTTCGATCTGAAGATCACCAACAAGGGCACGGCTGACCTCGAGATCGACAAGGTGCACGTGAGCTGCGCGTGCACGGCCGCCAAGCCGGAGGACAAAGTGCTGCCGCCCGGCGAGTCGACGGAAATGAAGGTCGAGTTTCTGACCAGGAAGAAGCAGGGTGACGTCCGTTCCAGCGTCGTGATTCTCAGCAACGATCCCGAGCATCAGCGCTCTGTCTTCAAGATCAAGGGCCACGTCAAGAGGATCTTCACCATCGAACCGGCCCGCCTGAGTATGAGCGGGATCGATCCCGCAGGACCATACGAGGCTGTCGTTCGAATAGAGAATCTCTATCCCGAGCCGGCCCGGTTCGAGGTCATCAGCGGTGACGACGACCAGTTCGCGGTTAAGGTAAAGGAGATCACGCCCGGCAAGGTCTTTGAGCTGAGTACCAAGACGAAGGCACCCCTGAGACGGGGTTTCACCAATGGCCAAGTCGTCCTCGACACCGGGCTCAAGCGCCAACCGCGCATCGAAGTGCCCATGTTCGTGACCATCAAGCCGTCGGTCGAGCCGGTGCCCAGCGTGCTCATTTCGTCCATGGGCATGCGCAAACCCCATCAGAAGACGGTCAAGGTCAAGTACTACGGCGACGACGAGAACTTCAAGGTGACGCGCATCGTCTGCCCAGCCGAAAACATCAAGGTCGAATTGGGCGAACGCCGCCTGGTCGATCAGGCCGACCGTGTGGGCGTGGCGCCGAAGATGGTTTACCACATTGTCTTCAGCCTGCCGCCCGGGCCCGAGTTGCCCAGAGACGGCGTGGAAGTCGAGATCTGGACAAACGACCCGGAATGCGAGAAGCTCATCGTCACCGTGGCGCGCACTTACCCCCGCAAGGCGCCCACGATTAGCTACAAGCGCGGCAAGGTCACGCCCGAGACGGATTCGGATCAATCCGAGCAATCCGAGTCTTCCGCGAATAACGAGAAGGAACCAGAGACACCCTGACGTCCAGTACGCAAGCGCTACGCCAGACTCAATGAGAGTACCCATCATGACAAGCACCCATTGGACGATGTTCGTACGTGCTGCGGTCGTGCTGTTGGCCGCCAACCTGTCGTGGGCTCAGGATCAGCCCCCGGCGGCGCAACGACCGGCTGTCGCCGCGCAGGATCAGCCCGGCGAGGCGGCACCACGTCTGGAACTCAGCAAGAACAAGTGGGATTTCGGCACGATCTGGCAGGCGGTGCCGGTCAGCACGGACCTGACCCTCAAGAACGTCGGGAACGCCGCGCTGCAATACGAGATCAAGAAATCCTGCGGCTGTGTGCTCACGAAGGGCGATCGCCGGGGTGAGCTGGCGCCACAGGAATCCACGACGATCACAGTCTCGTACAACTCCACGTCGCGGCAGGGGCCGGCCAACCAGATGGTCACGCTCCGAACCAACGATCCGATCAAGCCGGCCACGCGTTTCCAGATCACTGGCAACGTCAAACCGCGCTACCAGCTCGAGCCCCGCGACGGGCTCATGTTCGGGCGGCTGATGCGCGACTCGGCGATCAGCAAGACGGTGAAAATCACCAACGTCTACGAGGAGAAGATGAATCTCAAGCTCCTGGATGGCCCCTCGTCGCCGTACCTGATGGAACTGACGGAGCTCGAGCCCGGCATGGTGTACGAGCTGAAGGCCACCACGAAGCCACCTCTGACGCATGGTGTGGCCCGCGCGAACGTGGAGTTGGCGACGGGAGTTGCTGACTTCCCGAAGATGACCATCACCGTGCACGGTTACGTGCACCCGCGGGTCCAGGTTTCGCCGCGGATGTTCTATGTACCGAAGACGCTCAAGGTCCGCACCGAACGTCGGCTGCGCGTCAACTATCAGGCGGACAATCCGGTGAAGATCCTGGAGGTCAAGTCCAGCGTGCCGGACCTGATCACGGCCGAAGTGCTGCCGCCGGCCAGTCGCCCCGTGGCGTTGTCAGTCGCGTCGCACGAACTGCGTGTTTCGTTACCGCCGGGCGAGGAGCTTCCGGAAGACGGGGCGGAGCTCATCATCTTGACCGATGCCGCCGAGCCGGAGTACGCCCGGCTTGTCATCCCGATCTCTAACAAGCCGACGGCCGTGCGCACCCCGGGGCGCGCCGGGGCGTTAACGCCGGCCGAGAGGCGATCGGAGTCCGCCACGGAGACCGAGCCCGAGGAGGATTCCGACGACGCAGAGGAACAGCAGCCTGAGCAGCCATGATCGCGGCCGCGCTCCGCATCCTGGCCATCATGGCGGTCGCGCTGACTGCGGCCACGGTTCAGGTCCGCGTTTCCGGGCTGCCGTGGGTGCCTGACGTGGCGACGCTGCGCAAGGAGGACCGCCAGCGCCACCGCGAGTTCTACGCCCGCCAGCATCGCGAGCAGATCCGGCAGGAGGCTGCTCTGACACTGGAGGAGTTCCGCGAGTTCTACGAAGCTCTCGGCGTGGTGATCGACACGCGTCCCACTGTGGAATTCGAGCAGGAACACCTCGACGCCCCCCGGATCATGAACGTCCCCGCCGATGATCTGGAATCATCCGTCGAGTTGCTGTTTGAGCTTCACGGATACGGCTTGCCGGTCGTCTTCTACTGCGAATCAGAAGAATGCGGCATCGCCGTGGAGATGTACGAGGAAATGGAGTTGGTCGGGCACGCCGACATGCGTGTCTTTCTCGGCGGCTGGCGGGCGCTCAAGGCGGCTGGTCTGCCCACCGCGGGCGGGCCGCAGCCCCCGTGGCTGGCGGAGTTCGCCGCCCAGCGCCAGCCAGCCAAACAGATGACAACCCAACCGAACCGAATCCACGGGGGTGCAGATGCGCCTGTAATAACCACGAAGCCGGCGGATGAACAGGAAAGCTGAAGGAGTGGCCAGGGTTTACGCATGTCGGAAGTCCCGATAGACACGTCCGAGGCGAGCTGGAAGTTCACGGTCGCCTTCGCCCGCTTGGCGGTGGGTATCACGTTCCTCTTCGCGGCCCTGGTGAAGCTCGGAGATCTGCCGGGCTTCGCGACCGATGTGCGCGACTACGAGTTACTGCCCGAGCTGTGGACCAACGCGGTCGCCTACGTGTTTCCCTGGATCGAGGCCATCGCCGCCCTGCTGCTCATCACCGGCATCTGGCGGCGTGAAGCCCGCGTGCTCATCGCAACGATGCTGGTCGGCTTCGTGGTGCTCAAGCTGATCGTGCTGATTCAGCAACGGGACGTGGACTGCGGTTGTTTTGGCGGGACGATCCTGAGCCGCGTCTTCAGCGGCATCCCCGGGCTCGTCCTCAACCTGGCCCTGCTTGGCTGTCTGGGCTTGGAGTGCTTTGGGCGACAGCGTCATCTGCACGGCGCTGGCGTCGCGCAAGAGGCGGGCGTGTCGCACGGCAGCGCGTAGACCAGGCGCAGGGTGAACGGCGGCGGGCAACGGTTATCAGAAGCCCAACCCGTCACGGGCCAACCTGGCCGCGGCATACGACACGAACCTGACCCACCCCTGAACCAATGCGCGGAAACGTTCGATATGACCATGGGAAACCCCACCCGGTGGAAGTACGCGCATGGATCCCCTCGCAATCGGACATGTTATCAGAGTGCAGGGCGATACGGTTGAGGTTCAGATCAGCGTCCCCAACCTGCACATCGATTACCACGGCACGGTCTATCGCGTCGGACGTCTGGGCACGTATGTGACGCTGCCCTCCGAGCGCGTCAGCCTGATCGGCTACATTATCGGCATCGGCGCTCATGGCGAACTCGAACCCGGGCCGGACCCCGCCAAGCCGCGCCGCATCACCATGACCGTCCAACTGCTCGGGACCGTTCGCAACGACACGTTCCAGCGCGGCGTCAGCGAATACCCCACGCTCGGCGATCCGGTCCGACTTGGCGTCGACGAGGATTTCGAGCTGATCTTCGGCTGTTTCGACGATCTGGCTGCCGGCCGCGAGCAGCGGCGGGCTTTCCCCATGGGCCGTTTCGCCGTCGATACCGATTTCGAGGTGAAGGTCCTCGGGAAGGAGTTCTTCGCCAAACACGTGGCCGTGATGGGCAACAGCGGCTCGGGCAAGAGCTGCACGACCGCGAAGATCGTGCACGAGGCCCTGCGTTTGCCGTATTCCCAGGTCGTCTTGTTCGACATGCACGGCGAATACGCGGCCGCCTTCAGCGACGACACCGGACAGCCGGCCGCCAATGTGACGTATCTCTCCGATCGCAACCTGGTGCTGCCCTACTGGATGTTGCACTACGAGGAGTTCGAGCAGCTCTTCCTCGATACGAACAACCCCGCGAACCTCAACGCCCAGAAGATCTTCCTCCGCGCGGCGTTCGAGAAGCTCAAACGCCCGGCGGCCGATGAGCTCGACCTGCTCTGTGAGTACACGATCGACACGCCGGTCTATTACTCAATCGAGGATCTCAAGACCTACGCCGAAAACATGAACGAGGCGCGCTTTGTGCTCAACACGCACCAATACGCCTTTGCGCGCCTGGCGCACCGCACGCTGCCGGTGGAGGAACAGGAACGGCTGCTGCTGACCCGGCGCATGGACTTCAACAAGGGCAATCCTGAGGGCGAGGTGCTCCACGCCGCGTACTATGGCAAGCTGCTCGGATTGGTGAATCTGATTGAAACGCGTCTGAACGATCGCCGGTACGATTTTCTCCTGCGCCCGTTCGAGCAGGCCAGCCGCAATCCCTATCTGGCGGAGCGCCTTCAGGCCGACGCTTCACCCGGAACGCTGAGCAAGACCGTGGCCTGGGTCATCCGCCAGATGTTGGGGCGCATGGATCAACGGAAGAACCTCACCATCGTCGATCTGTCGGGCCTGCCCTTTGATGTTGTTGACACGACCGTCGCGGCCCTGACGCGCACCCTGTTCGAC
Source organism: Planctomycetota bacterium (assembly GCA_018814045.1). Classification (GTDB taxonomy): domain Bacteria; phylum Planctomycetota; class Phycisphaerae; order UBA1845; family Fen-1342; genus JAHJAR01. The sequence continues at coordinate 64,561 of JAHJAR010000288.1, read as the reverse complement.
TTCAATTTCTGGTCACCGCCCGAGGTCCGTCAACCGGTTCTGCTGGTCTTCGAAGAGGCCCACAACTACCTGCCGCGCAATGCCGGCAACCGCAAGACGTTCGCGCGCGACGCGGTGGAGAAGGTGGCCAAAGAAGGCCGCAAGTACGGCGTTTCCGCGATGATCGTCTCGCAGCGTCCCAGCGAGATTTCCGAGACGGTGCTCAGCCAGTGCAACTCGATGGTCCTGATGCGCATGAACAACCCCGACGACCAGGAGTACGCCGCCCGCGTCGTCAGTGACCAATTCCGCAGTCTCATCGAGTTGCTCCCCGGCCTGCGCCCGGGCGAAGGGTTCATCATCGGCGACGCCGTCCTGATGCCGATGCGCACGCTGATCGACCTGCCGCCCAAGCTGCCCCGCAGTGGCGACGTGGATTTCTTCGGAATGTGGAGCTCTGGCAGCGCTGCCGGCGAGGTCGAACCGATAATCGACCGGTGGTGGCGGCAGGATCGAACCGCTCCGAGCACCACGGCAACAAGTGTGCCCAACGAATCGGTGCCAGCCACTGCCGAGCCACTGCCGGAGGCGGCGCTGCCCCCCCCGCTCCCCCCCCAGCCGCGCCCGGCCAATCAGCAAACCATGTCCGCGGCGGAACAGAAGCTGGCCGCGTTGTCCGCACTGCTGTCCGACGCCGACGAGTGAGGCGCGAGTGGGCCAGCTTTCGCGCAGCATAGGCCCTCGCAACCACGCCAATCACGCCGCGCCCGCTCGGGCGCGACATTCGCTGGACTCCTGACGATGCAGCCGCTGGTGGGAGACGGCTCAGCGATCTGCCAAACGGCTTTGGCCAGCGCGCGGCGGAACCAGGAGATTCAGTGCCGCGGGAACGACCTCGACCTCGGCGGGCAACTCACCGGCCGGATCGCCGTCGCTTTGCAACGGCAGCGCTGTCTCGGACTCGATGCGCACGTGTTTTACCTGATGATAGCTGACCAGCGGGTGCTCGATGTGCCAGTTCAGCCAAGTCCAGAAGGCGTGCTCCATCAGGCGCGCCTGGTGCCGACAGCGGAAGATGCACAGGTCCAGGAGCCCGTCGTTCCAGCGCGCATCACGCAGGATTCGCAGTCCCGCGGCATAGCGCGGGATGTTGCCGGCGAACACGAGGGCCGGCTCGTTGCAGACCTCCTCCCCATCCGCCAGCACACGGATGGGCGGAAAGCGGTATTTGCAGAGCGTGCGCCAGACCGGCCAGAAGTAGTCGAAATGAGTGATGTGCCCGCGGCGGCGCTGGCTGAGACGGGCAACGACCTCCGCATCGAAACCCGCTCCGACGATGGTCAGAAACGGCTGCCCGTTAACGGTGCCCAGGTCGAAGGCCGTGACCTGACCGCTGCTGAACGCGCGCCAGAGCGACGCAAAGGTGGGAGCGATGCCGAGCTGCTTGGCGAGGATGTTCTCAGTGCCGAGCGGCAGGATCAGCACTGGATTCGACCGGCCCATCAGCCCCGCGAGCGCGCCGCGAATCGTACCATCACCCCCCGCGATGACTATACAGGTTTCGTCGACGGCCTTCTGGCGCACGAGGTTCGTGAGGTCGGCCGGTCCGCTCGTCAGTGCCATCGTGCACCTGTGACCTTCCGCCAACAGGCGCGCGCGAAATTGTTCGATCACCTGCCCGCGTTTGCCGCTGCCGGCGACGGGATTCACGATAATGGCAACGTCGCGGGGCATACTAGCGACCCGTGTCATTCTCCTGACGCCACGCGCGGGTCCGGCGTCGGCTGCTTCGGTGACTACCATGCTATCGGATTCAGGCGGTCGCGGCAGACTGACGCCACAGCCGTCACCCGGGGCACAGCGGGTGGTCGAATGGGGGGGCGGGCCGCGACTAGCCGGGGTCGGGCTTGACCGGGGCCAGCGGGCGTGCGGCGCCCTTGGGGGCTAGGAACACCTCGACCCGCCGATTGTGGGCCTGGTCCTGGCCGAGCGGACGGTAGGGGCCGTAGCCCATCACTCCCATGCGTTTTTCCGGCAACCCTGCGGCCACGAGGATGCTCTTCACCGCGATCGCGCGGCACGTCGAGAGATGCCAATTCGACGGAAAGCGGGCCAACGTCTCGGGCTTCGTGATCGGGCTGCTGTCCGAATGCCCAACCACAAGCACTTCAAACTCGTCGCCCGGTGTCAGTGCGGCGATGCCGGCCAGTTCGCCGAGCAGGGCGTGGGCTTCCTGGCGCACCGTGTCACTGGCGGGATCGAACAGCCGATCGTTCGCTAGACTGATGGCCCCGCGGCCGCGATCGTACCAAATGCGCCCGGCGTACTTGGCTGCCAGGGCCTGCAGGGCTTGATCGACGCGCGGCGGCAGCGGCGAGGCGGGAACCTCGGGACGTTCGAGGGACCGCTGGCTGCGCTGCTCGATGATCTTCAGCAGCTCGGCGTTGCTCTGCGCAAGCCGCTGCCCGTGGGCTTTGAGCGTACTGGTTTCGGCCTGGGCCGTATCACACGCGCGTGTCTTCTCGGCCACGCGCACCTCCAGCGCCGCAGTCCGGGCGCGCTCATCGTCCAACGCCTGCCGCAGGGCATCGCGCTCGCCGGTGACTTGCTGCAAACGGAACTGCACTTCCCGATGCTGATCGGCCGGCACGCAGCCAGCAGTTAGAATGACGGAGAAGCAGGGGATCAGGGACCAGGCAGCGCGCATGTCTGTTCTCCACGTGGTAGTGGGATTCTGCGCGGTCTTTGCCAGCGGGCGGCGGTCCTGGCGATCAGCCGCGGCGCGGGCGGTTCGTGGCGCGCCCGAGGAACCACCCGATGATCAGCGACAGGACCACAACCAGCGCGGCGCCGCCGAGTAAGAAGTAGAAGTTCTCGGTCAAGAAACGGGCGTAGTCCGGCAGATAGCCTTGGAAGACACTGGCGGCGACGCTGCCGGCGACGCCCAGCAGAATCAGTGCGCCGACCAGCAGGCCGGAGAACAGGCCTTCGGCCGGGTCGCCGGTAACGGCCATGACGGGCGCGAGCACTTCGCCGGCGCCGACTCCTTCGAGCTCGGATTCGTCGGCCTCTTCCTCGGCCTCCTCTTCGGCCTCGGCGGCGGCAGGTTCCGCCTCGGCTTCGGTGGCCTCTTCCTCGCCGGGGTAGATCTCGTCGAGCAGCTCGGCGCCGAGGGAGGTGTCGTCGGCTTCGCGCGACAGATCGAGCAGGCCCGACCCGCTTCCGGCACCTTCGAGCGAGACCTGATCGCCAATCGTCCCGGTGGTGATCTGGGTCTTGGCCATCGGGTCAACGTCGATCTCGAGCTCATCGTCGTCGAAGACACCGATGCCGCTGGCGGTGATGACCGTGTCTTCCTTGGGGCCCTCTTCCACTTCTTCGGCCATCGGTTCGAGGCCGATGGAGCTGCCGCTGCCGCTATCGGCGAGTGTCGGCAGCTCGTCGTCGGCCGGTTCCAGGACGATGTCACCGGTGTCGGCCTGGGCTTCGCCAGCCATCTTGTCTACGTCTTCGGCCTTGAAGAAGACTTTTCCGGCATCGCGGAATTCGCGCAGAGTTCCATGGCGCACCAACTCACGGATCTCGTCCGCGCTCTTGCCGAGCAGTTGGCAAACTTCGTCCATCGAGTAAAACGGCTTGGCCATGGTGCACTCCCGTTCCCATGCCGGGTTATGGTTTGTTTGGTGAACCCGCGCCGGACGTACCGCCCTGCTCGTTCTCAAGATCGCTGCGGGGGCGGTCTGTTGTGTCAGCGGGTTGCCGCTGCTGGGCCACTAGCTCCTGTACCATCCTAAAGTCAGGCGGCGCGCAGTTGAAGTCCTGCAGGTAGCGATCGTAAATCCATGTGCGAGCCGCGATTAGGCGCAGCTTGCGTGTTCCGCCGACTGAGTCAATCTCGTAGCACCAGATCGTACCCTGGTCTACGTCCAACATAAACAGGCCGTAGCGGTTGGCGCCGAGCGGACCGGTGAACGCATAGACACCACGTGCACCGGCCAGCGGCGGGTTTTGGGCGAATGCCGCCACGCCTGGTTGTCCGGGTGGTCTGAACCAAAGCCCTGCGGCGATTACGGCCAACAGGACCACGATTACCCAATGCACGGTCTGGTGCGGCGGGGTACTGATCGATGTCGGCCTGCGTTCGTGCGCCATCGGCGACGCTCGGTCCACCCGTAATCGTAACTACTGCCAAGTTTTGATGGTATTCGGTGATTCGGGTGCCTGCAAGTGGGGCGCGGCGGCAAATGTGCTGCCCCGGGTATTCGACCGACGGCCTGCCAGGAGGACGTCAAGGTGGAAACGGCGCTGTCGGAGAAATATGATCCTCCATGGAGTCGCCGCCGGTTGCGGCGCGGGCGCCCCTGGAGTGTAATCGCGGTCGTCGCAACCATCGCAGGCCGGGCGGACGGCTGGGTGTAGGCCCGGCGTTCCTGCGACGGCGTTGAAGAACCCGATAGTCAGCAGAGCGAATTGCCCGCCGGTACGCCGGCGACTAACCAACCATGCGTATCTGTTACACGAGTGACCTCCACGGTCGGTCGGAGCTCTACCGCCAGCTCGATCGACTAGTGTCGGCCGAGAAGCCCGATTTGCTGATTCTGGGCGGTGATCTGTTCCGCGACGGCGAGCTGGACGACCCGGTTGCGTCGCAGGTCGCTTATATCGAGCAGACGTTCGTGCCGCGCGTTCGAGCATGGCGCGGCGCTGTGCCGGGCCTGGAGGTTGCGTGCATCGTCGGCAACCACGATTGGCTCTGTGCGGAGACGGCGCTCCAGGTCCACCACGCCGCCGGGCACCTGGTGCTGCTCAACCATCAGCGTCCGTGGCAGCGGAGCGGGGTGAGGTTCCTGGGCTACTCCAAGACGCCGCCAACGCCGTATTGGGTGAAAGATTTTGAGCGCCTGGATCGTGCCGGGGACCCGATTCCGGATACGGGCGGCGCGGTTTGGGATGCGGAATCTCGGGCGGCGCGGAAGGCGCTTCCGGAGGAACACTTCGACAATCACGCGTCGCTGGCCGAAGATCTGGCGGCCGCCCCGGAGCTGGATGACCCGTGGATATTCGTCTGTCACGCCCCACCGTTTGATACGAAGCTGGATCGCCTGCCACACATCGAATACCCGATCGGCTCGCACGCCGTGCGCGCCTTCATAGAGCAGCGTCAGCCATTGTGTGCTCTGCACGGGCACGTGCACGAGTCGCCGGCGGTGACAGGCGGGTACGTGGAGCAGATCGGCCGGACGCTGTGCATCAACCCGGGGCAGACACACGAGAGACTGCACGCCGTCCTCTTTGACACGGAACATCCCGCCGAGACGCTGCGGCACACGGAGTTGGCGTGAGTGCTGATCCGCCCGCGCTGAACAACCTGATCCTGATCGGACCCCGGGGCTGTGGAAAAACCCATGTGGGGCGCGCAGTCGCGGCGCGCGTAGGTTGGAAATTCCGGGATACCGATGATCTGATCGAGCAGGCTGCCGGGTGCAGCGTGCGCGAAATCTTCGCCCGCGCGGGCGAAGAAGCATTCCGCCGCCGTGAGACACAGGCCATCGAGCGCGTTACCCGCGCCCGGCAGCAGGTGATAAGCGTTGGTGGTGGAGCCGTGCTAGCGGAGCGGAACCGCTTCCTGCTGAGCAAGGCCGGATGGTGCGTCTGGTTGACTGCCCCGGCTGAGGAGCTGCATCGCCGGTTGCAGGCCGATCCTCGCACCCCCGCGCTGCGGCCGGCACTGACCGCCGCGGGTGGGCTCGCTGAAATCAGGCGCTTGCTGCGGATGCGCAATCCGCTGTACGCTGCCTTGGCCGACCAGACCGTGGACACGGCCGGCCAGAGCGTTGAGCAGGTGGTCGAGGCGGTAGTCGCGCTGCTGGCGGCGTGGGCCTCGGCAGAGCCGGAAAGACCCGAGACTGACCCAAACAGCCGACCCGTTTGACCGGGGCGGTCTCGTGCCCCCGAGGGTCGTGCGGATGCCCGCGGAAGCAGCATGATCTTGCACGTGGTGATCGGCGTTTTCATCTGGTTGCTGGGGCTGTGCGTCGGCAGCTTTCTGAACGTGGTCGTGTATCGGCTGCCGATCGGGCTGTCGATTCGCAAGCCGGCGCGCTCATTCTGCCCCAGTTGTAAGGCGGGAATCGCCTGGTACGACAACGTTCCGGTGCTGAGCTGGCTGTTGCTGCGGGGGCGCTGCCGGCATTGTCAGACACCGATTTCGCCCCAATACCCGCTGGTGGAGGCAGTCACCGGCTTCGCCTTCGTGCTGGTTTACTACCTCGTGTTCGTGGCCCGCACGCGCGTCGTTGTGGGCGATCCGAGTCTGGGAAGCGACATCCCCCTGCTGGCCGCCTGGCTGGTGCTCGTCGGCGTGCTGATGGCGTGCGCTGCCATGGACGTCGTCTCGTACCTGGTGGACACGCGGATCACTGACTTGGCGATCGGGGCCGGAATCGTGCTGCACGCTCTGTGGCCACGCCAGGCTATCCTGGCCGGTCGAGCCGAATCACCGCTGGGCGCGGCGGCACTGGCGGCGTTCGTCGTGAGCGGTTTGTTGCTTTGGCGGACGGTGTGGCGGCCGGATTCGGCCAGCGACGCCAGGGAAACTGATGAGGGGCAGTCGGCAGCAGGCGCGAACCAGGCAGCTCGCTCGCCCCAAGCGAGCCAGCTCTCTCCCTGGGTTGGCCGGCTGGCCATCGTGGTCTTCGTTGGTCTAACGCTGTGGTTGCTGGCCGCAAGTGGTGGCGCGCGGCAGAGCCAGGGCCCGCCAGTGGCAGCGGGTGTGGGGTTGCTGGCGATGTTCGTTGCGACCGTGGTGGCCGGCGGGCAACGGCGGGTGGCCGATGAGGAGTTGGCCGAGGCCCTCGCGGAAGAGGGACCGCTGGCTCGGCGCGTCGCGCTGCGCGAGCTGCTGTGGCTCAGCCCGGCAGTCGCGGCGGCCATCGGCGCCTACAGCCTTGTGGCTGTTGTGCCAACGGTGGGAGACGCCTGGGGCAGCGCGGTCCGATGGCCGAAAGATGCAGGTTTCGCGCCGCTCGGCGGCGCGGTGTTCGCCATTTATGGGGCCATGATCGCGGCGACGGCCGGCTGGGTGTTACGGATCGTATTCACGCTTCTGCTGGGCGCGAAGCCTTCGGCCTGGGCGACATTTACATCCTGGCCGCGGCCGGCGCGACGGCCGGGTGGGACATTGCCCTGGCGGGGTTGCTACTTTCGGTCGGGCTGGCGCTCGCGGGCTGGTTGCTCGGCCTGCTGCTCAAGAGCAGCATGATGATCCCGTTTGGCCCCTGGCTTGCGATCGGCTTCCTCGCCGCCTTGTGGCTCAATCACCCGGCGGTGGCGCTGGCCCAGCGCTATTGGGAGAACATTCAGGCGGCCTGGGACTATCGGCCCGACTTACTGATGATCGGCGGCGGACTGATTCTCGTGGGGGGTGGTGCGGGGCTGTTTCTGGCACGTTTGATCCGGCGCCGAATCGAGGCCCGCATGAGCTGAACTGGCACCGCGGAGGTCGCCTCGCTATTATGGACTACCACGCTTAGTAGGTCACGGAGGACCTCGTGAACACCAATCCTATTGCAGTTTTTGACTCGGGGCTCGGCGGCCTCTCGGTCGTGCGCCACTTGCGCCGCCTGCTGCCGAACGAGGCCGTCGTATATTTCGGCGACACGGCCCGCGTGCCGTACGGCACGAAGTCGCGCCAGACCGTCGTCCGCTTCGCCCTTGAGGACGCGCGCTTCCTGCTCCAGTTCGAGCCCAAGCTTATCGTCGTGGCCTGCAATACGGCGAGCGCGCTGGCGCTGCACGAGCTGGAGCAGGCACTGCCAGTGCCGGTGCTGGGGGTCGTGGAACCGGGCGCACGGGCGGCCGCGCGGTTGGCCGAGGGCGGTGCGGTCGTCGTCCTGGGGACTGAAGCCACGAGCGCGAGCGGCTCATACCCGGCCGCCCTGCACGCTCTCGTGCCGGACCTGGAAGTCGTGTCTCAGGCCTGCCCGCTGTTCGTCCCACTGGTGGAAGAGGGACGTGGCTGCGACGACCCGATTGTACAGTTGGTGGCGGACACGTATCTGACACCGCTGCGGGAACGTGGCGTGCGCGTGGCGGTGCTGGGTTGCACACACTACCCGCTGCTGCGGGCAGCGATCGAGCGCAGCCTGGGGCCGGACGTCCATATCGTCGACAGCGGCCGCGAAACCTCGCTGGCGATCCAGCAGTTGCTGGCGAAGCACGCCGGCTTGTGCCGCACCGGTCGGCCGGGTAGCATGCGGTGTTACGTGAGCGACAATCCGGATCGATTCCGGCAGGTGGGCTCACGTTTTCTGAACGAGGACGTGGATCAGGTTGAGTTGGTGGCTCCCGAGCGCTATGCCACACCCCTGCAGCTCGCAACTGACATCTGCTGAAGGTGCCGAGACCGCTCCCGGCGGTCGGTTCCCGCGCTATCTGGGCGCGCTGCCGGCGGGTCTGCTGATAGCCTTGCTGGCATCATCCACGGGCTGTAGCGATGCCCGCATCGATCAGACGTTCAAGCGCGTTCTCTCTCCCCGCCGCTCGGCGCAGCAGTACATGCTGATCGCCGTTTCCGACGAAGACCCGGACATGCGCCGCAGCGCGGTGGCCCGGGTCGCCAAGAGCAAGCAATACAAACGGAATTGGGCGGTCAAGGGATTCATTGCGATCGCGCTGCTGGAAAGCGATTCGCAGGCCCGCTGTGTGGCAATCCGGGCCCTGGCCCGGACGGAGGATCCGCGGGCGGTCGAAACAATCTTGAAAATCCTCAACCACCGCGACCACCCACCCGCCGATGTCCGGCCGCCGGACGACCTGTGTCGGTGGGATGCCGCCGAGGCGCTGGCGCAGCTTTCGGCGGCGGGCGCTGTGCCCGTGGAACTGAGGGCGGCGGCCCAGCAGACGCTCGGCAATCGTTTACGACTGGACACGGAGCGGCACGCGCGCATAGCCGCGGCGCGCGGCTTGAGCTACTACCCCGATGCAGCGTCAGTCCAGGTGTTGATCGAGGCGTTGCGTGACAGCGACTTCGCGGTCACCCGCGAATGCGAGTTGGCGCTGGTGCGCCTGACCGGATGCACACACGACTGCGACGTCACTGCCTGGAATAGTTGGTTCGAGGCCAACCGCGACAACCTGTTCGCCCGCGCCGGCGAAATCCCCGAGTCACGCCGTCCGCCTTACAATAGCCGGCTGGGCAAATTCGCCTACGACACCAAGCAGGTCTTCCGCTGGCTCGTGCCGGCCAAGAAAGAGCAGTAGCCCGGCGGACATTCGCCGGCGCAGGGGGCACCCAAGGGAGCTTGGATGGACGCCCTGCTGTTCGATCCGCGCCAACCAGGTCACGTCGCCTTCGTGGCTGACCATCCTGAGCCCCAGCGGCGGCGCGGCGAGGTCTTGGTGCGCGTTCATCTGGCCGGCATCTGCGCGACCGACCTGGAGCTCGTGCGGGGTTACATGGGCTTTGCAGGCGTACCCGGGCACGAGTTCGTCGGAACAGTGGTGGCCGGCTCGCGCGACCTGAAGGGTAAACGCGTCGTGGCTGAGATCAACTGCGTTTGCCGGACCTGTGACATGTGCCGCCGCGGATTGACGAGTCACTGCCGGCGACGGACCGTGCTGGGGATCTCCGGACGCGACGGGGCTTTCGCCCAGTTCATAAGCGTCCCGGCCCGCAACTGTCATGTTGTGCCGCGGGCGCTCGATGACGCGCGGGCGGTGTTTGTGGAGCCGCTGGCGGCGGCGGTGCATGTGGCGACGCAGCAGCGCATCGACCGGACGATGCGCGTGGCGGTGCTGGGCGTGGGACGTCTGGGGCTGTTGGTCGCGCAGGTGCTGGCGCTGCGCAAGTGCCGGCTGACCGCCATCGACCGCGCTCCGGCGGCAGTCGCCATGTGCGAGCGGCTGGGCGTGGCAGGTCAGGCGCTCGCGGACGTCAAGCCGGCGGCCGACTTCGACGTCGTAGTGGAATGCACCGGCAGACCGGATGGCCTCCGGCTCGCATTAGAGTTGGTTCGCCCCCGTGGCACAATCGTGCTCAAGAGCACGTATGCGCTGCCGGGCGATCGCAATCTCGCGCCGCTGGTCGTCAACGAGGTACGTGTGGTGGGCAACCGCTGCGGTCCGTTCCCGCCGGCGCTGCGGCTGCTGTGCGCTGGAAAAATCCAGGTCGAAGACATGATAGCGGGCACGTACGCGCTGCGCCGCGGTCCGGAAGCGTTCGCGGCGGCGGCAGAGCCTGGGAACATCAAGATTCTCTTACAACCCGACAGACCATGATGCTCTTTGAACACGTGCATGGCCGACGCTACGCTCGCTTCGCGCACCTGCTCAACCTGCCCGGGCTGATCCACGCCTTTTCCACCAGACCGGAAAACATCTCCGCCCGCGATGACCGGCAGCAAGCCGACGCAACCGCTGACCGGGAACGCATGCTGCGTGATCTGGGCCTGGTGCCGGAGCAACTCTGCTTCTGCCGGCAGGTCCACGGAACCGGGCTGACCGTCGTCGACACGCCCCGTACTGCTAGTCCACTCGAGGCGACCGACGCCGTCATCACCGGGCTGCCGGGCGTGGCGCTGATGACCTTCTCCGCCGATTGCCCCCTGATTCTCGCTGTGGACCCGGAGCGACAGGTGGTCGGGCTGGCTCATGCGAGCTGGCGCTGCACGGTCGCCCGGCTGACGGAGCGTCTGATCGCCACGATGTGTTCGCGGCTGGGCTGTGTCGCGGCCCGAATGCTGGCGGGTGTCGGGCCGGGGGCGGGACCGTGTTGCTACGAGGTGCGGGAGGATGTGTGCGCCGCCGCCGCGGAGCTGCCCGAGCATGACCGGCTCTTCCAGACCCGCTCGCAGCGCATCTACTTCGATCTCTGGCAGGCCAACGTCGCACAGTTGCACCAGGCCGGCGTCCACCGGGAGAACATCGCCGTGGCCGGCATCTGCACGATGTGCCGCAACGATCTGTTCCATTCCTATCGTCGCGAGGGGCCGGGGTGCGGACATTTCGCGCTGCTGGCGGCGTGGCAGGCGACGTAACCCGGCGCGCGGAGAAGTCCGCCCGCGTAGTTCCGGGCGTCTTGCCGCGGCGGCAGCTTGGTGATTCAATGCGTTTCAACCGATACGGAGAACCTGCCCATGCGCAACCTGGTTCAGGAATGCCTGCTCGCAACGCTACTGCCGCTGGTTACGCTGCCTGCCCTAATGCTGCCGGGCTGCGCTGGTGCAGACTTCGGGAGTGAACTGTCGGCCAAGCCCAAGACGCACGCCCTCGATCATTCGCAGGGAACCACCCTGCGCCTGCCGCAGGACGAACCGTTCGCCATCGCCTCATTCGAGGCACAGCAGGCGGCGGATCTCGGCGGAACCGCAAAGGGCGAAGCACACGCCGACGCCGCCGGGAACGCCGACGCTTCCGCCGAGGTCAGTGCCGGAGGACAGGCGTCGGGCAGTTTCCAGTTGGGGCACGCATTTCGGAACAAGACCGAGCGCCAGATGGAGTTGGCGATCACGGTGCGCTTCAACTATGAGTACCAGCTTGCGGACGCCGCGCCGGCCCAGGCCGCGGACACATCCATCGGCCTCAAGCTATACGCACGCGACGGGCAGAACCGCCTGTTGCGCAACTTTGATCTGCTTCAGCACAACGCCGCAGACGGAGCCGCCGTGCGACAGGCTGGCGAGGATTTCCGCTTTGCGGTTCCCGTCGGTCCGGGCGAGCTGCTGCATGTTTTCCTGTCCGGTCGGGTAGTCATCGCCGCCTCCCACGGGCGCTCCGGCGCCGGGGCGCTGCGGGTCAGTGCGTTTGAGATAGAAGTCCAGACCAGGCCGGCCCCGCCTGTTCGGACCGCCGGCGATGAGCGCTCCTAAGCCCGACGAAGTGGCGGCGGCGGAGCGCAGCGCGGCCCTGCGCGAGCAGATCCGGCGCCACGATCAACTCTACTTCGTCCAGAACGATCCGGAGATCAGCGACGAGCAGTACGACCGGCTGGTCAGCGAGTTGCGCGCGCTGGAGCAGCAGTACCCGCAGTTGATCACGCCCGATTCGCCGACGCAGCGCGTGGGCGAGCGGCCGCTGGACGGGTTCGCGCATGTGGTCCACGCGATCCCGATGCTCTCGATCGACAACACCTATTCCGCCGACATGGTGCGCGATTTCGACGGCCGTGTGCAGTGCAGCCTGGAGGGCGCCCGCTACGAGTACGTGGTCGATCCCAAGATCGACGGCGTAGCGGTTGCGATCCGGTATGAGGACGGCCGGCTTGTGCGGGCTGCCACGCGGGGTGATGGCCACACTGGCGATGACGTTACACAGAACGTCCGCACTATTCGCAACGTGCCGCTGCGCCTACCGGGCGCGGGCTGGCCGCGTGTGCTCGAGGTGCGCGGCGAAGTGTTCTGGCCGCGGCCCGATTTCGAGGAGACAAACCGGCGGCGCGTTGCGGCGGGTGAGGAACCGTTCAAGAACCCGCGCAATGCCACCGCCGGCACGCTCAAACAACTCGACGCCCGCAAGGTGGCGCCGCGCGGGTTGGCGTTCTTGTGTTATGGGTTCGGGCAGATCGAGCCGCTGCCGGCCGACGTGACTCGGCAAAGCGAGCTGTTCGAGCACTTCCGGGCGTGGGGCATTCCGGTCAGCCCGCATATACGCATCTGTCGTGACGTGGAGGCGGCGGTCGCGTTCATCGCGGAGTGGGACGAACGCCGCCATACGCTGGATTACGACACCGACGGCCTGGTGCTGAAGATCGACCGCTTCGATCAACGAGAGCGGTTGGGTGCGACGAGCAAAGCGCCGCGCTGGTGCATCGCGTTCAAGTACGCGGCGGAGCAGGCCGAGACGCGGCTGTTGTCGGTGGATTTCCAGGTGGGTAAGCTCGGCACCATAACGCCGGTGGCGAATCTCGAACCAGTGCAACTGGCGGGCACGACGGTGAAACGGGCGAGTTTGCACAATGCCTGGCATCTTGAGCGCCTGGGGCTACGGGAGAGTGACAGCGTCATCGTTGAGAAGGCAGGCGAGATTATTCCGCAGGTTGTGTCAGTTGTTGTCGCGACGCGAAGCAGCAAGGCCCGTGCAATTGCGATTCCGAAGAACTGCCCGGCCTGTGACGGCGCCGTGGCTTTTGATTGCCCCCCTCCGGGCCGAGTAGTTTTCAGATGCACAAACAGGTCATGTGAGGATTCGTACAAAGCCATCATTCGGAAGCAGGCGCGAGAGACGTGCATGCGGTGCGGCGGTCCTGTGGAGATCATGGAGACGCTGCCAACGCTACGCTGTCTGAACATGGACTGCCCGGAGCGACTACGTGAGCGCCTTCTTCACTTTGCTTCGCGCGGCGCCATGGACATCGAGGAGTTGGGGGAATCCATGATCGGAGTACTTCTGGACCGGAAGCTGGTCAAGGAAATCCCCGACATTTACCGTTTAGCAGAGCACCGGGACGGACTAATCTCCGTCAAAGGGCTCGGCCCTAAGAGCGTTGATGCACTGCTGTCGGCGATCGAAGCAAGCAAGCAGCAGACGCTCGCGCGACTGTTGGTAGCACTAAACATTCGCCTTGTTGGCACAGCGACGGCAGAACTGCTGGCGGAGTCGTTCCACGACATGAACACTCTCCTGTGTGCCACGGAAAGCAGAATCCGTGCAGCGCTGAAGTCGGGAGAGCCGACCCAGGCGAGTGGCAAGAAGACGACCGCGGCAGAGAAAACCGTTCGCGGGCTGAGGACCTTCTTTAAGTACCGTGATGTCGATAAACTTGGCACGCAAGTGCCATTAAACGCGCCGTTGCCTAAGCAGCTCGCCAAGATGGCGATTCCTGGTTTCACCAACAAGAAGACCTTTAGCAAAAACGCGTCGCTGCTAGAGCGGTGCTTCTCGGACATCATGGCACTCGCGGAAGCGACGGAAGAAGAAATACGAACGGCACTGGAGGGAGAGAAGGTCGTCGCGGCAAGTGTCCACGAGTTCCTCCACGACCGGGCCGGGCGGCAGTTGGTCGACAGCCTCCGACAGATGGGCGTCAACATGACGCAACCGCGGCGCGCGTCTGCCGGCGGCGGTGGCACGATCGCGGGCAAGACCTTCGTCGTCACCGGCACGCTCGCCCGCTATAGCCGCAAACAGGCCGAGGAGTTGATCAAGCAGCATGGCGGCAAGGCGACCGGCAGCGTCAGCCAGAAGACCGACTACGTCGTCGCGGGCGAGAAGGCCGGCAGCAAATTGGAAAAGGCCCGCAAGCTGGGGGTTACGGTGTTGGACGAGGTAGCCTTCGAGCAGCTACTCGGCGACAGCGGCACGGCATAGCGTGCTGTCTCGCAAACGGACCGTCGTATTGAATCCCGGGCACGAGCGGCAAGGGAGGGTTGCCGACATAGGCGGGCGTTTCTCTACGCAACCGCTCCCTCACGGTCGCGGCTCGGTTCTCACGGGCGCGGCTCGCTTCTTGTTCACGGGCCGCGCCGGCGCGTGGCTACGGCCCGCAGGTTTGCAGGAGGCCGTACACGTACCCGCTCAGATAGCGCGACGTGCCGTCCAGGTCGCCCGCCGGCCCAATTCCCAGCGGCAGATACGCCAGGTTGGTGACGCGGTCACAGATGCTCAGCACGGCCTCCTCGGCGGACGGGAACGCTTCGGTGATCGGCTGCAATACGGCCATCACCGTGCAGTCGAGGCCGCCGCCGGAGAACTGGCAGAGCGGAATGTCCTGGCTCTCGGAGCCCTCCTCCCGGACCTCCAACTGGCCGCGGCCGATCTGCGGCAGCAGGTAGACGCGATAGCCCGGCTCGGGTTCGCTGCCGCCCGCGTCCCCGCCGGCAAATTCCGGGTCGATGCACTTGGCGGTGGCTGAGAGGCAGTAGGACAGCTCGGGGAAGCCGTCGCCGTTCTGATCCTCGCCGTGGCAACTGTTCTGCTTCTCGCGCTGGATGAAAGGCGTGAAACGCGGGGGCTGGCCGTTCTTCCAACGCCAGACTTCGTAGTGGTCGTAGCGTTTCTCCAGGCCGTAGCCGAAGCTCTGGCCCCAGTTGCCGAAAAAGTAGGCGGCGTTGACCGGCGCGGTGAAGAGCCCGGACCAGCGGTCGGCGTTGATGACCGTCATCCGGCCCGTGGGCGGGTTGCTGTCGACGACGGCGACATGTGCCGGCAAGTTCCCATCGCCGTAATAGAACACGAAGTTGCCGGCGCTGGCACTCCAGTTCGAGCTCACCTTCTCCAGCGCCCCGGCCGAGTTCAGGGCGTCGAACCACTCGGCCGGGTCGGCGGTCCATTTCATGCCATCGTTGAAGTAACGGAACGCAAACCCGGCGCAGTTGAAGAGCCGGCTGGGAGCACCTTCGTAGGTGACGCCGGATTCCGGGTCGGTGTAGGCGACGTAGGTTCCCTCGCCATGCTCGACGCGGTAGCGCTCGTCGCCGGCCTGCTTATCGGGCACCTCGGCATCGCTGGGCTGGATGCGTCCGCCGACGGTGATGGGCTGACCCGCCAGGGCGTGTCCGGCGGGATAGACCAGGGGCTGGCCGTCGTCGCCCAGCAGCACAAACTCGCGCCAGCACGATTTCTTCTCGCCGGCCAGCTTGGTCCGGCCCCGCGCGGTTAGCGTGCCCGTGGCGGCCGCGATGGTCTCCTCGATCTCCGACGCCAGATACCAAGCGCTCTCCTTCTGCGGCAGGTCGAGCATTCCGCGCACGGCGTGGGTGACGGCCGCCAGCGTCATGGGCACGTCACCGGTGATGTTTCCCTGGAGGAAGCTGACGAGCCGGTCGCGACCGGGTGTGTAGCCCATCTGTTCCAGCGCGTACGCCATCAGCACCAGGGCGGAGTCCTCCTCGACAGGCGGCTGCCCGTCGAACAGCTTCAACATCTCTTCGGCGACCTCGGCGTCGCGCGCTATCAGCTCGAACAGATGTGGAAACAACTCGGGGATCACGCCGCGCACGCCGCTCATCGAGTCGCCGGCGAACTTCATGGCAGCGGCGGCGTTCTCGTCGCCGTACAGCATCATGACAGCCGCGAGCGGCTGCTCGGTGGACCAGTTGAAATTGCCCGCACCGCCTGATGGTCCGGGGGCCAGCGGATCACCGGGACAGCCGGCGAGCACGGCGGCCACGACGAGGCAGATTCCGATGGTGCGGGTACGGCTGGCGAGGGTGAACATAGCTTCACTCCTGGGAACAAGGTGCCGGGCGTGTTGCACACGCGGCCGGCAAAGGGTGACTCAACAGCGTCTTCGACCGAGCGCTGCGGTAGTTGCTCCCATCGTAGCGAGTAACGGCACGAGGTACAAAGTGCAAGGTCGGCGGCGACCGGGATGGCAGCGGTGCCGCCGCGTTGGCCGTCGGCGCGGGTCGCGTTTCATCGCCGGCGCGACTGGACGGTCGGTTGGCAACTGGCTTATAAGAGCGCCTGGCAGGACGTTGGCCAGAGCGGAGCCGCAGGCCTGCGCGAGCGGGTGGGCTTGCTTCGAAGACCGCTCCCTCCCGGTCGCGGCGCGGGTTATCTGACGGTCGCGGCTCGGTTCTGTTGGGTGCCCTAAGTCATCGGCGATCCGCATGGACTACTTCGAGTATCACGACGGCAAGCTGCGCTGCGAAGAGACGGCGGCGGATGAGCTGGCCGCCCGCTACGGCACGCCGCTCTACGTCTACTCGCAGCAGACGTTCACCGATCATTTTCAGCGCATGCGTGCGGCGTTCGCCGAATTGAATCCACTGTTCTGCTTCTCGATCAAGAGTTGCCAGAATGTGCACATCTGCCGCGTGTTGCACAGCCTGGGCAGCGGGTTCGACGTGGTCAGCGGCGGCGAGCTCTATCGTGCGCTACGCGCCGGGGCCGATCCGGCGAAGATCGTGTTTGCCGGCGTGGGCAAAACAGATCGGGAGCTGCGCGAGGCTTTCGAAGCGCGGATCGGGCTGTTCAACATCGAGTCTGAATCCGAGCTGGAGGTCTTCGTCGAGATGGCGCGGGCGCGGCAGGCGCCTGTGGACGCTGCCCTGCGCGTCAATCCGGACGTCGATCCCAGAACGCACAAGTACACCACGACCGGAAAGAAGGAGACGAAGTTCGGCGTGGATCTCGAGCAGGCCGCGGGCATATTCCGCCGTCATGCAGACTGCCGACCCGTGCGACTGCGCGGCATTCATCTGCATATCGGCTCGCCCGTGCACGAGCTGGAGCCCTATCGGACGAGCATCGAACGCGGCGTGGAATTGCTGGAACAACTGCGGCGGGATGGCTTCGAGGTGGACACGATTGACGTGGGCGGCGGGTACGGAGCGCACTACCGCGGCGGTGATGCGCCGACCGCCGCGGACTACGCCGGTGTCATCGTGCCGCTGCTGCGAGGCCGCGGACTGCGGGTCATCCTCGAGCCCGGTCGGTCCATAGCGGCCAACGCCGGCATAATTCTGACGCGTGTGCTGCACGTGAAACAGTCGGGACGAAAACGCTTCGTGATCGTGGATGCTGCGATGACCGAGTTGTTGCGGCCGGCGTTGTATGGGGCCTATCACTTTGTGTGGCCGGTCGTCGCCGGCGAATGCGTGCCACCGACGCGCGTGCCGGAGCAGCCGTTTGACGGGCTTGTGGAGTGCGACGTCGTGGGGCCCGTGTGCGAGAGCAGCGATTTTCTGGCGCAGGCGCGGCCGCTGCCGACGCTGCGCCGCGGCGATCTGCTGGCCGTCTTCGGCGCGGGGGCTTACGCCATGACGATGGCCAGCCAGTACAACTCGCGGCTGCGTGCCGCGGAGGTGCTCGTGCACGGCGCTGCGACGCGGCTCATTCGGCGGCGCGAGACGTATGCGGACTTGCTGGCACCTGAGGAGCTTGAGTCCGGGTGCCCCGTCCCGTTTCGGCCGCCGCCAGCGGCGGATGAACGGGGCGGGGGACGGACTTGAAAGCCGATCAGCACCAGACGATCGAATCAGTCCCCCGCCCTTGGAAAGGGCGGGGCACCAAGGCTGAGTCCTCATCGAAGGGAGTTGTCCTTTGAAACGCACGGCCAACACATGGTGCCAGACGCTGCTTGTCTGCGTTCTGTGCGCGTGGGTCGCTGGATGCGCATCGAACTTGCGAAGCGAACGTGTCGCTCCGGGCGTCACGTTCGCGACTTACAACCTGGACGATCCAAACCGCGTGTACGTGCTGACGGTCGAACGAGCGTGCGCCGGATACGATCTGGACGTCGGCTGGGCGCAGGGCCAACGCGATTTCGCACAGCGCATGCCCACCAGCGCGATCGCCGCCCTCTATGACAAGCCGTCCGCCACCGACGTCGTCGCGGCGGTCAACGCTTCCTTTTTCGACCAGCCGCCGGAGATCACCGGTGCAACGGCGTCCGACGGCGAGCTGTTGCAGCAACCCGATCGCAGGTACGAGACGGCGATCATTCGCACCGACGGAACGGCCACAATAGTAGCGCGTCTCGAACCGGAGAGCGCTGCGCTCGTTGATGTTGACATGGCGATCACCGGCGTGGGCTGGCTGGTGCGCAACGGCCAGCCAAACACCGTCAACTGGGAGCAGTACAAGTTTGACGAGGTTCGGCATCCGCGGACGGTGTTGGCCTGGAACGACAGGTGTTGGTTTCTGATGGTTGTGGATGGGCGGTCGGCGGAGAGCGCGGGCATGACTTTCGCGGAGTTGGCCCGCTTCCTGATTGACGAGTTGCACGCCGAGCAGGCCCTCAACCTGGACGGCGGCGGCTCGGCAACGATGGTCGTGGACGGCGCGGTGCGCAACGTACCGTCCGACGGAAGCGAGCGGCCCGTCGCCAATGCGCTGTTGCTCGTCCGGGAAGCCGCGGCCCAGCCCTGATCAACACCGGCCAAGGCGCCTTGCATTCAAACGTAGCGGCCGAGCTCTGTCTCGGCCGTCGTAGTACAACTCGTCTCCGACGTCGGGCACGGAGACCCGACGCTACATCAAGATCGTATACGCTCCAGCGCGGCTATTGTGCCGCACGGAGCGCCGTAACCGTCCCGTCCATACCTGCGACGTAGCACCAACCATCGTCAGCGACGGCGACCGGGGCCATCACGTAAAACCCCGGCGTGACCTGGTACGTCGAGCGCACGCGACCATCAGTAGCGGCCAGCACGCTAAGCAGCCCCGTGTTTGAGCAGACGTACACCGAATCCTCGTCACATGTCGGCGGGATCGGAAAGCGGCCGGCCGGTACCGCTGTCTCCCACAGCTTCTCACCCGCCGCGTTGAGCTTGCAGACGCGGTTGTCCAGTGTGCGGCAGTAGAGGTAGCGGCCGGTCGGGCCGGCGGCGATCGCGGACGTTCCCGTATCCAGCCGCCGGCCTAGTTTGCCGGCGCGGTCATACGTGGCGAGCAGGTAGCCGCGGTCGCAAACAAACAGCGTATCACCCAGCGCGACCGGGCCGCAGTCGGCCGGGGCATAGTACCGGGCGGCCTTGCCCTCGCTCGATTTCGGGCCGGGCGTTTTCCACCGGAGCTCACCGGTGGTGCGATCCAGCGCGTACAGGAAGCCGTCCCAGGCGCCGAAGACGAGCAAATCGCCCCAGATGTGAGCCTGGCACTCGACGGAGTAGTCGGCCCGCGCATACGTCCAGCGTGGTTTGCCGTCGGTCAGGCTCAACGCGTGCATCCGGCCGCCGTTGTCACCCAGGTAGACCGAATCCCCGTCGATCAGCGGCACGCCGTACACTGGCAGGCCGGCGTTGAACGACCAACGCAGCCGGCCGGAATCGTCGAGCGCGTACACCTTTCCATCGCCCGAGCCAAAGACGAGCAACTCGCCGGACCAAGCCGGGGTCCCCAGGATCTCCCCGCCTGTGCCATACTGCCACAACTTCTCACCGGAGTCCCGTGCGAACGCCGCGACCACGCCGCTGGTCAGCGCCACGTAGAGTCGGTCGTTCACGATCACTGGACCGGCCTTCACCGCGGCCTCGAACACCATCTGCGCGGGGCAGCGGTCGGCCGCATCCTCGGTCATGAACACCTGCGTACGCAGATCGGAAGCGCCATCGGCAAGCTTGACGCGGACGGACAACAGGTGATATCCGGGCGTTAGCTGGTCGAGTTCGGCGCGAAATGTGGGGCGCGCCGCTGCTGATAAACGCCGCAGTTCGATCTCTGTGCCGTCGATGCGCGCGTGTGTCTCGGCCAAATCACCCGGCTCGTGCCCAGGCGCCAGCGCCAGCGCCAGGCCGAACGGCTTGCGGAAGACGGGGGTTCCGACGCGGCCGCCGGGTTCGGCGATGTGGAAAAGACGCGCGGGCGCCGCGCGCGGCAGCGGCTTATCCAGCACCGGCTGCCACGCCGAGCCGTCGGCCGCGACATCCAAGCCCTTCGGGGCCTTGTGATAACGGTAGTGCACGAGCAAGCGACCGTCGCGCACGCCGATGAGGCCGTAGCCGGCGTTCTTGCCGAAGGTGCTCCCGCCCATGACACCGTCGATCCCGTCCATGTTGCGGTGCTCGACGTCATGCCCGTGACCGTACAGCATCAGCACGACGTTGTAATCACGCAGCAGATCGATAAGCGTGTCATACTCGGCCGGGGCGAATTCGCTGCCTTTGGGCGGGTGGTGCAGAGCCAGAAAGACGGGCGCACCGGCCGGGACGCCAGCCAGATCGCGCTTCAGCCAGGTGCGCGTGCGGGCGTCGAGCGTCGGCACCGGTTCCTGCGGCGAGGCCGAGCAGATGCAGGCGAAATGGCAGCCGAACTGGTCGAACGAGTAGTTCTCGCCGCCGTGCCGCTGCCGCATGATCGCGTACATCGCGACCCAAGTGTTATCGTGGTTGCCGGGCAGAACGTACAGCGGGCAAGGCAACGGTTCGAAGGCACGCTCGAAGAGGTCCCACGTGTCGTCGATAACGCCGTACTCGGTGACGTCGCCCGTCGCCAGCGCAAACGCCGGAGGTGGACAGTCAGCGCCAAAGGGCGTTGCCGCCGCCCCGCGCGCGACTTCCCCGCAGATCCACTTCACCGTTGCGGCGCCGCGCAGCGGCCCCGGCTGTCCGGTGCGCGCCAGGTGGGGGTTGATGTGCATGTCACTGATCTGCACCAGGGTGAAGTCTTCGATCGGTGGCTGGCCCGGCTCGTCCGTCGCCGCCGGCGACCCCAACAGCATAAGTAACCACAACACTCTGCACAGCATCGTCACTTCTCCGCGGACCCCCAACCGGGTACGGTGTTAGCGTACATCATACGTGCAGTTGGTTATAAGGTGGAGCGTCATTTCCGAACCGAGCCGCGCCCATAAGGAAGGGGCTGTTGCGCACGAGGGGCACAGCTCCCTTACGGTCGCGCCTCGGATAAGATGCAAGCAGCGTGAGCAACTACATCCAGAATCGTGACGATCGTTGGGAACCAGCATGAATTCGGTCCTCATAAAACCGTGCAAGCGGCGGCAATGCCCGCCCGCACGTTTCGCGAGTGCCACGATCTCTATTGCGGCCGGACTGGTCTGCCTGAGCGCCGGGTGTCTGTTGATGCTGG
Source organism: Planctomycetota bacterium (assembly GCA_018814045.1). Lineage (GTDB taxonomy): Bacteria > Planctomycetota > Phycisphaerae > UBA1845 > Fen-1342 > JAHJAR01. Next base: position 43,114 of record JAHJAR010000288.1, on the reverse strand, counting down.
GTTGTGCGGCGGGTGCCGCGCGCCGAGCCGGCAGCGTCCAGCCGAACGCGCGCTGGACGTACGACCACGGCGGCATCATCCGCGGCGACGTAGGCGGCAAGCGCCTCGCCCTGATTTTCACGGGCGGCGAACACGGTGAAGGAACGGCGCACATCCTCGATACGCTGCACGCGGCTGGTGTGCCGGCCTCGTTTTTCGTAACGGGCGACTATCTGGCAAAGGACGAATACCACCCACTGCTACGCCGCCTGATCGCGGCTGGCCACTATCTCGGCCCGCACTCCGATGCCCACCCGCTCTACTGCGCCTGGGAGGACCGCAGCAACACACTTGTCGATGCGCGGTTCTTCCGCCGCGATTTGCGCAAGAATATCGCCGAGCTACGACGATTCGGCGCCCTGCCCGACCGGCGGCCGATTTTCTTCATTCCGCCCTACGAGTGGTACAACACGGACCAGGTTCGTTGGGCACGGGAACTGAGCGTGGTTTTGTTCAACTTCACGCCCGGCAGCGGCTCCAATCGTGACTGGATTCCGGAGGGGCAGCGGGGCTTCGTTCCATCGGCCGAGATTCGGCGTGACATCCTCGACTATGAGCGGACGCAGCGGGCCGGCCTCAACGGGTTCCTGCTCCTGCTGCATCTCGGCTCGCAGCGGGCGGACAAGATGCATTTGCAGTTAGGCCCTCTGCTAGCAGAACTCCAAGCGCGCGGCTATGAGTTTGTGCGCGTCGACGAGTTGCTCAACCAGACTACAAGCCACCCGGCGCCGGCGAGTCCCACACCTGCAGGAGCAGCAACAACGAGACCGTCCCATCGATGATCGGCTCGTTGGTTGAGAAGTCGGCGAACGCGTCGTGGTATACGCCGCCTTCGGACTGAAATCGGGCCAGCCGATCCGCCCCGAAATCCGCGAATTTCAGCCCGTCGTTGATGTCTTTGTACACCGGCCCGTCGACCAGCCCCCCCACGGGCAGATGGTCCTCGAGCTTGTAGAACAGATGATGAGGCCGGCGCGCCGCGTCGCCGTCGGCCGGCACGCCGATCACAAACGAGACGCCCCATGGATTGCGGCCGAAGATCCAGTCGCGGGCTTCTGCGGCCAACGGCCGAAACTGACGGTCGCCGGTCATACGTTCGTAGAGCACGGCCTGCGTGGCGCAGGCGATCACATCGTTGGTCGAACACCAGACCAGCGGCGTGCCGAGGCGATATGGGTTCTGCTCGGCCAACTCGCGGACGCGTTCCAACCCGGCGCGGTAATAGCCGGCAAGTTGCTGGCGCGTTTGATCGTCGACGTGCGGATAGAGCCGCCAGTGGGCGAGATTGACGTATGGGAAGAACTCGTAGTGCCCGTGCCGCCGCTGGCCCATCCACTTGCTTTCGCCGGCCTGCTGCGCGTACTCGATGGCCTGCTTCAGGTACGCCTTGTCACGCGTGGCGATGTACAACTCGGTGGCGGCCCATTCGAGGTCATCGTAGAACGTGCTCTCGCCGTAGTAGTAGGGGGCCCGCACCGGGACGGACATCGCGCAGCCGGGGTTGGCCTGCGCCAGGCGATACAGCGACTCGGCCTTTGTCATGTCGCCGAGAAGAACCATCGCGGCCGCGGTGCGCCCGGCCAGACTGGCCAGACCGGTGGACTTGTTTTTGTGCTTGGGGCCCTGCGGCTGGCCGGTGGCAGGCCAGGCCGAGCGCGGCCCGCCCGGCCCCCAGCCGTAGTCGCTCTGGTCGTCGTGCCAAAGTGTCTCCGGTGGGAGGTGGTCGCGGTCGTCGCCGATTTGAACGTAGATGGTGTTCGGGTCCGGGTGAATCCGGGCGAGTAGTGCCGCCCCGTGCCGCGCTTCCTCTTTCAGGGCCGACCCGCTATCTGCACTCAGCCCATCCGCCAGAGACAACGCCGCCACGCAGTACGACGTCGTGATCATGTGCTTGATGCGATCGCCGGCGTCGTGCCAACCGCCGGTCAGGTCCAACCGTTCACCCGTGACGACGTCGATCGCGTCTTGCTGGTGACAACGCTGGCCGGTCACGGGGTTGTCGCCGCAGCGCTGTAGCCGCATGAACTCGAGTAGTCTGGGCGTGACTCGCCGGTAGACGTGCGCACCGATCTCAAACGGCCGCGAGCGCGTTTGTCCGAACTCAATAACATAGCGGCCCGGCTTACGCAGAGCCGAGAAATCCAGCCGGTAGTTGTGCTGGAACGGCCCCCAGGCTCCGGCATCGGGTCCGATATCGGCGGCGAACGCGTCCACACTGAAGCTGCCCGCCAACGGTCGCGCGCTCGACAGCACAGCGATCTTGGGATCGTCGGGCAAGTAACCGATCTGGCTGGCCCGGATCCACGGTCCCGCTTCGTCACTCGCCGCCGACGGAACCCCGCAACACACCAGCAGAAGCACTGCAACCTGCCCGAGCGCGAACGAGCAGCGACGCTGTCCGAGCGTCGGCGGGGCTGGAGTTGGGCCCGTGCAACCGCCCCACGACGTGGTCTGAGGCTGTTCCCGAATGCAACGGTCTGAATAGTGCATGATGCCTGCCCTCTACGCAAACATACCACGCTCCGGCCGCACTTCCTACGTGGCCGGCACGGCGAGTCGGCCTTACTATAGCGTTCGCTGCGCTGGCGGGGGTGTGGGTTTGGATTGGATTAGTCGATGAAGAACGCGCTCGGTAGGAGTTCGACGGCCGCTGGTCCCGTGGCGGCCGTGTTGGACGAGTTGCTGTCAGACAGCTCAAACGAAGTCCGTTCCGATCGCCTGGCTCGGGCGCTCTACGCTACGGACGCCAGCATCTACGAGATAGTCCCCGATGCCGTCGTTTTCCCGCGCTCGGTCGAAGACGTTCAGGCTGCGGTGCGCTCATGTGCCAAACACAGCGTGCCGATCACACCCCGTGGGGCGGGCACGGGGTTGTCCGGCGGGTGCGTTAATCGCGGCATCCAGCTTGATTGCTCGCGCCACCTGAACGGCATTCTCGCGATGGACCCTGCGGCGCGTACGGCATACGTGCAGCCGGGCGTCGTGCTCGATGAGTTGAACGCCGCGCTCCGGCCACGCGGGCTGCAATTCTCACCCGATGTGGCGACCGCCAGCCGCGCGACGATCGGCGGCATGATCGGCAACAACTCTGCCGGGGCGCATTCGATCGTGGTCGGTCGCACGAGTGACCACGTGCTGGGTGTGGACGTGGTGCTCGCGGACGGCTCGCTGGCGTCGTGGGGACAGGCGGCCCGCGGTAGCAACGCGGGCCAGGGGGCGGAGCGGGCCGGGGCCGGGTCCTTGCGCCAGCGTATCGACGAGACGCTCAAGGCCGTTGTGCGCGAGAATGCAGACGAAATCGAGGCTCGGTTCCCGAAGGTCTTTCGCCGCAATGGCGGCTACGCGCTGGACCGCCTGCGCGTCGATGGCGGACAGATCAACACCGAGCAGGTGCTCGTCGGCGGAGAGGGGACGCTGGGCATCGTGGTCGGGGCGACGTTGAACCTCTTACCGCTGCCAAAGTGCCAGGGGCTCTGCGTGGTGCACTACCACGACCTGCTGGCTTCGCTCAAATCAGTCCCCGAGATTCTGAAGCACGGACCGGCGGCGATCGAGTTGGTCGACCAGCTCATTCTGGACGGAACCAAGGACAACCCGGCCATGGCGCGGCGGCGCGGCTTCCTCGTGGGTGAGCCGGCCGCGATCCTGATCGTCGAGTTCTTCGGCGACGAGCAGGGCGACGCCGCTCGTCGGCTGCGCGAGTTGGCCGGCGCTCTGGAGGCGCAAGCGCTGGGATACGCGTGGCCGGTGCTGATCGAGCCGCAGCAACAGGCCGACGTGTGGGAGGTTCGCAAGGCCGGCACCGGGCTGCTCATGTCGCGCCCGGGCGATACGCAGCCGTACGATTTTGTCGATGATTGCGCGGTCGATCCGTCCCGGCTGCACGACTATATCGCACGTCTGCACGACATCCTGGCAGACGAGGGTATCGAGCGCACCGGCTACTACGCCCACGCCAGCGTCGGTCTGCTGCACGTGCGCCCGGCGTTGAACCTGAAGACCCAGGCCGGCGTCGAGAAGCTCCGCCACATATCCGACCGCGTCAGCCACCTGGTGCGCGAATTCGAAGGGGCACTGACGGGAGAGCATGGCGAGGGGCTCGTGCGCTCGGAGTGGATCGAGCGCATGTTCGGGCCGCGGATGCTCGCGGCTTTTCGGCGAGTGAAGACGGTCTTCGACCCGCAGGGCCTCTTCAACCCCGGCAAGATCGTCGATCCGCAGCCGATGGACGTGAATCTGCGCTACGGTGCGGGCTACGCTTCGCAGACACCGGAGACCGTGCTCGACTTCTCCCGCCACGGTGGCATGGCGGGCCAGGCGGAAATGTGCAGCGGGATCGGCGAGTGTCGCAAGCGCCTCGTGGGCACGATGTGCCCGTCCTACATGGCCACCGGAGACGAAACCAACACCACCCGCGCCCGGGCCAACGCGCTGCGCGTGGCGCTGTCCAACCGCGACCTGCTCGACGGTCTCGCCGATCCCGCACTGGATGAGGTATTCGACCTGTGCCTGGCCTGTAAGGCGTGCAAGACGGAGTGCCCCACCGGCACGGACATCACCAAGCTCAAGTCCGAGTGGCTCCACCGGCGCAATCAGCGCCTGGGCGTACCGAAACGCAGCCGCCTGATAGCGCGCTCGATCGAGTTGGCGGTCTGGGGCACACGGTTCGCCCCGCTGAGTAACTGGTTCATGCAGTCGAAGGTCGTCCGCGTCTTCATGGAGCACCTGTATGGGCTGGATCGCCGCGTCCCGCCGCCACGCTTCGCCAGCACACCGTTCCGCAAGTGGTTTGCGCGGCGCGGTGGGAAGAGCAGGCCCGGCCCTGGCCAGAACGGGCGTCAGGTGGTCTACTTCGTTGACACCTGGGTCAACTACTATATCCCGCAGGTGGGTCAGGCCACCGTCAAAGTGCTGGAAGCGCTCGGCTACGAGGTGATCGTCCCGCCCACGGTCTGCTGCGGGCGGCCGTTGATAAGCAAGGGACTGCTCGACGAGGCACGGGCGCTGGCCGTGGACAACGTCGAGATCCTGGGACCATTCGCCGAGCGGGGGGTGCCGATCCTGGGCACCGAGGCGAGTTGTGTTTCGGTGCTGACCGACGAGCTGCCGCAGTTTGTGCGCACCGACGCGGCCCGCCGCATCGCCGCGCTGGCCCAGCCGGTCGAGTCATTCGTGGCCCAGGTTCTGGCTGAGAAGCCGGATGCGCTGCGCTTCAAGGACGGGCAGGCGCCCGTGCTTCTGCACGGCCACTGTCATCAGAAGGCGCTGACCGGCACCGCCGCGGCGCTGAGCGTGCTTTCAACCTGCACCGGTGGGGCGGCCAGCGAGATCAACAGCGGCTGCTGTGGTATGGCGGGGGCGTTCGGGCACGAAGTCGAACACTACGATGTCGCCAAGGCGGTCGGCGAGCAGCGGCTGTTCCCGGCGGTGCGCGACCGAGGGGCGGCCGAGATCGCCGTCACCGGCTTCAGTTGTCGCCATCATATTGCGCATCACACGGACGCCTGGCCGCAGCACGTGATCGAGTACGTGGCGGCGGCCCTGGCCGACTAGCCGGCGCCGCGCGCGTTTATCGGCGCGTCAGAAAGGGACTTAGCGTGCAATACACACAGCTTGGCCAGCGCGGCCCTCAGATTTCGACCGTCGGCCTCGGGGCTTGGGCCATTGGCGGGACGAACTGGGGCAAGACCGACGACGCGGTTTCGCGGCGGGCCCTGCACGCCGCCCTCGATCAAGGCGTGACACTGATTGACACGGCCGACGTCTACGGCTTCGGACACTCCGAAACGTTGATCGCCGGTGTGCTGAAGGAACGTGGCAAAGGGGAGGTCATCATCGCTACCAAGGCCGGCAACGACTTCTACCATGCCACCGACAAGGATGACGAAGGTTACGGGCCGATCAGGCAGAACTACGACAAGCAGTACCTGATCTTCGCCACCGAGCAGAGCCTCAAGCGACTGGGCCTGGACGCGCTCGACATCCTCCAGCTTCACAGTCCGGACCTGGATCAACTGGAGCGCGATGATCCGTGGGAAGCGCTCGAGACGCTCAAGCAGCAGGGCAAAATCCTCCACGCCGGGCTTAGCATCCAGTCTTTTCAGGAAACAGCGCAGGCGCACCTGCTGGATCGTCACCACGAGCGGCTGGATTGCATCCAGGTGCGCTACAACCTGCTCGAGCGGGAAGCGGAGAAGGTGCTGCTGCCCAAGGCCCAGGAGTACGGCATCGGCGTGATCGTGCGCATCCCACTGCTGTTCGGACTGCTGACCGGCAAATTCACTCGGGAAAGCACGTTTGGCATGGACGACCATCGCCACATGAACCTGTCGCCCGAGCGGCTGGAAAGCTACCTAAGCCGAATGGAGGCGCTGCGTCCGTTGTACCATCAGTGTCCGGACCAATCTCCGGCCCAGGTCGGCCTGCGCTTCTGCATCACGCATCCGGCGTGCCATACTGTGATTCCCGGCGCCAAGACGCCCGAGCAGGTGCGCGACAACTGTGGCGCGGCGAACTTCGGACCGCTGCCGGATGAGCTAACGTAGTGTCTCGCAATTGTGGCAGCGCAAACAACCCGAGCCGCGACCGTGAGGGAGCGGTTGCCAGCGGCGCCGACCGGTTCTCGACACAACCGCTCCCTGACGGTCGCGGCTCGGAAAGACCTTGCAACTGCGAAACACTGCATCAGTGGAATAGCTCCCAGGATTCTTCGGTAACTGAGGGGGCGCAAGCGGACGGAGGTACAGGCGTGAGACAGGTTTGTTTTGGGCTACTGTTCGCGAGCATCTGTTTTGCTCCGCGGTTGGCGGTCGGTGACGACCTGGAGATTCCCGGGCTACCGAGTCACGCGGCCATCGCGGCCGCGCCGAGCTTCGGGCCGGACGAGCACGTAGTCGCGACACATTACTTCTACTGGTACCGCTGGCCGAACGAGCACTTCTTCGACGGCGCAAATCACAAGCACAGCATCCTACGGCACCACTTCCCCGATGATCACGCCGTGGATTATGAATCGGCGGACTGGCACCGCCGGCAGGTTGAGGACCTGCTCGCCGCGGGCATCGACGTCGCTCTGCCGGTCTACTGGGGCGCGCCGAACGACTACGAAGCGGGCGGGGTACGCTTCTCGATTCACGGCCTGCCGCCGCTGGTACAGGCCCTGGACGAGTCGGCGCAGCGCGGCCGGGTCCTGCGAATCGGCATGTTCTATGACACATCGACGCTGCTGGCGGGGCACGCGTTTGTCGAGAAAGGCCGGGGCAACGTCGATCTGCGCACCGCTGCGGGCCGGGACATCTTCTACCGCACGATTCGCGACTTCTTCTGCCTGGTACCGCCGCGACACTGGGCGTGTCTCGACGGGCGCCCGATTGTGCAGCTTTACAACTCGGCCTTCGCGGCGGGGCACGATCAGAGCGTGATCGACTATGTCTACGAGCGCTTCGGCGCGGACTTCGCCGGTCGGCGACCGTTCATCATCAGCGGCCCGTCGTGGCACGTGCAGGCCGATGCCCGCGTTGGTTGGGGTGCGGCTCTGGGCGGGCCGATTCTGGGCGACGGCGTGGCACAGATCGGGCCGGGCTATGACGATTCGCCCGTGCCGGGCCGGGGCACGCCGACACGCGACCGGCTGGACGGCGGCTTCTACCAGGCTTCGTGGCTGCTGGCGCTGCAAGCCCGACCGCGGCTGGTCATCATCGAGACCTGGAGCGAGCTGCACGAAGGCACCGGCATCTGTGAGACACTCGAAGACGGCCGGATGTACATCGACCTGACCCGGCAATACAGCGACATCTTCAAGGCCGGCCGGCAACCCGGCCAGTCCGACTGGGCCGCCGCCGTGCGGGCACTGCTGCATGCCTCGTCGTCCAGCAGCGCCGGGCGCGAATTCGCCGGGCGGATTGCGCTGAAGATGCACGCCGAAGATGGCCAACTGGTCGAGCAGGGTCTGTCGATGTGTCGCGGCCTCGCGGATGGGATGTTCGAGGTGGTGCAGATCACCAGGGTCGACTGCGTGCGAAGTAAGCGCGGCATCACCGAGCACCGCTACTTGTACTTCGACATCGCCGACCCGTACTACTACGACCACCGCGGCGCACTGCGGGTGTGTTTCACCTACTTCGACGAAGGCCAGGGCGAGATCATCGTGCAGTACGATTCGACGGATGAGTCCGGGGACATCGCCGACCGTTACAAAGAGCATCCGCAACGCATCCGCCGGACCGACAGCAAGACTTGGAAGACCGCCACGCTGACACTGTCCGGGGCTCGCTGCGCCAACCGTCAGAACGGCGGCGCGGATTTCCGCCTGGCCTCGCTCGGCCAGGACATCGCCGTCACGAGTGTTGAGATCAGCAAGCTGCCGGAGGGGTACGCGGAGTAGACCGAACGAACCGCGTTACGGCTGACCACTGCCGTGCTGAGCGTCCAAGAGCAGAACCGAGCCGCGACCGTGAGGGAGCTGTGCCCCTCGTGCGCAACAACCGCTCCTCACGGTCGCGGCCCGGACGCTAGTGCGCCTGAGAGTGTGCTCGATCGGAGGGGTGCAAGTCCCCTTCAGGCATGCGCTCTCCGTGCCCGAGGGCTCGGGTGCCATGGCGTCTCGCACGGCGTGTCGCCGTGTTTCCAGGGGCATGTTCGCCTCTCCCGCCCGCCGACATGCTTACGCCTCTCGGCGAAAGTATGCCAGCCGTCCGAGGAGGCAGAGTCAATCGTCATCGGCACTGATCTCGTCATCATCGCTCAACGTGCCGTACACCCTTTCGATGTACTCCTCATCGTCGTCCGAAATCTCAAGGCTCTGGCGATACTCAAGCGCCTCAGCGTCGACGACGTAGTCCACTTCACCGTGGTTCTCTTCGATGAGCTGACGTACGGTTTCGATGTCTGTCTTGAAGAACTCTTTGCGAGGATTCACCTTGTTCACGCGCACTCCGTGAAGTGCCTTATGTAGCGAGTTCTCCAGCTTTGGTGCGTCGTCTGACGACACCATCATGTGCACGTCGAAAGGGAACGGAACGGAGGCGTCGCCCAATTCTCGAACTCGATCGTTTGGTTCGAGGCGGCGCGTCATGCCAATTTTCAAAACCGCTTCACCGAAGGAGCCGATGTTGGAAATGACATAAACATGGCCGGACTTGGTCATTTCCGCACGCGATTTCGTGCGCTCGGCTCTTTGTTCTGCGTCGGCCAGCCTCGCCTTGAGACGCTCGACCTCTTCGCTGTGTTCGTCCTTGGCTTCCGCGAGGGCCTTCTCGAGCGCAGCCTGAATGGCAGCTTGCTCGCGCTCAAGCTGCTTAAGTTCACGCTCGATCTCTTTCTCAAGCTGCTGCTCTTCGCGGATCTGGGCCTTAATCCGGGCCTGTTCCTCGCGTTCCAAGGCGGCACGCACGGCCTTCTCGAATTCAGTCTTCAGATCAGCCAACAGCGTGGCTTCCTCGTCCGGTGTGACGTCGAAACCGATTCCTCGGCAACGCTCGATCACGGTCAGAAGGCGTTTCTTGCAGGCGGCAAAGTTGTTGGCGGTGAGTGAGGACCCGATCCACTTCACATTCTCCTTCAAGTAGCGACCCCCCAGTTCCTTCGTTCGCTCGTCGAGCTTGGCTTGGCTCTCGCGCTGAAGTTCACGGTCGAGTTGGAGCTTTCGCAAATCGACGTCGATGTTCTGGAGGTCACGTTTGAGGATCAGGTTTTCGGCGTGCAGTTCCTTGTAGGAGATTACGCGTGCGTCAAACTCCCGGCGCTCCACTTTCACTTGTTCCGCCTCGTGAGTGAGCGTTTTACGCCCTCGCTCAATCTCTGTGCGAAACCGTTTCAGCCTCTCGTCTTCCTCTGCCAACCTGTTTTTCTCACTCCGCAGCCTGCTTTGCTTCTCAATCAAGAGAGCAATCAAGGCACCTGCTCCGAGAAGCAATCCAACTAGGAACGCGACGACGTACAACATGGGTCACTCCCTTAAGTCGCCAGTGGTTTCCTCTGCATGAAAGACGAAACTCGCCACAGCCCGGCATTCGGGACAGCGGATGTCCTCCAAAAACATGGCCTTCGGAGCTTCAGTGACGGCACCGCACGACGGGCATTTTGCTGGGACCACCTTTCCCATTCGCGTGCAGAGGGTTAACCGGTAGGAGCGCCCCTCAGGGGTGCGTCGAAGTAAGCCCATCTTCTCCCAGAGGGTTGCCACCGAGCGCCATTGGCCTTGGTCGCCCCCCAGGTTCGCTCGGAGTTCATCCTGCCTCGCATCCGGATGGAACTCTAGGTAGTCCCAAAGGCGATGTGCCTCCCACATTATCAACCGGGCCTCGGCGAGCTTCTCAGCATAGCTATCTGAAGTGTGTCTCTCGATCCGGCGGTAGTCCTTGAGCAGTATTGCTAGCTTATCGAGTGTGTGAAAATCAAGCAGGAAGGGAGCGTACTCGAGAATCAGGTCGATGGCCTGAACGCTGTCAAATTCCCTGTCTTCGTACTTGCGTTCGTACTGCATCATCCCGTCGATATGATCCCATGAGGAAAGTGCCAGTTCGATTGCCTCATGGAATGCCCCGTCTCTCTCGGCAGCAAACGCACGGGTCATACGGTCTTTATATGCGTCGCGGTGCTCCTGCATTTCCGCCTTTTTCATCGCCAAATTCAAGCCCCTTTCTTGGACCTGCCCACAAATCCAAACCCGCAATTGAACAGTCTAGACTGTCTGCAAAGATTGTCGAGTCACGTTGGGTGCGTCCCGTAACGCACGCTACCGTCTGAGCCACTTGCGGTTCATCCGGTCGTGGCGTATTCTGTGGCGTCATGACCGAGAAGATTGAGCGTGAAACCCGCAGCATTCGGCGCCAGCATCTCGCGCTGTCCCAGCCCATTTCGCAATTCGAGATACTGGACCCACTCGCCGAGCCGCGCGGCCTACGGGTTGGCCGAGGATCTCGCTTTGCATTTCCGCATGAAGGCATAGGCGATGCCATTCTCAACCTCGCTCAGAGCGTCTGGCATTTCAAAGACTATCTCATCGACGCCAGCGGCAAGCGGAAACGCGTTGAGGATTACGCGGCCTCGAAGCTTGGCCTTCTCATTTGCTCCGACCTCGCAAACGAGAAAAAACACGCCACGTTGAAGCGGCTCAAAGGTCGCTCCGGTCTCGCGCCGCAACTCGGTATTCTGAGCGACGACAAGCCCATGTACAGTGTGATTGAGTCTGACCTGCGGAATAACGGCGTCGTCGAGTTTGCCTACAACGGCAAGACCAAGTCACATCGCTTCTGGGTCTCCCGACCCGTCGGTATTCCATTCCGCACTGACATTCTCGTTGCTCGTAAGCGTGGCGTCGGCTCAAAGGGCGATGCCGTCAAGTTTGTCTTCAAGGCATTCATGCAGTGGCAGCAGCTCATGAAGCAACTTGGCGTTGCGCCGCGCTCCGAGCACGTCGACTAGCCGGTGCCACACAGACTGACCGGTTGAAAACCGGTACCACAGGATTAGAACCACCACGCGTCGCCGGCTTTTTCCTTGATCAGGACCGAGCGGAGGTAGGCGACGGCTTTTTCGAAGCCTTCCTGGATGCTCACGAGCGAGTCTTCGTGCTCGATGCTGATGACGCCGTTGCAGCCTTTCATTTTCAGCATGCTGATGAACGGCTTCCAGAACTCGTCGTCGCGGTCGCCGTGACCAGCTATTCGGCTCCGTCGCGCCGGGCCTCGATTTGGCGCGTGATCTCGTCCACCGTCAGATCCTTGAGCCACTGTTCACGGTCGGCGGTGTAGTCACCCTTGCCGGGGTCGAAGAGCTGTAGGAAGCGGAGGGTGCCAGCCGGGCCGAGCCGGTCGCGCAGGGCCTTCAATCCTTCGGCCCGAAGCTCGGGAATTGTGAGCGTCTTCTCAGTCACGGTTCCAAAACCTCCGCAATCCATTGTACCGGGTTTGCGACCCGAAGTTGAAGCTTTTTGCCAAGACGCGCCACACGGCGCATCAGCGTATCGTCAGTCGTCAGAAACACGTCACAACCGTGTTGTTCCGCAACGGCGAGATGGACGGCGTCCATCGCCGGGATTCCCGCGGATTCCAACTGCGCCGCTCGGGTCGCCGCTTGGCTGTCCACGATAAGCCGCTCGTTGGCTAGCGAGATAAGAACCTGAAGGCTCAAGCGCTGCTGGTCGTCGGGATGCCGGGAGATCTCGAACTCGACTGCTTCGCTGCTGATCCACGCGTGCAAACCCTTGGCGACCAGATCGAAGACGAGCTTGACGGCCTCGCTTTCCAGCCTGATTCGTTCCTGCGACTGATCGTCGAAGGGCCGATTCAGGCAACAGACGTCCAAACAGACCCGCATCGGCTAAAACCACCACGCCTCGCCGGCCTTCTCTTTGATCAGGACGCCGCGCAGATACGCGACGGCTTTTTCGAAGCCCTCCTGGACGCTCATGAGCGAGTCTTCGTGTTCGATGCTGATGACGCCGTCGTAGCCTTTCATTTTCAACATGCTGATGAACGGCTTCCAGAATTCGTCGCCGTGGCCGTAGCCGCAGGTGCGAAAGACCCAGCTTCGTTTGCCGAGGTCGGCGTAGCTGCCGGTGTCGAGCACGCCGTTGATCTTGGTGTTGTGCGGGTCGATGGCGGTGTCCTTGCCGTGGACGTGGAAGATGCAGCCGGCGTCGCCGAGCACGCGGGCGGACTCGACCGGGTCGATGCCCTGCCAGAAGAAATGCGACGGGTCGAGGTTGGCGCCGAGCTGCGGCCCGCAGGCTTCACGCAACCGAAGGATGGTCTCGGTGTTGTAAACGCAGAAGCCGGGGTGGGCCTCGAAGGCGATCTTGACGCCCTCGTTGGCGGCCTCCTGGTTTTTCTTGGTCCAGAAGGGGATCAGCACGTCGTCCCACTGGTACTTGAGAATCTCGCCGTACTCCGGCGGCCAGGCGCAGGTAACCCAGTTGGGCAGCTTGTCGCCGGGTGCGCCGCCGGGGCAGCCAGAGAAGTTGATCACGACGTCGGTGCCCAGCTTGGGGGCCAGCCTGACGGCGACGTCGTGATCGCGCTCGTGCTGGGCGCGCATTTCGGGGTTGGGGCTGACGGGATTACCGTGCGTGGCTAGGCCGATGATCTCCAAGCCGCGCTTCTTGCAGTCCTCGACGATTTTCTTCTGTTTCTTCGCGTCTTTGAGGACTTCTTCCGGGTCGAAGAACGGCTTCCCGGGATAGGCCCCGGCGGGCAGCTCGATCGCTTCCAGGCCGACCTTTTGGCAATAATCGAGAGCCTTTTCCCACTCCATGCCGCCGAGTCCTGCGCCCATCACTCCGAGTTTCATTTTCCAAGCTCCTAGCGGTCGCCTCGTGACTTGCCGGTTATCCGAATGGTGAATCTATCGCCGAGCCGCCGACGGGACAAGCGGGGTTGTGCTGACCAACTCGGCCGTACGACAGATGAGTAGAGCGGGCAACCGTGGAGCAGCGGGTTCTTGCCACCCCAGGGGAAGCGACCCTTGACAGGCGACTGGGCCGTGCGATAATACCCTGTAATACCGGCTTGCCGCGACGAGCAGCAGCGCCTGGCGGCGGGTGAATCGAAGGGGCCGATCGTGCCAGTGGTCAGAAGTATCGCCGATTACGTGTTGGGGAGTGGTGGGGGGTGGTGCTTGGCCCCGCGCCGACGGCTGGTAGCGCTAGCCGCCCTGATCGCGATCGGTCCGACACTGCTCGTTCCCGTTCCGAAGTGGCACCACCACTCACACTGCCGCAAGAGTCCCTGCCGCCTCGAGCCCGCATCTGATTACCAGGATCATGAAGACGGCGTATGCGTGGCGGAGTCGCCGTACCGCGTTGGGGGCGTTTTGGCCAAGAGCTGTCCGCTGTGTGTCACCGCGAGTCTCATCTCGATCGAGCCGCCGGTCGAAGCCCCGCCGGTTGATGATGTGCCAGTTTTGGCCGTAGTGGCGGGGGTGGTGATCGAGTTCGCCCATACTGCACCTCTACCGATCAATCCCCGTGGTCCGCCGCTGACCTACTCGGCGGTCTAAATCAGCGTGCGCGAGCTTGCGACAGTCCATTGAACCTGTGGCCGCGCGGGCTGAAGCCCGCGGCTCTCTGTTGTCCCCGAATCGCGCGCGCTGATTCAGTCTCAGCGGGCAACTGGCTTATTGACCTAGATTCTCTGACGGAGATGCGCCATGTCTTGCGCTTGCGTACGGCGCGCGATTGCGCGGCGTCGCGCCTTCACGTTGATTGAGCTGCTGGTGGTGATCGCAATCGTGGCCGTGCTGATGGCGATCCTGTTGCCGGCCCTGAAGCAGGCGCGCGAACGCGGCCGGGCTTCGGTGTGCCTGAGCAATATGCGCACCCTGATGACGGCCGTGTTGCTCTATACCGATGAGCATTGCGACACGTTTCCGACCGCGGGTCTGTACCACGGTGGCCAGAGTGATGACGAAGAACGCACCTGGGTGCGGCAACTGGCGGAGGAGTACGGGCGGCAGGCGGATATCGTGCGCTGTCCGTCAGACGACAGCCCCTACTGGGCGCAGCCGCTCACCGGTGACCGCTTCCGTCGCACGAGCTTCGCCAGCAACTCCTACATGGTCTACCCGATCGGTGAGCGCGAGCCTTTCGACCACGTGGCACTGATCCGCCGACCGGCCACGACGGTCTTCTGGGTCGAACTGGTCGAGGAAGACGTAGAGGGGCTTGGCTTTCCAGCGGCGGACCACGTGCACCCCGAGACTTGGTGGTTTGGGGATTCACGCCGACTGGCCGGGCGGGAGCTCGAGCTCGAACGGCATCAGAACAAGGCCAACTACGCGCTGTTGGATGGACACGTCGAGCCGCTCGTGTTCGAGCGCACGTACTCGATCGTATCAGGGAGCGGGCTGCCGCCGGAGTTTTTTCAAAACAAGTACGACCCGGACATCGCCCGCTGAGGCGCTGTATCTGAACCGAGCGGCGCGTGTAAGCAAGCGGTTTTTCGGCAACCGCTCCCTTACGGTCGCGGCTCGGAAGGAGTTTTGGGATAGCTTTTCGTCTGAAGCGCGTGTCGGCTGGCGACTCTACAGCGTCATGGCGGCCAGCTCTCACTAGCAAATGACGGCATACGACATACTTTCCGGAGGATGACTGATGAAGCGCATGAGTACGACGATGGGCGTCCTGGCGATTCTGTTGGCGGTGGCGAGCACCGTTCCCGCCCTGGCGCAGCACGATCACGAAGATTTGATCATCGGCCGCACGGGTGGCGGCCAACTGAAGGTCGAGTTTGGACATTGGGACGAGGCTCACGGGCTCGATCCCGTATCCGGCCTGATCGAGGGTTGGGCCGCTGACCATCCGGGCCTGGCGGCCTTGGATGTGGACGAACCGGGCGAGGACTTTTTCACGCTCGAGCCCGGCGCCCAGATTGTCTTCGAGGTCATGTCCTTCGACCCGGCATTCAAGGTCCATACGCCCGGCTTCGCCGACGTTCTGGACGATCCCGGTGATCGCTGGCTCGTGGGCGACCACGAGTTGCACAAGCACCCGCAGGCGTGGCACATCGACTCTGAGGATCCTGATTACGATCCGCAGCAGACTGTTTGGCACGCTGAGTTCCGCTTCCTGGACGTCGGCACGACGGGCTACACACCGTCGGACACGTACACGCTGACGTTCACGCCGGTTCCAGAGCCGACCACGGCGTTTCTGATAGGTTGGGGGTTCCTAGCGCTGCTCCGTTGCCGGAAGTCGTGTCACAACCAACTTTGGAGGTGTGGTACCGGCTAATAGCCGGTGCAAACTCGGTCCATTTGCCCGCAGTGCCACGGCTCCCCATCCATCTGGCCGGCGCTCCTGCGGCTGACGACACGGGATCTTGAATACTCTCTGAAGAAGGAGAACAACAATGACTGCACTTCGGCCGATTTGGCCTTTGGTACTTGTTCTAGTCGGTGTTCTCACCGCTCAAGTGTCGTACGCACAGCACGAAGGTGATATCTGGGTCGGTCGCACTTCCGGCGGACAGTTGACGATCGGCGGCTTTCCCGTGGCGGAGAAACGGGTCGTCCTGCCGCCAACCAGTGGGATCCTGCACGGCTGGGCGGACAACAACCCGGGTTTCGACCACGTCACCACGCCGGTACCGGAAGACGATCTGTACCCGCTGGACGCCGGTGCGGAGATATGGCTCGAAGTGGTGGAACTCGATCCGGCGTTTCGCGTCATCGACAACGGTTTCCAGATCCTCGACGAGCCCGGCAAGAACACGCGGCTCGGCGACGACTACCTACACGTGCATCTGACGTGGCACATTGACGACACCGACCCGGCGTTCGACGAGCTGCGCACGCTCTGGCGCGGGACATTCATCCTCATCGACAACGGCACAACCGGCTACGCGACCTCAGAACCGTTCACGGTCTACTTCATGAACGCCGAGCTCCAGTCCAAGCCCGGCGACGTGAATCTCGACGGCGTGGTCAATCGGTTTGACGTACCGGCGTTCTTCGCAGTGCTGGCCGATCCGCCCAGCGCGTCGGCAGAGGAACGCAACGCGGCCGACGCCAATCTCGACGGCGTAGTGACCGACGACGATATCGGACCGCTCTTCGCCCTCATCGTGCGCCCCGGATCCGAGCTCCTGGAGCTGCTGGCCTTGCGCGCCGACCCGATCGCGCCGTGATCAGCGCATTCGACGCACCCCGAGCGAACACGGCTCAGGTGTGTCGCCATGCGGGAGAGCCTCGGCTGCGCATGTGGCGGCCGAGCGCTGTCTCGGACGTGGCCCCGTCGGAGAGCATTCGGTCCCCGCGCGTCCGGGCTGGAGCAGCCGGGGGGGCGATTCGGCCGATCAGCGGGCTTGGTTCGGCGGGCGAACCATGATAGTCTACGCGATTCCAGGAGCGCGCCCGACACGTGTGGCGGTGGCGAGTTGTTGGCCGTCTCGCCGCGGCCGGCGGGCGCCGCTTCGCGTCGCGGGTTGCCGTGCGTGTGCCGCGGTGTCCGCGGAAGTGTGGCGCATAGACAGACGGGAAGGACAGGATGGCCCCCGAAGCGGTACTCGAGATATTGAAGCAGCAGTTTCCGGATGACGTCGTCGAAGTGAGCGCGGATCGCCCGCACCCGCACGCGGTTATCACGCCGGATCACTGGCACGATGTGGCCCAGTTCCTGCGTGACGACGAGCGGCTGCACTTCGACTGGCTGCGCTGCCTGAGTGGCGTGGATCACATCGAGGACAACCAACTGACGGCCGTGTTCGACCTGCACGCGACCCAGCCGGGCCAGAAGCCGGACGACCTGTGGACCGCGCACGCCGAGATCGCGATCAAGATTCACATCGATCGCGACAACCCGCATTTGCACACTGTGTCGGACATCTGGCCGACCGCGAACTGGCACGAGCGCGAGGCCTACGACCTGCTCGGGATCATCTTTGACGGTCACCCCGATCTGCGCCGCATCCTCTGCTGCGACGATTGGGTCGGCCACCCGCTGCGCAAGGACTACGAGTTCCCGCTGGAGTATCACGGCATCCCGGCCGTGACGGAATACGAGCAGGTCCGGACGCAGCATTGACGGCGGCGGCGCTCTAATGAAGACGGCACCGCCCAGCGGCGGTCTGGAGCATAAGCGAGTAAGACGTGATGGCTGAGAAGGTCCTCGAGATCCAACCCGATTTGAATTTCGACCTGCGCCGCGAAGAGATGGGCGACCTCGCGACCGAGGAGATGCTCATCAACATGGGGCCACAACACCCGGCTACGCACGGCGTGCTGCGGCTCGTCCTGCGCACCGACGGCGAAGTCGTCATGGAGGCGACGCCCTACATCGGCTACCTGCACCGCTGCGCGGAGAAGATCGGCGAGAACCTCCAGCCATATCAGTGGATACCGAAGACCGACCGACTGGACTACCTGGCCGCGATGAACAACAACCAGGCCTTCGCGATCGCCGTCGAACGCCTGTGCGGGATCGAAGTGCCCGAGCGGGCTCAGTATCTCCGCGTGATCGCGGCGGAACTGAACCGCATCGCGTCGCACCTGACCAGCTTCGGCTGCTATGGGATGGACATGGGGGCCTGGACGTGCTTCCTGTACGCCTTCCGCGAGCGCGAGTACATCCTCGACATGTTCGAGGCCATCTGCGGCGCCCGACTGACCTACTCTTACATCATGCCCGGCGGCGTGACGCACGACCTGCCCGAGGGGCTCGAGCAGACCTGCCGCGAGTTCCTCGACTACTTCGAGCCCAAGATCGACGAGTACAACAACCTGCTGAGCTTCAACCACATCTTCGTCAACCGCACCGCCAATGTGGGCGTGGTTACGGGTGAACGGGCCATCGCGTACGGCCTGAGTGGGCCGTTGCTGCGCGCCTCGGGGCCCAAATGGGACCTGCGCAGGGTGTGCCCGTACGATGTCTACGAGCGCTTTGACTTCGAGATCCCCGTGGGCGTCGAGGGCGGCTCGGACGGTATCCCCGACGAGGTGGTCCTCGGCGATTCGTGGAACCGCTACTTCATGCGCATGCTCGAGATGAAACAGTGTGTGCGAATCATCCGCCAGGCGCTCGACCAGATGCCCAGCGACGGCCCGATCATGGCCAAGGGGGCCAAGAACGCGAAGCTCCCGAAGGGCAGTATCTACTTCGAGGGTGAGAACCCGCGCGGCCAGCTCGGCTTCTACGTCGAGGGCGACGGCTCCAAGATCCCCTACCGCGTCAAGGCCCGCGGCCCGAGCTTCTGCAACCTCTCCATCTACGACGAAGTCGCGCGCGGCCTGCTGGTAGCCGACATGCCGGCCATCATCGGGAGCATCGATATCGTGATGGGCGAGGTCGACCGCTAGTCTCGAACCGCGCTGTGACTGCGACGCATATGATCGGTGCCGCGACCGTCAGGGAACGGTTGCCCGCGCGACCGAGTTTTTCCAGTCCGAATGCACACGTGTACCCGGCGAGAACAACAAGCACGTTCCACAGGATCACAATTTGCATTCGTTGTCTCGCGAGTGCCATCGTCTGAGCCCTCATTGGTGTTGTAGTCAGTGCCGCTACGTTCATCCCGTCGCCAGGAACATGGCAGGAAACCGGTTGACCAAGATTGAGCTTGCCGAGACGCCGGAAAAGGGCAACCTGAAGGTCGAATTCGCGTATGATCACCAGGGTCGGCGGGTCGAGAAGGTGGTCTCGACCTGGCAGAGCGAAGACTGGACGGTCGGGCGCAGCACGATTTGCGGTTCACCATTTCCGGCTGCAAGGGGCATCGGCTCAACGTAGACAAAGCGATTTCCGAGACGATCGCGTGCCTCGCGGTGCTCCCACGGGGATTGGACCACCGTGGAAACGAGCCGCTGGGCGCCGTTGTTGACCGGGAGCGGCAGCCAAAGCCGCAGCGCACCGTTGCCGCCGGCAAGCAGGGCAGTCAGATCGACAGAATACTCAAGCTCGTAACGTGCGGACTGGGTCCAGGGGTCGAAATCGGCGGCGCACGCAGCGGTACACGTGGAAACGACTAACAAGACGGCTAAAACGCGCACGACGCCTGCTCCTGCCCGTGGGGTGGCTTGCCAAAGCCGCAGCGAGCCAAGCCGTACCGCCAAGCGTAGCTAGGTGCAAAGCGCTCCGCGCGCCAAGCCCCGAGCACACTGAAGCACCTGGGGAAGGGTAATCGTACCTACGCTGGTCAGTCGGGCACGTGTTCGGTGTGTGGAAACGTCAGTGAGAAACTCGGCTCTAGTGGCGTCGGACTGGGTGAGCTGCGTCCCACTTTGACCTGCACGTGGTCGGGAACCCGGCAGGAAGAGCTCCTGCCGACTCGCCCCGCCAGTGTGCGTTCGCGGTTACGGTCGAAGCCGGTCAGACAGCTCGGTTACCACAAACATCACCTGATATTCATGAACCCTGTGCGTGCCTCTAACGGTGCGGCGCTAGACTTCCAGCCCGGTGGTGAAGAGGCACCGGCCTGACGTTCAATGGCCAAGCGGTCTGGGTTACGACTGTGTGGGGCTGCACTATGGGAGGCCTTAGCCATGTCCAACGGTGGAACGCGTAGAGTCTTTGCCTGTAGGGGGTTTACTCTCATCGAGTTGCTGGTGGTTGTGGCGATTGTCGCAATGCTGATGGCCATCCTGATGCCAAGTCTTCAGATGGCGCGCCGCTCGGCGCGAGCCAGCGCGTGCGGCACAAACTTGCACCACGTCAGCATGGCCATGTCAACGTACCTGTCCGAAATGAATGCAGCGTATCCGCCCTCATACTTCTATCCCAGCGGGCCGAACGGTGAAGCGGACTTCATGAATCAGTCACATGACAAGAAGTATGGCTACGTGCACTGGTCGTGGTTCCTCTACAGCGGGGGCCGCGTCGATACCAACGCCTTCGAGTGCCCTGAGCATCCGCATGGCGGCACGCCACGGACTAATCCGGGGCCAGACCCCTCCAACTGGGAGACGCAAGACAACCAGCGGGACGATGGGGGGCTGCCGGGGCTGCCGGCCAGGCCTTACGCACCGGTTGACAAGCAGGCCCCGCGGATGGCGTTTACCGCGAACGCGGCGATCATCCCACGCAACAAGTTCACCCAAGAGGATCATCAAGGTGGAGGAGGGTCCCTCCGTCTGAATCGTATTGTCCAGGAGCATGAGATCACGCGCCCGCGGGGCACGATCTTGGTGACGGAGTTGAACACAAGCTGGAAGGCCACAGCCGTACCTCACTCGGGCGGATTGCGCAGTAAGAGCCACCGTCCGGTGAATCCTTTTTACCACTTCTCGGTGGGTTCCGACGAGTACCGGGCGCCACTGACCAAGCAGGCTGGTTTCACCTATGGTATTGGCAGCCATCCGACGTACGGACTGCTGCCCGCCAAGGACCTCAAGGAGCGCGTCGGGATCATTGATGACGACGCTCTGATCGAACTCAATGTGATTGGACGCCACCATCCGGGAGGGGATGAATGGGGAGGTACCACGAACTTCCTGTACGTCGATGGTTCCGTTCAACGCAAGTCTGTTTTAGAGACTTTGGAGCAACGTGAGTGGGGAGACCGTTACTACAGCCTCAGAGGACCGAACGAGGTCTGGGTCGAGGACTGGGAGTAACTCATGCATAGGCGGTACCGGGCAGCATGGCCACTTGTAGATCTGTGGAAAGGAGGTGAGGCACTACAGGGAGAGTGGCGCAGAGAGCCACGGATAATGACAACACTAGCTACGCAACTACCGAATGAAACTGACGTGACATGAAACAGCTTTCGGAGGGCATTAAGCATGCGAGGATTGCTAAAGACTGCATTTATCGGCGTTGCACTTAGCGTGCTGTGCGTCGGTGCGACGTTGGCTTCGGTGATCGACACGCCGGTGCCGGATACGTTTGAAGGTGAAGTCAACATCGGGGGCGCGACGCTCTTTGCTGACTTCTTCAAAGCTCCAGCTTCAACCAACGACTTTATTTACGCCGACAATGACGGCCATTATGGCTGCTGCCCGCCTGACCAACTGGCGGAGCTGTACGTCGGACATAGCACGTACACCTGGATCGTCCAGTACCGTGGCGAGGGCTCTGGCAACGGGCTGGCCCAGTTTGTGGATTTCCAGTTGCTGGGCATCATCCCGGAAGCTGCGCCGGCGGACCTGGGCCTGATCAACCGCCACGCGTGGTGGACGGAGCTTGGCGCACCCGACAACCCGTGGGGTTGCGATGATCAGGGCATGCCACCGGCCTGCTGTGATTCCTGGACGCCGCTATGTCCCAGCAGTATCGACATTGCCGTCATGGACGTCCCCACGCGCTGGTTCGTGGTTGCCGGTGATGAAGTCAATGCGGATTGGACCAAAGACCCCGGCCAGGACGGCTACGGGCATAACCCAGCCACTTCCTGGGATACTGGCAAAGGGAACACGCTCAAGAGCCTCCAGCGCGAAGTGATGCGCGAGACGGTCTCCTTGAACACCAACACCGGCAACCCCGACGAGAACACCGTCTATGACACACCGCTCGTGTGGGTGCCAATTACGTTCATTGCCAACCGCGGTACGGGTCTGTATGAAGATGTGACTTCGCCCAGACTCAAGGAAGGCGCCATTAAGACTACCGAGCTCCAGTACCTGTTCCTCGCGGGCCGCCTTTCCAATGGCGCGAACCTGGTCGCGGCCACGCGCGACTCCGGCTCCGGTACGCGTAACGGCGCCATGAACTGCATCTGCGTCGACCCGAGTTGGGGCCGCGGCGACAACCTGGGCAACAAGAACAACGATGACTCAGAGGTGCTCACGATCCTGCGCCCCGAGCACCAGGCGACCAACTGCGGCGGCTCGAGCGTCATGGAGAGCGCTGTCCAGAACCGCCGTCTGGCAGTCGGCTACACCGGTCTGATCGGTGGCAGCCGTTCCGCGGCCGATGCGAACGCCGGCAAATACGAGATCCTGAACCTGATCAACGATGTCCGTGGCGGAACGCAGGACGTGCGCCCGAGCATCCTCTCAGTCCTCTACAACTGCGATCCCGACACCGGGTGGCAGATTGGTGGTAACGAGACCATGGCGACGCGCGGCGATCCGGAGAGCACCACTCCGACCGACCCGCAATATATGGACAACCAGACCGCGGCTCTGTACATCCGCAACATCACCGCCAGCATGGCTGCGTTTACGGCGGTGCCGGGTGGCTCAGACACAAACTTCATGCCGGCCGAGTGGCTCGCTTACGAGGGTTGGCCCGCGCCCGACGCGGTGGACTGCCTGCCTGACCCCACCGATCCGTGCACCTTCGTTGCCAACACCGTGAACACGCTGTTGCAGGAGTGGATCCGCGACAACTCGACCCTGGTCGTCCCGGCGTTCGGTGGACCGAGCCCCGCCAACCGCGTCCCGGTTCGCAACCCGGCCCCCGATTGGCCGACCGATCTCGAAACTGAAGATCCGGCCAACTACGTTGATGGCCGGTACAACGACGGCAGCACCACCGGCGCGTACGCCGACCGCACTGGTGCCTTCACGATCGCTGGTGGTGACACGCGCCTGGCCGAGCGCAACCAGATCCAGTGTGACTTCAACTACGACGGCGTGCGTGACCTCGACGACGTGCCGAACATGATGGCCGCCGTCATGGACCCGCGCCAGTTCGTCATCGACGACTGGGATTCCTACGGCGCTGGTGGCCCTCCCGGCGACCCCGGCACGATGGTCGAGAACCACGTGATCCCGGAAGTGATCGGCGATAACAACGGCGACGGCAACTTCGATGCCCGCGACATCCGTTACTTCGCCGACGGCCTCGCGATCGACCCGGCGACCGGCAAGCTGAACCGCAAGAAGGGCTTCAGCGCAGTCGACCTCGAGTGGTACAACCTGACTGGCAACAACAACTACTTCGGTACCACCCTTGCAACTGGCAAGACCTATCGCACCAGCGATTCGCGCGGTGACGTGGCCGGCGGCCGCACGCCTTACCCGGGTGCGCACCCCAACGGTTACGATTTCGTCGTGGATGCCGCTGACATCGACTACGTCTGCGGTAACTTCGGTGACTGGTCCGACGTGAACGTCGCACTGACCATCGACCTGAGCTGCGACATGGATGGTGACCTGGTCATCGATCTGGACGACGTGACCGAGCTCGTCGAGAAGATCCTCTGCACCTGCTTCGGCGATGCGAACCTCGACGGTGACGTCGATGCGAGCGACCTTGCTACGGTCACGGCCAATCAGGGCCAGCCCGGTGGCTGGGCCGATGGCGATTTCAACTGCGACGGCCAGGTGAACGCGGCCGATCTGACGATCTGCACGGCCAACCAGGGCTGCACGCAGCCGACCTTCACCCAGCTTCCTGGCGACTCCAACTGTGACGGCGTCGTGAACGGCTTCGACATTGACGCTTTTGTTGCCGCCCTGAACAGCCAGCCCGAGTGGGAGGCTATTACCGGCTGCTGCTGCGATTTCGTGACCGTGAACGATGCGAACAACGACGGTGTTGTGAACGGCTTCGACATCGACTCGTTCGTCGCTCTGCTGGCGGGCAATTGACCTCTTCATCTACCACGCACCACTGTGGCCGGCCACGCCCTGCACTTCACCCTGCGGGGCGTGGTCGCTTCCTGGGGGCGGTGGTTGTCTGCTGAGCCCCAGGCAGCAACGAACCGTGACAGTCGGGAGCGGTTGCCCGCTAACCGCAGCGTTTCTTCCGCTGGCAGCCCACTGCGCCGACCAACGTGGGGAGGCGGTAGCGTTCCATCAGGGCCACGATGCGCGCGCGGACCAGCGTGACGCATTCCTCGTCGCTCATGCCGCGCATCTGCTCGGGCATCAGCGGCGCGGCGTAGGCGATCACGATCGGCGCCGGTCGCGGAAGACGGGCGTTGCGCGGCCACGCTTCGAACGCGCCCAGAATCAGCGTGGGCACGATCGGGCGGCGCGCCTTGCGGGCCAGCAGGATGACCCCCGGCTGCATGGTTCCCACGCGGCCGCTGGTCGTCCGCGTTCCCTCCGGGAAGACCGTGACCAGGGCCCCGCGTTTCAGCCGCCGCAGCGTCTCCTTGATGGCGCCGATGTCGGCGGTGCCGCGCTTGACCGGAAAACCGTTGAGCGATTCGATCAGCCGGCGAAAGAGCGGTCGACGAAAAAGAGTGTGGCGGGCCATGTAGTGGCATTCACGTGGCAGGGCCAGCGTGGCCAGCGGAGGATCGAGGAAGCTCTGGTGGTTGCAGACCAGCAGCACCCCGCCGGAGCGGGGCACGTGGTGCGCCCCGAAGACGCGCCCGCGCCAGAGCAGCAGGAAGAGCGCCTGGCAGGCGATACGGCAGAGGCGGTACCAGAGTCGCATGGTCGTTGGGCGTCTTTCGGGAGTTATATGTCCGCGGCCGGCGCGCGCTCGTGAGTGACGGTCACTTGCTGGCCGCTCCGTTTGGTTGCCACAAGCCGGCTTGGCGCAGGTGCGCGAGCAGCGTCTCGATGACTTCGGCGATGGTCATGGGCGTGGTATCGATGTGCACCGCGCCCGCGGGCACCGTCAGCGGTCCCACAATCCGGCTGGAATCGGTGCGATCGCGCACATCCACGTTGGCCAGCACCTCCTCGAAGGTGACCTCCTCGCCATCGGCCAGGAAATCGTGCAGGCGGCGTTCGGCCCGTCTTTCCACCGTCGCATCCAGGTAGAACTTGATGTCCGCGTTGGGGAAGGCGACGCTGCCCTGGTCGCGCCCCTCGGTGACCAGAGACCCGAGCTGGCGACCCAGTTGCCGCTGCTTTTCCACCAGAGCGCGGCGTACGCCGGGCGAGGCGGCGATGAAGCGCGTGTGGTTGTTGACGCGCATGGTGCGGATGGCCTCGGTAACGTCGCGCGCTCCGAGCGAGACGCGTATGTGCGTTGGTCCCAGGTCGAGCTCGTAGTTGGCCTCGTTGGCGATGCGGGTCAGCATATCCTCGCTTTCCAGATCGACCCCGGCCTCAAGCGCCGCTAGCGTGATGACGCGGTACATTGCGCCAGTATCGAGGTAGGGGATACCCAGGCGGGCTGCCAACTTGCGTGCCGCGGTGCTCTTTCCCGATCCCGCCGGTCCGTCGATGGTGATGATCATGGTCTGCTGTTCGCTCGCTACCGGGCGCGTTTACATGTGGTTGGCGGGATTATAGGGGTGACATCGGCCGGGCGAAAGGTGACGCGTGAGCGTCGCGGTGCCTGGTGCTCTTCGACCCGAGCGCCACTGGTTTGCCTCTCCGTTTCGGGTTGCATCACGGGGACCCGGAGGGTGGGTGGCCCATGGCTTCAGCCTTGGGGGACACGAATTCGACCACCGAATTCGCGTGCCCACTTCCAAAGAGGTGGGCCACCCGTCTTGCGGTACCGGCAGACTGCGGCGTGACGGAGTATCAGGGCTGCCGGCTGATCTTCCCGCTGCCGACCACTTGCTGCGTGATCTGCGGCGAACCGGCGTAAGTGACCGAACCACTGCCGGTGATGTTGACGTTGAGGTTGGTGCCGGCGTGGACCTTGACGTCGCCGGCGCCGGTGATGGTCACGTGCACGTTATCCGCCACGAGTTCGCTCGTGCGTACCTTGCCGGCCCCGATGACGGTTATATCGAGCTTCTTGGTCCGGCCCTGTGCGTCGATCTCGCCCGCGCCGGCCAGTTGAATGCGCAGATTGTCGTTGTCGATGCCGCTCAGATCCACATTTGCTGCGCCGGTGAGGCAGAAGTACTTCAGATCGGTCACGGTGATGGACAGGCTGAGCTTGACCTTCTGACGCAGGCGCTTATCCAACGGTTGGACGATCAGCCGGCCATTGTCAACGCGCGTCTCGATCAGCGCCAGCAGGTTGTCATCAGCGGTGATTTCGAGCGCTTGCGCCTCTCCGACGCTCACCTCGATGCGCCCCAGGCCACGGAAGTCGATCTCGTTGAACGCGGGCAACACGCGCGATTCCGTCTTTGGAACGCCGCTGCCGCTCGGGCCGCAACCCGGCACGGCGAGCAGCAGGCCCGCCAGCAGGGGAATGTAGATCCGTGTCATCGCAAGTCTCCACAGAACCGAGCGGGACCGAACCAGGTGCACGGGCTTGCTGTGACCGACGGCATTCCGATGCGCCACACGTCTATTTGACTTCAGTGCGCCGGCCGTCGCAACCGCCGCGGCGTTCTCCGCGCGCCGCGCCGATTCGTGGACCGCGGGCTAGGCTTCGCGGAAGCGGGCAGTGAAGTGCCGCAAGGACGGCGGCTCCCAGGTAATCTCCAGTCCGCGGATACGGTCGCGCTGCTGATGAACCTCGATGATCGCTTCGATCACATAGTCGATGTGGCTCTGCGTGTAGACCCGCCGCGGAATCGCCAGCCGGACCAGCTCCATTGCCGGCGTGTTGCTGCCTTGGCCGAACATGACGCTGCCGATCTCGACGGCGCGAATGCCGGCGTGGCGATAAAGGGCAATCACCAGGGCCTGCCCGGGGAACCGCTCGGGCGGAACGTGCGGACAGAAGGCCCTGGCGTCAACATAGATGGCGTGGCCGCCGGGCGGCTCGACGATCTGTATGCCGGCGGCGAGCAAACGTTCGCCGAGATACGCGGTGCTGCGGATGCGGTATTGCAGGTAGTCTTCGTGGACCACCTCCTCGAGCCCTTGGGCCATAGCTTCGAGATCGCGACCAGCAAGCCCGCCGTACGTAATGAACCCCTCGGTCAGGATGAGCAGCTCGTCGGCCTGGCGGACAAGTTCCTCGTCGCGCAGCAGCAGCAGGCCGCCGATGTTGACCAAGCCGTCTTTCTTGGCCGAGATGGTTGCCCCGTCGGCGAGACTGAACACGTCGCGCACGATCTCGCGGACACCGCGATCCTGCTGACCGGGCTCGCGTTGCTTGATGAACCAGGCATTCTCGGCGAAACGGCAGGCGTCGAGGAAAAATGGCAGCTTGTGCTCATCGCAGATCTCGCGCACGGCGCGGAGGTTTTCGAGGCTGACGGGCTGGCCGCCGCCGCTGTTGTTGGTGATGGTCATCATCACGACCGGTATCCGGTCGCGGCCGGCCTCTTTGATCAGGTTCTCCAGCCGCCCGAGGTCCATATTGCCCTTGAAGGGGTGGCGGTTGGTGGGCTGCCGGCCTTCTTCGATGACCAGGTCGACCGCCTGGGCGCCGGTGTGTTCGATGTTGGCCCGCGTTGTGTCGAAGTGGTTGTTGTTGGGGACGATCTTGCCGGCCCCACCCAGCAGCTCGAACAGGATGCGCTCGCTGGCGCGGCCCTGGTGCGTGGGCAGAACGTGCGGAAAGCCAGTGATCTCCTGGACCCGCTCCTGGAGCACGAACCAGCTCTTGGCACCGGCGTACGATTCGTCCCCACGCATGATGCCTGCCCACTGCTCGCTGCTCATCGCGCCCGTTCCGCTGTCGGTCAGCAGATCGATCAGTACGTCGTCGGCATGCACCAGGAAGAGGTTGAACCCCGCCTCGTGCAGAATGCGCTCGCGCTCCTCAGCGGTGGTCATACGAATCGGCTCGACGACTTTGATACGAAACGGCTCGATGATGGTCTTCATTGATCAATCCTTCGTGTTCGACCGGGCGCTTGCCGCGAGGTGGCCGCCACGCCGAACTTGTACCACAGGCCGCTCACGGTTTCCAAGCGCGCAGCGCGTCCAGCAAGACGTCGGCCGCCGGACCGGCCACGGCGGTGTAGTCGTCGTTGTCGAGCGCGGCGGCGACGGCCGCTTCGTACTGCCCCCGCGCCCGGGCGCTGAACGCCGTACACACCATCAGCACCAGCACCAGCATCAGCCAGGCGGCCGCGGCACGGGCAGCCAGACGCGGGGCGCGCCGCGTCGGCCCGGCGTCGGGCACGCGCCCAAGCAGGCCGACCAGGGTGACCACCGCCAGGGCGAAGCCGACGCCCAGCAGCAACTGCCGGGGCCAGGTGGTCAGCGACGCCAGAACCCATTCGCGCTTGAGGTCGGCCCGAATCAGATCGGGCCACGCCTGCATGAGAACCAGGCCCACCGCAACCGCCAGAGTCGTGACTCCCATGGCGGCAATGAGCGTGCCTCTCTTCGATCCGGCGCCGGCGGGGCGTTTCAACCAAAACCACGCGCTGGCGACGGATAGCAATGCGCTTCCGAAGGTCGTAGCAGCCAGCCACATCGTCACGGCCAGCCAGCCCACCAGGCGCTGGTGCTCTGCGGGGCAGAGGGCCGGTTCGCGGGTTGGTGCGAGGAATGCCACCGGTCGCTCCTGTGCGGCCCGGTGGTACGCCGCTCGCCAACGGCGCAACTGCGCGGCCAAATCGGCCAGCGCGGCGGGACGGGTGGTGGCTTCGTCGCCGCCCAGTTGTTGGGCCAGCAGATCAGCCGCCAGCAGCCCCAGGCCCGCCGGCCCCGGTTCCAGCACCCACTGACGCAAGAGGCTCCGTACAATGTGCTCACATGTCCGTGCCGCGGCCGCGTTGCCGCTGGCGCGCTCCGTGTCGGCCACGACTTGCATCCGGCGGACGAAGAACTGGAGGAAGGGGCCGTGTGGGTAGCCGGCCCGCAAGCGCCCCAACTCGGCGGCGGTGCCGCGGTCGATTCCCAGCGAGCGCATGACTGTGGTTGCGTGCGCGTTGTATTTGGATTGGAGGTGTCCAAAGGTGGCCCGGTCGAGCCCGGACAAATACGGTTGCAGCGCGGGCCACCAGTCCGCCACTGGCCGTCGGCCGCGTTCCAGCTCGAGCATGGCCAAAGCGGCCTGTTGCAGGCGTCCCAACTGCGTGTCGGTGACGTGAAGCGACAGCTCTCCCAACTGTGCGCGCAACGTCTCCGGTACCGACGCGCTCATCAGGGCGGCGGTGAAGATGTTGCTGCCGTTTGCGAGGCTCATGGCTTGACGCGTCTCGCGCGAGGAGGAGGCGGCCTGGAACCCGCGGCGAATGTTGTCCGACGTCAGGCGGCGAGCCTGGCTCAGCGGCAGCCGGCTTGCCAGGCGAACCAGTTGGGCGGCGGCCACGGCGCTCAGCAAGACCGCAGCGAGCAGAACCAGTGCCGGACGCATCGAGGACGACGTCCGGACGCCAGCAAGTGCTTTCGGCTTCATGGTGGCCAAGCTACGCGGCGGTGGGGCGACTCGCAAGGCGCGCGGCTGGCGAACAGCCGCTTGGCAGCACGGCGTCAGGCGATCATCGTGCGCGGCTCAGTCCTGGTCCTTGCGCAGTGCTTGCTCCGCGTCGACTTCGGCCTGCAAGCTCAGGCAGCGCTCGTAGAAGCCCAGCGTGAGTTGGTGTGCCTCCTTCTGCTCGTCCCATGACAACGCCACCGCGCATCGCTGCATCTGCGCGGCCAGATCGACTCGCCCGACCACGTACAGCGCCCGGGCGTACGTGTCCGCGACGGCGGCCTGCTTCCCGGCGCTGGCGCGATAGGCCACCCGCGCCAGGCGCAACCCGATGCCCGGAGCGCGGACATACAGGCGCGGATCGCTGACGACATCCCACGCGACGCTGTTCAGGAAGGCGGCATCATCGGCATAGCGCTCCTGGAGCTCGCGCGCCAGAGCTTCGGCTTCGGCCACTTGTCCCAACTCACCCAGGAGGATCGACAGCTTGTAGCGCAGCAGACGCCGCGGAGGTGCGCCGTTGTCCAGCAGCGCGTCAAGTGCCAGCAGGGCGGCGTGCCAAGCCTGTTCAGCGCAGGCGTCGCGAAACGTCGTCTCGAGCTCGTGCACACTCCGCGCACGCGATACCAGGCGGCTTGCCCGCTCGCGGTCGTATGTGCCGGACAGGAGTTCGGTCACAATCTGCCGCAACTCCGGTTGCTGGGGGTGGCCGTGCCAGGCCACTTGCCGCTGCGGGCCGATCACGAACGCATAGGGCACGAAGCCGACGCCGACCGCGTCGCAATAAGCCGCCGTGGTCGTCCGAGCGCGGTCGGCGGCCAGGCGGCAACGCAGCGCCGGTTCGAAACGCGTCACAAATGCGCCCACCTGAGCGACCGGCTCGGCAGCCAGGCCGATCACGGCGACGCCGCGCGCGGCGTACTCGTTGTGCAGCCGGTCCAGTTCCGCCAGACTCGCCCGGCAGGGCTCGGATTCAGTGGCCACAAAGAGCAGGACTACGACCTTCGGTCCACCAGCCGCTTCGAGGGCGAGCGCGGGACCCTGGAGCCAGGTGGTGACCGTGATCGGTGGCGCCTGGTCGCCGACAACCAGCGGGCGAGGCACACCGCTGGTCGGCGCCGGCTGCGAAGACGGCGGCGTGGCGGCGCGTTGCGCATCCTGCGGCGGAGGCGTGGCCGGCGCGGCGTCGGCGCAGTCGGCAACGCACGCCCCGAGGCACAGCAATAGTGTCGTCGACGTCAGAAGCTCTCGCATCGGAGGTGCTCCCGTGTGGCCAGAGCGGATTCAGATCAGGTGTAGCATCGGGTCTCCGTGCCCGACGTGGTCTCGTGCAGAGGACTCTACGGCCGGCACGGAGACCGGCCGCTACGTCTGAATTAGAAACGCTCTGGTCTCTGCTTATACGTTGGCAACCGCCGGCTGCCAATTGGTTGCGTAGCGCTGGTGGGGCAGGGCGCGGCGCGGATCAGAGGCCGACGGCGCGGGTGACGAGCGCGACGACGAGCGCCGCTCCGTAGGCGAGCGTGGTCATACTCAAGAACGAGACGACCGGCCAGACCCAGGACCCCATCTCGCGGCCCATCACGACCAGCGTGCCCGAGCATTGTGCGCAGAGCGCGAAAAAGACCATGATCGACAGCGCGACGGGGAGGTTAAAGACGGGCTCATCCGTTTCGGGCCAGGTCGCACTTTTGAGTGCGTCCAGCAGCGAGCCGGAATCCTCGGCCTGGTCACCGCCCAGGCCATAGATGGTACCGAGCGTCGCGACGATCACCTCGCGGGCGGGGAACGAGGCTATGACTCCCACGCCGATGCGCCAGTCCCAGCCCAGCGGCCTGATAGCCGGCTCGATTGCCCGGCCCATGCGGCCCAGATAGCTCTCGCGCAGATGGGCGGCGGCCAGTCGGGCGGCGGCGGTCCGCTCATCCCAGCCGGCGGCCCGGGCCCTTTGCTCGATCGCCGCCTCGGTGGCAGCGCTGTGCGGGAAATAGGCCAGCGCCCAGACCACGAGATTGACCAGCAGGATGATCGTGCCGGCCCGGACGATGAAGCTGCGGCCGCCCAGGTACACACGCTGAAGAACCACTCGGCCTCCGGGGAGCTTATAGGTAGGCAACTCCAGCATGAAGCCAGTGGGCGGGCCGGCGAAGGCGGTCTTTCTCAGGAGCCAGGCGACGGGAATCGCCACCACAACCCCGACCAGGTACATGGCCAGCATCACCAGGCCCTGAAGTCCGGCCCACCCGCCGAGGTACGTCTCGCGCGGGACGAACGCGCCGATCATGAGCACGTAGACGGGCAGCCGGGCCGAACAACTCATGAACGGGGCGATCATGATCGTCACGAAACGTTCGCGGCGATCGGCGATCACGCGCGTACCCATGATGGCGGGTACCGCACAGGCAAAGGAGGATAACAACGGGATGAATGCCCGGCCGCTCAGCCCCAGGGCGCGCATCGGGCGGTCGATCATGTACGCGGCGCGGGACATGTAGCCGCAGTCTTCCAGCACCGCGACGCAGAGGAACAGAATCAGAATCTGCGGCAGAAAAACCAGTACGCCGCCGATGCCGGCGATGATGCCGTCGCTCAGCAGGCTGCGGGCAACACCCGTCGGCAGCAGCCCGCCGATCGCTTGGCCGAGCCAGGCAAACAGGCCATCGATGGCGTGCATCAGGGGACCGGCGCCGGCGAAAATGGCCTGAAACGCGAGCGCCAGCACCCCCAACAGGATCAAGCCGCCCCACAGCCAATGGGTGAGAACGCGATCGAGGCGGTCCGACCAGGTCGTGACCGGCTTGTCCGGTCGCCTGACCACCGGCTCCAGCAGGCGGTTGATCCACGCGTAGCGCGCCCGAACCTCGGCGGCGGGACCGTCGATGCCGGCGGCACGGAGACGCTCGCGCGCCTGACGCAACGGTGCGCGCTGGCCACCCGCCGCGAGATAACGCCGCTCGGCACAACACTCATCGCCCGCGCAGTCGAGCAGGACGCGCACCGCTTCGGCGGGCTGGATGCGGCCCTGGGAGCGCTCGGCCAGCGCGTGGGCCTCACGCCTCAGGTCGGCGGGCAGATCGGTCTGGACCGGCGGGGCTGAGCAGTCGAGGGCGGATGACAGCGCGGCGGTCAGCGGCGGAATCGTATCCGCCCTCGTCGCCACAACCGGCACCACCGGGACACCGAGTCGCTCAGACAGTTGAGCGACATCAACCTCCAAGCCGCGGGAGCGGGCTACGTCGATCATATTGAGGGCGATCACCACCGGGAGCCCCAGTTCCAGAAGCTGACTCACCAGGTAGAAGTTGCGCGATATGTTCGAGGCATCCGCGATCGCGAGAATCAGGTCCGGCCGTTTCGCACCAGCCAAACGGCCCCAGAGGGTGTCAGCGACGATGAGTTCATCCGGAGAAGTGGCGGCCAGACTGTAAGTCCCAGGCAGGTCGAGCGCCTCCGCCGGCCGACTCATCCCGCGGATCGGACCGCGGCCGATGTCGACGGTGACACCGGGGTAGTTGGCGGCGATGCGCTTGAAGCCGGTCAGGGCGTTGAAGAGCGTGGTCTTTCCGCAATTGGGATTGCCAACCAAGGCGACGACCGCGGTCGTGGCGGTGTTACCCATTGCGCTTCCTGGTCGACCGATAACTCACCATCTGGGGCGGAGAGAATTGCCCACCGGTCGTTTCCTGCGCCAGAAGGGGAAGGCAAGCGGTGTGTCGGTTTGAGGCCGTCGCCGCGTCAGCCTACAGCTCGGATACTTCGATCAACTCGGCTTCGCCACAGCGCAGTGAAAGCCGGTAGTCGCCCAGCCGCACCTGGAGCGGGTCGCCCAGGGGTGCCCGCCCGATGACCTGGACTTCGGCACCCTCAATAAGGCCCATCTCCATGAGGCGGTAGGAAATGGCCCCGCTGCCGCGGATGCCCGTTATCCTGACCGTCTGGGTTGCAGCAATGCTGGCGAGCGACACATTGGACTCCGCGAGGATCCTTCATGCATTCATCGATCAGTTCCACGCCTGCTTTACTAATCAATCATCGGGATTATGCGCACAAATGTTTTAGGTGTCAAGCAGATTCGCTAGCTGTTTAACAGACGCTTGGTGGACACATTCCCCGGGGCGGGTGGAGGCGTGCGTCGCGCCCTAACACTACAACGCTCGAAGCCGCTGCGGCGAGCCTGGTAAGCCGTGAAATTGTAAGACCTTACGTGCGGGGCGCCGCGCGGGCTTCAGGCCCGCGGCTCGTCGACCGGGCTTATGCGATGGACTTCTGAGACAGAACACTAAGGCTGCGTCGGGTCTTCGACCACGATGATCGCCGGTGCTACCGAATTGTGGTCGTAGGGGGCCGCGCCATTGCGGTCGATGTAGGCGAAGAAGTAGTAGGTTCCCGGCGTTAGCGTGGATGGAACCTGCCAGGAATAGCTGTCCAGCACGCCGTCCTTGGCAGCCTCACGGTTCGCCAGGATCTCGATCTCAGCGCCGTCGGTCTCGGTCGCTTCCGCGGGGGTCCGGTCGTCGTCCACTGTAAGGCGGACCGTGGCGAGACCCGTCGGGTCATCGTCGCGCCACTGGATGCTGATGTAGTCGCCCGGGCTCACGGTCCGGATCGCGGCGGGCGTTTGCAGCGCGATCAGCGGCTGTCCCGACTCACCGCCGAACAACACTACACGCTGCCCATCGGAATCGTAGACCATAGAGTGGTCCACTCGGGCGGCGAAGTTGGTGTCGAACTCCTGCTGTGTCCACGTCGTGCCGTTCCAGTGCCATGTCTCGGCGTTCGCCAGGCCTCCCGCAGCGCCGCCGAAAAGCACAACCACCCGGCGACTGGCGTTGTATGCCAGAGCGTGGCCGTGGCGAGCAGAAGGGGATTCCTCGAGGTTGTTGCTGGTCCACTCGCTGCCGTCCCAGGTCCATGTTTCGCCGTTCACGCCGTCGGCATCCAGTCCGCCGAACAGCATAGTGACCTGCCGGTCGGCGTCGTAGGCCAGCGCGTGGGCCTCGCGTGCGGAGGGGGCGGTCGGCGTGGTTGCCTGTGTCCAAGTGGTGCCGTCCCACTCCCAGGTCTCGGCGTTGCGAGTTACGCCATCGGTGCCACCAAAGAGGACGACCACATTTCGCTCGGAGTCGTAGGCCATAGCGTGGCTGTGGCGCGCGGATGGCCCGGCGACGTCGAGACGGGTCCAGGTCGTGCCATCCCAGGTCCATGTCTCGCTCTGTGCCACACCGCCGCGCGACCCGCCGAAGAGCAGAGTGACTTCACGCTGGGCGTCGAATGCCAGGGCGTGATCGACGAGGGCGTCGGGACCGGCGACTTCATGCTCGGTCCAGTCGGTGCGATCCCATTCCCAAGTCTGGGCGCTGCTGCCCTCGCTGTCGGTGCCGCCAAACAGCACGGTCACGTTGCGTGCGCTGTCGAAGGCGAGTGCATGTCCGCTGCGGGCAGAGGGGCTCGTCTCGGGTTCGACCAGGGTCCACGAAGTGCCGCCGTTCTCCCATGTCTGGCGGCTGGGGGCGCTGTTCGCGGATGTCCGGCGGTAGATGAGGATGCCGCCGTTGGCGGTCTCGGGCTGGCCGCTGCCGCGGCTCAGCACGAGGAAGGGCGCGTAGATCCCGTCCGCGAGGGCGGCGCCGGAAGCATCCGTGCCGTCCCAGTCGAACGTGTCGGTCTCGGTTCCGGCGGTGACGAGGCGCTGGGACAGAATGACCTGCTCGTTGCCGTTGGCGTGGTTGTCGTCAGTGTCGATCTTGATGTCGATAAGAACGTCTTCGGCCTCGTTGACGCCGAATTCGAAAGCAAGCGGATCAGCCGCGCTGAGGAACTCGACGTCGGCCTCGGGCGTGATGATGCTGAGAGTAACGGGGTCTTCCTCCTCTTCCTCCTCGGCGACCGTGATCCGGGCGAGCCCGTCGACCATCTGCGTGGGATTCACGGCATCATCGACGAGGGCGAAGACATAGTAGGTTCCGGCCTCGACGACCCCACCGGCCGTATCCGCACCGGCCCAGTCGATGGAATCGGATTCCGTCGAGGTGGGCAAATCGGCCTCGTGAATGAACACCTCGTTCGCACTGCCGTGATCGGTATCGGGGTCGAGACCGATGCGCACTGTGGCGCCGCCGTTGACGTCGCTGCCGCGCCAACGGATCGTGACCGTCCCGCCGGCTTCGAGCGTCGTGTCCGCAGAGGGGGCGGTGAATTCGAACGAGGGTGGCCCGTCGATGGTGATTTTGCCGGTAGCCGAGGCATTGGCGGTTTTGGCGCCGGCCACAATACGGCCGATGAGGGCGTACTGTGTGGCTTCAAAGCTGGTGGTGTCCCACTGTAGCGTGGCCTTCGGCTGCACGCCGGAGACAGTCAAGTTCTCTGCGATCGCGGTTTCGACGAATCCTGGGCGTGATTCGACCAGGATCGTCACCGTGGCTGGTGAACCGGTGTAGTTGGCGCCGCTCCACTCGACGTTCACGAGGGTGCCTTGCGGGACGGTTCGATCGACTGAGGGGGCGTGAAGCGAGAGGGCGAGCTCGGTGCTGGGTTGCGGCGTTTCGATGGTTCCGTCGTACAGCGGCAGGCAGGTTCCGCCGACGAGGAGCCAGGTCAGGGCTGTAATGACGAGCAATCGGGTCCGCATGCTGTCCCTCGCAAGTATGCCAGTACGCTGCGGTTGGAAGCAACAGCCGATAAGACTATCGGCTGTCAGGCCGGCCACGTTGACCGGATCAACGCCGGCCTGCGCAGAAGCGTACGCGGGCATTGGCATTATTTGGCGCAACCAGCTTCCGTCAAGCCTTGCTGGGCACGCGGGGCGCGGTTTGCCGGGCCCGTCGGGGGCCGGAGCCGGCTGCGCCGGCCCGCGACTCGGAGACCGTTGGCGGTAGGATTGGCGGGCCGACGCGGCAGCAGTTAAGATTCGACCGCGCGCTGGTGCCGATAAGGTAAGCGCTGTCGCAGACGTTGGCGGCGGCGGCCGGTGTCGTGACGCTTCGGAGGATGCACTCGGATGAAGGGCAGAATCGCTGTCGCAGGTGTCAGCTCGCTCCTGGTGGTTGCCGCGGTGGTGTTGCCGCTCTGCGGCTGCACGGCCGAGTTGTGGGACTATCTGACCGAGGAACGGGCTGGGAACATCGCGGTGACGTTCGTCAACGACACGCCCTATCGGGCGTCATTCTCGTTCGGAACGTGGGACGACCTGGATCGCACACCGGGCGCGACGGAACTCTATCAGCTCCGGTTGGAAGGGAACACGGTGAGCGATGTGGCCTTGCTGACCTGCCGGCGCAACATGGCCATCGGCACGCAGGCCTACCTGGACCGGGTCTTGGATGTGCGCGCAAACGACACGCCGTCTTTCGATGCCGACGCGTTCTCGACGGTCGTGCATTTCTCTTCTGCGCCGGCCGACGCGGCGGATGCGGCGCTGCCGACGGTGGGGACGGGGCAAGGTATCGAGAAGCTGCTGGGGATCGACTATAGCTGCGAATCGCAACTCATATTCACGTTCGTCGCAGATCCGGATGCCGTCGGTGGATTTCGGATCGATTACGCTCTGCTGCGCACGGGCCAATAATCGCCGGGTGGCACGGGCGGGCACAAATCCCGTTAACGTCAAGGAAAGGTAGCCGCGTGCGCCGCGCTGTTGGTCGGGTACACGGAACGTCGTCGGTTTGCGCGGGGTAGTCGGGCGGCGCGTACAGCGGCTAGACTACGGGGGCGTGGGCCCGCCGCGGGTCCGGCGGGTGAGACACCAGCGTAGTCGGACAGCATGACACCAGGGGAACGACTATGGCCAGCTCTGCCGTTGCGCAGAAGGTCGTCGCGGACCTGCAGACCGCGTCCTTCATTCGAGAGATGTTCGAGAAGGGCCGTCGGCTCAAGGCCGAGTTCGGTGCGGAGAATGTGCAGGATTTCTCCTTGGGTAATCCGAACGCGACGCCCCCCGACGCCTTCTTCGAGGCCTTGGCGGCGGTCGCCGAGGAGCGCTGCCCGGCCCGGCACCGTTACATGCCGAACGTTGGGTTCGATGAGACGCGGACCGCCTTGGCGCGTTTCATGAGCAGCGAGTATCGCCTGGAGTTTGACGCGGCCTCGCTTATTCTGACGACGGGGGCCGCGGGTGGCATGAACGTGGTCATGCGAGCCATCCTCAATCCGGGTGACGAAGTGCTCGTGCTCGCGCCATTCTTCCCGGAATACCGCTTCTACATCGAGCAGGCCAACGGCCGGATGGTGCTCGTCCAAACCGACGAACACTTCCTGCCGGATCTGGCGACGATCGAGGCCGCCATTACCGAGCGCACCCGCGCCATCATCGTCAACTCGCCCAACAACCCGAGTGGTGCCGTGTATCCGGACGACGTCTGCCGTGGTCTGGCGGACGTGTTGGCCCGCCATGACGGCCCGCAGCACCCCATCTACCTGGTGACGGATGATCCCTACCGGCGGGTGATTTACGATCTGGATTGGTGCCCGACGCCGGTTCGGCACTATCCGCGCTCAATAGTCGTCTCCAGCTACTCCAAGGACCTGAGCATCGCCGGTGAACGGATGGGCTACGTCGGCGTGCCACAGACGGTGCCCGAGCGCGAGCTGCTGCTCGGGGCGCTGACGATGCTGAACCGTACGCTGGGGTTCGTGAACGCGCCGGCGTTGATGCAGCGCGTCGTCGGACGCTGCGCGGACGCGTTGTGCGACGTCAGCTTCTACAAGCAGAACCGCGACCTGATGTGCAACGCGCTGCGCGAGTACGGCTACGATCTGCAAATGCCACGCGGGGCCTTGTACGCCTTTCCCAAGACGCCGATTCCCGACGATGCGGCGTTCTGCGACGTGCTCATGCGGCAGCGCATCCTGGCGGTTCCGGGGCGCGGCTTCGGTCGGCCGGGGCACATTCGCCTGGCATTCTGCGTCGATCGCGAGACTATCAGGCGAGCTCTGCCAGGATTGAAGGCCGCGATCGCCGAGGTGTGACTACTGGATCACGGCTGACACAGCCGCGCCACCCGTCGTGCAGGATGCCGCGCCACGAACCGAGCCCGAAGCGCAAGCGAGGATTCCGCGCTCGATTTGCTAGCGGGACCGAGAACCTCGCTTGCGCTTCGGGCTCTGATTGGGGCGCCCATGTTGGCGCACGGTCACCTAGTCCAGCAGTTCCAGGAACGCCTCGATGTCGAAGCCGTTGATGTCACCGTCGCCGTTGCAGTCCGCGCGCATGTGGTCGCAGTCGGGGTATTGCGAGTAGTACGCGGGGTAATCGGGCGGGGTGTCGCCGAGCACGAGCACGAACGGATCGATGTCGAAGCCGTTAATGAGGCTGTCGCAGTTGAGGTCACCGGGTAAACCTTCGACGACTTCGAACGTGGCGTCGCTCTCATCCCAGCCGCCGTACGAACCGCCCCCATAATAGGCCCGCACGCGGACCTTGCAGTCGCTGCTGACGGTGGTCGGCGTCCAGGGCGTGGCCAGCGCGCCGGGATCGGTCAGGGCGATGATGTCGGTCCAAACGGTGTTGTCGTCGGCGATCTCCAGATCGTCGATCCAAGTCCGGTCGGAACCGCCCGTCCAGCTATAGTCCTTAGTGTACTCCCATTTCAGCTCGTGCGGTCCGTCGGGCAGGGTGGTGGTGTAGTAGGTCCAGCCGATTTCGCCGGAGAGGTGCAGTTGGCGCTCGTCGTCGATGTAGAAGTTGAGGAAATCGTAGGTGTCTTCGGAGCTGACGCGGTACCAGAAGCTCACTGTCCCGCCGCCGACATTGCGCGTCATCCAGCTCGTTGCGTTGTTGCCGATAACGCCGGAGCGGGCCGAGCGCGTGCCGCCGTGGGCGCTGTCGGTCGTGATGTACCAGTCGGCGGCGCCGCCGGTGGCGTAGTCCGGTCCGAGGCTGGTGCGTTCGAAGTCATCGGTGACCGCGCTCACATCGCCGAAGTTGTCGGTGCCCTGAACGTGAAACTGGGCCGTCGGGTTGCCGTCCCAGGTCACGGTGGTGGGTACGTCCACGTAGAGCGTCTCGCCGCCGTTGGGGTACGTGACCACGGTGCGCGCCATCTGGACGTCGAGGCGTGTCGCGTCGCCGCCATTGACGGTGACGTTCGAGACGGACAGCGTCTCGTAGCCGTCGGCCTCGAAGCTCAACTCGTACGTGCCGGGCAGCAGCAGGCGGTGATAGTCACCCACGTCCGGGTCGCTGTAGACTTCGTGGTCGCGTCCGGTGACGGTGACCGTGGCGAAGACGGGCTCACCGGTGACGGCGTCGGTTACGAGGCCACGTACGCCGATCAGACAAGTTTCCATGTACGCGAGCATGGAGTCGCGGTTCTCGTTCCAGTACTGCGGGATCTGCGAATAGGGCGGGCTGAAAGTGTTGCTCAGCTCGAGTGTGACCTCGTTGCCACCCATGTAGCGGTAGTGCCAGTCCTGCATACCGCCGTCGACGGCGTACCACTCGGCCCCGTTGGTGATGCCGTGCGTGAAGTAGGGGCTGTTCCACATCGGCGGGTTGTGCTGCGAATACTGCTCGCTGATGTAGACGAACAGATCCTCGTCGGGCGTCGGTGAGAAAACGGAGCCCATCCCGTCGTTGTCGTACGGATAGTTCGCCACCAGGGCGCCCGTGTGCATGTTCGCCGACAGCGTGAAGGAACTCGCAAACGTCCAGTTCATGATGACTGCCGTTTCCGGGGCGCGGCCGGCGGTGGTGTTCGGGTCGCCGTTGGTTCCCTCCGGAAAATCGCGGTTGAGGTCCACGCCTTGGGCGTTCTCGCGGGTACCCGCTTCATAGCCATCGGGGTTCATCAGCGGGACGATCCAGATGTCGATCTCGTCGACCAGGCTCGTGAGGTCCGGATCGACGCCATAGCTGGTGAGCAGCAGATCGATGAAGAACAGGCACATCTCATTGCCAACGGTCTCGTTGCCGTGCATGGTCGAGACGTACTTGAACTCTGGCTCGTCCTCCTCGGCGCCGACGTTGTCGCTGATGTTCAAGGCCCAGAGGTGACGGCCCTGATACGACAGGCCGAGGTCGTGCACCTGGCAGATGTCCGGATAGTCGCTGGCCGCGTCCTGCAGAATCTGCGCTATCTCGGCGTAGCTGCGGTAGTCGGCGGTGAGCGGTCCGACACCGTCGTCGCGCTCATCCGCCACTGTGGGCGGCGGCTCGCCGACCGCCGGCGTTTGCGAAGTGGCCCAGCTCTCGACCAGCAGATCGGCCAGCGCGTCGATGAGTCCCTCAACCTCCGCGTCGCGGAGGCGTACCGCTGCACCGAGCACGTCGCGGGGCGTCTGGCCGCGGGTGTTGCGCGCGTTGACGTCGGCGCCGGCGATGAGCAAAGCGCGCAGCGCCGCCTGGTGAGCGCGTGCGGCGGCGATGTGCAGCGGCGTGTCACCGAGCTGATTGGCGACCTCGACCACGGCGCCGTAACTCAGCAGGGTCCCGATCAACTTTGCGTCGCGCGCGGCCGCGGCCATGTGCAAGGCGGTACTGCCGTGTACGTCTGAGGCATTCGCGTCCGCCCCGCGCGCCAGCAGAAACTCGACCACCGCCGGCTGCCGGCCGAGGATGGCGTACTGCAGGGGTGTCTCGCCGTCCGTTGTGCGAGCGTTGATTAGCCCGGGAGCACCGTCCAGCAACGCTTGCACGCGCGGCAGGTCACCGCGGCGGGCGGCCGCGTGGATGGTGTCGCCGTCAGCGGCCCAGGCCGTTGCCTGAAGCAGCGATACGGCCAGCAGGACTGCGATAGTGAGCGCAAGCGGTCGGATACTTCTCATGATGACACCCAGGTTGGCGGAGCAGAGGGTCTCGTGGGCATGGTCTTCCCACTCCAAGCGCACCATTCACTTTACCGTGTTGGCGGGGCGGGTTCAACGCCCAACGAACCCAGCCCGTGTTTCTCACCACCAAGACACAAAGACACGAAGATCAGCAAGAACCTGGGGGACCGACGGGGCTGCGCGGGATTCCAACGGTTGCACACGGTTTACCCAAGCGGCAGGACCTTGTTGCGCCAGGTCGTTGCTGCCCGGTCTTTTGTGTCTTCGTGTCTTTGTGGTTCATGAGACATCCGGGCTAGGCGGGGCTGGGAGCGGGTCCGCGCGGTCGCTGCGTGCCCAACTTCCGGTAACCGCGTCGCGTCCGGCCTATGTACCGGCTGGTCGTGCGAGAGCCCGTTCCACGCTCGCTCGGCCGACTTTCCCTCGCGTCCGCGGCGCGATATAAGCGGATCACGACAGTGGTGGCCCGGTCCAAGGGGCGGGCCGCTGGTGAGACGACGCCGGGCGTAACATAGGGACCGGAACCGATGAGCATCTTGGTCGACAAGAACACACGCGTGATTTGCCAGGGCATCACCGGCAAGGCCGGGGCGTTTCATGTTTCCCAATGCCTGGAATACGGCACGAATGTCGTAGGTGGCTGCACGCCGGGCAAGGGTGGAACGAAGTCCGAGCACGGCCTGCCCGTATTCAACACGTGCCACGAAGCGGTCTCCGCGACGGGGGCGAACGCCTCGCTGCTGTTTGTGCCGGCCGCTTTCGCCGCCGCGGCGGCCATGGAAGCGGCCGACGCGGGCATCAAGGTCGTGGTGCTGATCACGGAGGGTGTGCCGACCCTGGACATGGTTCGGGCGCGCAAGTACCTCGACGACCAGGGCACGTACCTGGTCGGGCCGAACTGCCCCGGCGTCATCACCCCGGGCGAGTGCAAGATGGGCATCATGCCCGGGTACATCCACAAGCCGCCCACGGACAGCTCGCGCAACGTCGGCATCATCTCCCGCAGCGGGACCCTGACTTACGAAGCGGTCTGGCAAGGCACCGTCCGCGGCTACGCGCAAAGCACCTGCATCGGCATCGGCGGCGACCCGGTCAAGGGGCTCAACTTCATCGAGTTGCTCGACATGTTCCAGGCCGACGAGCAGACACACGGCATCGTGATGATCGGCGAGATCGGGGGCACCGACGAGGAGCAGGCGGCCGAGCACATTCGCAGCCACATCACCAAGCCCGTGGTGGCGTTCATCGCCGGTCAGACGGCCCCGCCGGGCAAGCGCATGGGACACGCCGGGGCCATCATCTCGGGCGGAGAGGGCACGGCCCAGTCGAAGATCGCCGCCCTGCGCGAAGCGGGAATCACTGTGGCTGATAGCCCGGCATCGATCGGCGACGCCATGACTCAGGCGTTCGGCTAGAACCTGTCCCCCGACTCCTTCAGAGCCGCGACCGTCAGGGAACGGTTGTGTCGAGAACCGGTCGGCGCCGCCGCAACGCAACCGCTCCCCTACCAGGCTGTCGGAATACCTGGCCCACATAGGTCGGCCGAGGTGTTTTTGGTCCCGGTTTGCGCCGCTCGGCTCGGCGGGGTCTTGGGTCGATCAGGCGCCCGCTCATTTCCGCCGCGGCTTTCCGAGAGGCATACGGACTCCGGACAGCCGAATTTACCTTTGCGCAGATCCGGTTACGAGAGCGTTTGCAGAATCGGGGCGACCTCCTTCCAATGCCGCGCTGTTTTGACCGCTGTCGGGCAGATAACTGACGATGCCCTGCTCTTCCATGCAGGCCAGTTCGGGACCGGTTCTG